>JAYPXQ010000001.1:0-95716 GCA_038135595.1 Halieaceae bacterium
TAACCGTGATCGATCGTGTGGCAGTCCAACATAAATTGAATCAAGGCCCGATGGAGCCGCGCCAGATCGCCTCTCAACACCGAAAATCGGGAGCCTGCAATCTGACTGGCTGCCTCCATATCAATGTGACCGAGAGCCTCTCCAATATCGACATGGTCCTTGGGAGCAAAAGAGAATTGTTGTGGTGTCCCCCAACGCGACACTTCTGCGTTATCTGCCTCTGACGCGCCGTGAGGCACTCTCTCGTCGGGGAGATTGGGCGTGCCAAGCAGTAACGCGTCCAGCTCACGCTGGACAGCGCCCGCCTCCTCGGTGGCAGCTTCCAAATCCGCCGACAACCTCGCCAGCACCTGCTCTACTTCAGCTTTGGCCTCCTCCACTGAGCGACCAGCAGAAACGAGCTCACCGATCTTTTTGGAGGCGGCTTTCCGCTCGGCCAGTAAACCTTGAGCTGTAACGTCAGCATCTTTTCTGCGCGCATCCAAAGCTTCGAATTGCGCAATATCAAATTGCACACCACGCTTTGACAGGGCTTCCACAACCCGGTGCGGGTCTTGTCGAATTGCTTTAATGTCAAGCATATAGCCGTTGCCTTCCTTTCAAGGGGCGGGAGTGTAACCGAAATCAGTTCTCTATATGCCTGCCGTAAGCATTTGCCGGGCGTGGCAAGCGCTCACCTTAGGTCTCGCCGGGTGCCGTGCCTGCGTTTAGAGAACGCCAATGCGCTAACTTCTCACTTATCTGCCCCTCTAAGCCTCGCTGCGTCGGCTGATAAAAAGTCGTCGGTGACATGCCATCCGGAAAATATTGCTGCCCCGCTGAGAAACCCTCCTCAGCATCATGCGCATAGTGATACCCCGCTCCGTGCCCTTGCTCCCGCATCAACCGGGTCGGCGCATTTCGCAGATGCGGCGGCACGTCGAGTGAACCCGTATTATTTGCCGCGGCCATGGCTGCATTGAAGGCACGATAAACCGAATTACTCTTGGCAGCACAGGCCAAGTAGGTCACCGCCTGTGCCAGCGCAAGTTCTCCCTCGGGACTGCCCAAGCGCTCCAGTACCGAGACGGCATCTGTCGTCACCTGCAACGCACGTGGGTCCGCCAGACCGACATCTTCAGACGCCATGCGGATGCAACGCCTGCCAATATAAATAGGATCACAACCTGAAGTCAGCATTCGTGCCAACCAGTACAACGCGGCGTCGGGGTCAGAACCTCTGACAGACTTATGCAAGGCGCTGATCTGGTCATAAAATGCGTCGCCGCGCTTGTCAAAGCGCAGTGTTCCCGAATTCGCCAATTCGCTGAGCAGGTCGTGATGAAGAAGAAAGCTGGATCCCTCGCGGGACGCAAGACTCACGGACAGCTCGAGCAGATTCAAACTTTGCCTGACGTCGCCGTCTGCCAGCCGCGCCAAACTGGTTAAGAAGCCGGGCGCCACCTCGATAGCGGGGAAGCACGCTTGCACTGCGCGCTCCAATAGCTCGGCGAGCTCGGATTCGCGCACCGGCTCTAATTTATAGACGCGCAATCGTGACAGCAGCGCGTTATTCACCTCGAAGGACGGATTTTCCGTGGTGGCACCGATAAAGAATACGGTGCCGTCCTCGATGTGCGGGAGAAATGCATCCTGCTGACTTTTATTAAAGCGGTGTATTTCATCAACAAAGAGCACCGTTGCTCGGCGGCGCCCCGCCGCTTCCTTCGCCTGTTCTATGGCATCGCGAATATCTTTGATACCCGAGAACACTGCAGATATCTGTAGAAACAACGCTCCACTATGGCTCGCCGCCATGCGGGCCAATGTGGTCTTACCCACACCTGGGGGACCCCAGAGCAGGAAAGAATGCAATTTACCCGTCTCAATGGCGTGACGCAGGGGCTTACCCGGCCCCAGCAAGTGTTGCTGACCCACCAATTGCGCCAGAGAAGTCGGACGCATTTTTGACGCCAGAGGTTCATTGTCTGAAGGCGCCGGAGCAAACAAATCACCGTCTCTCATTCGCGTTGATCCAATCGCTTCTAGAATGGGAGTTCCGGGACGGCGAACCCAGAGGCATCCAGTATGATCGCGGGATCTTCAACCATCGAGAATTCCAACAGCTGGTAACCGAGGTCGGTAATACTGAGCGTCCATTGATGATCGCCGGAGCGGCTGATGCCTATATTTAAAAAGCCAGCTCCCTCGCCCACCGGCGTCAATGAAACCGCACCCTCCGAAAGCTCAATGTTGAATGCGCTTTCGAGTTCAGATCTTGGGGCCAATAACCAGTGCACTGCACTTCGTGTCTCGAGAGTAAGTGGTCGCTCTACGACCACCTCAAGGTCCCAGTCGATTTGTGTCAGGGTGTCGCCGGCGGCAAGAAGTAGCTGACGCTCGGGAGCATTGATCTGCCACCAAAAATAATCAGGTCGCATGAACCGAAAAGTGCCGGTAGCGGTCTCAATCACCTCTCCGCTGGCGCTCAGGACACGCTGCTCAAAATCACCTGCAAAGCTCTGTTTTTTGGCCAAATCATGGAGCACGTCAGCCACGGCCATTGTCGCCGGCAGCAACCAATATAAGACCGCCGCGAGCAGAGCGCGCACTTATTCTTCCGGTGGAGGTGGGGCCAACACCTCCCTCTGCCCATTGCTACCCATCTCGGACACGACTCCCGCCATTTCCATCGTTTCAATCAAGCGAGCCGCCCGGTTGTAACCGATCCGCAGTTTGCGCTGAACCGATGAAATCGATGCCCGACGACTGCGACAGACATAATCTACCGCCTCGTCGTACAGTGGGTCAGACTCAGGATCCTCCTCGCCCGCCGCTGCCGTCTGAATTTCGTTGGCCGTTACCGGTGTCTGCCCCCCCTCGTCCAGCAGTCCATCGAGATATTGAGGATCACCTCGCCGCTTCCAATCTCCCACGACGCGATGAACCTCGTCATCTGAGCAGAATGCCCCGTGAACTCGAACCGGCACACTGGAACCTGCGGGCAAGTAAAGCATATCGCCATAGCCGAGAAGCTGATCAGCGCCGCCCTGATCCAGAATGGTTCTTGAGTCCACCTTTGAGCTTACCGAAAAGGCAATTCTTGAGGGGATATTGGCCTTGATAAGGCCGGTAATCACGTCGACAGAGGGGCGCTGTGTCGCTAACACCAAATGAATTCCCGCCGCGCGGGCTTTCTGGGCTATGCGAGCGATCAACTCTTCCACTTTTTTGCCGACAATCATCATCATATCGGCAAACTCGTCGATCACGACGACAATGCTGGGTAGCTTCTCCAGAGTGGGATGGGTTTGCTCCTCTTCAGTCAGCTCCAGCACGGGATCGGGTTTCCACATCGGATCCGGGATGGGACTCCCTTGCTTAACCGCGTCAGCCACTTTTCGGTTATAGCCCTGAAGGTTTCTCACCCCCAACAGAGACATCAATTTATAGCGACGCTCCATCTCTGCGACGCACCAGCGGAGACCATTCGCCGCATCCTTCATGTCGGTAATAACGGGGGTGAGGAGGTGCGGAATGCCATCGTAAACCGACAGTTCCAACATTTTGGGATCAACCAGAATGAGTCGGACTTCGGCAGGGGTCGCCTTGTACAGGAGACTGACAAGCATACAGTTGACCCCAACAGACTTTCCGGAGCCCGTGGTGCCCGCCACTAACACGTGGGGCATCTTCCCGAGATCCGCGACCACCGGCGCGCCGGCAATGTCGTGGCCCAGCGCTAGCGTGAGCGGTGATTTGGAATCCTCGAAGGTGCGAGATGCCAATACGTCGCGGAAGTTGACTGTCTGGCGGTCAGCGTTGGGTATCTCGATACCGACAACACTTTTCCCTGGGATAACTTCCACTACGCGAACAGATATCACTGCAAGAGATCGCGCTAGGTCCTTGGCTAGGTTAGATATTCTTGAAACTTTAACCCCCGCAGCCGGCTGGATTTCAAAGCGGGTGACCACAGGGCCCGGGTAGACGGCCACCACCTCGGCAATGACACCGAAATCTTTGAGTTTGAGCTCCAAAAGACGGGAGAGCGACTCCAGCTCTGCTGCAGAGTAGCCCCTCTGACCCGCATCATTAGCGACATCTAAAAGGTCAAGCGGCGGCAACTCGCCCGACACAGGGATATCGAATAGCGGCTTTTGCTTTTCCTGTTCGACCTTACTCCCCGCGGGGCTGACAGGCTTTGGGGCTTTGATTTTTGGCGGCGCTCGTTTCTTTTCTTTAGCAACGTGCTGCTCTATCTGGAGCTTGCGCTCTTCCAACTGTTTTTCTCGGGCACGGCGATCACGCATATGGTCAATTTTCTCGAGCAGACCTTGCCTGAGCTTCTGCTCCCCCGAGAGCGTCTTACTTCCGAGCCAGTCGACCACCTTTAGCCAACTGATGTCAGCAAATACGGTCAACCCAAGCAAAAACAGCGTTACCAAGACCAGCCTGGCCCCCACCGGGTTAAACGCCTGATCAAAGCCCGAGCCCACAGCCGCACCCAAAATGCCACCTGCTCCCTGCGGTAACCCTGATGCACCAGCGTCATTGAGCGACAGCAAGGCGGTTGCCGATACAACTAGCAGTACCAAGCCTAGCGCCCGCAGACCAAATATTTGCCAATCAACGGCTTTGTGGTCATCGTCGGTGAACAACAGAGATATGGCGCGATAAGCGAGTAGTAGCGGCACCAAATAAGCTGCCGAGCCCACCAAGGCATAAAAGATATCGGCGAGAAAAGCCCCCGTGACGCCGCCTAAATTCTCGACCGCACCCCCTGTACCACTAGCCGACCAGCCCGGGTCCGCATCGCTGAAGGTGACGAGAGACATCAAAACGAACAGGCAGATGGCACCCACGCTGATAAACAGCACATCGCGGATGCGCCGGCGACCTCGGGTCTGATCATCACCTTCCGTCTTATCAGCCGTTTTTGCCTTGCCTGTCACCACTTCTCAACCCTTCAGCAAAGGTTCATGTTACCACAGCCGCCTCGTTGATCAGGCTCGTAATGGTATGAATTACCGTGGTTTTATCTGGAGCGTCGACGCCATTTTATGCGCCGACTGACAGTTCGTCTGGCCTCGAAAGACGACCTGCGCTACCCTTCCACCTGTCTATCAAACCCCGCCTGTCAGCTGTAACGGAACGTCATCATGAGTAACCCATCCCACCACCGATTGATTATTTTGGGGTCTGGCCCTGCCGGGTACACCGCAGCTGTGTATGCAGCCCGCGCCAATCTCAACCCCGTGGTCATTACGGGACTGCAGCAGGGAGGGCAGCTCACTACGACCACAGAAGTGGAGAATTGGCCGGGCGGGACCCACGATTTGCAAGGCCCGCAGCTCATGCAGCAGATGCAAGCCCACGTAGAGCGGCTTGAGGCCAGTGTCGTTTTTGACCATATCGAATGGGTAGATCTCAAAACGCGACCATTTCAACTGAGGGGCACATCCGAATACACCTGTGACGCGCTCATCATTGCGACAGGCGCCTCTGCGCAGTATCTGGGGCTAGCTTCCGAGACAGCGTTTATGGGCAAGGGAGTGAGCGCTTGCGCCACCTGCGATGGTTTCTTCTACCGCAATCAGGAAGTTGCCGTTGTGGGCGGGGGCAACACTGCAGTCGAAGAGGCGCTGTACCTGAGTAATCTTTGCTCTAAGGTGCACCTGATTCATCGCCGAGACAACTTACGCGCAGAGAAAATTTTGCAAGACCGGCTCATGCATCGGGTCAGTGAAGGCAAGATCGAAACCCACTGGCATCGGACTTTGGATGAAGTTCTTGGCGATGAAACCGGTGTTAATGGCATCCGCATACGCTCTACCAAAGAGCCCGATGAGTGTGAGTCACTCCCTTTGTCTGGCGTATTTATCGCTATCGGCCACAAGCCTAATACCGACTTATTTGCTGGCCAGCTAGAAATGGTAGGCGGCTATTTGACCGTTCACTCGGGAACCGAGGGAGGCGCGACCCACACTAGCGTCGGCGGTGTTTTTGCGGCAGGCGACGTTGCTGATCATATCTATCGACAAGCCATTACTTCAGCGGGCTTTGGATGCATGGCGGCGCTTGATGCGGAGAAATATCTGGACGGACTCAGTCAGACCTGAAGTGTCAGCAAACCCCTTCCCACCGACAAATCAGGCGCTATCCGAGCCCAATGGTTTGCTCGCTCACGGAGGAGACCTCACTCCCGAAACTTTATTGATTGCCTACGCACAAGGGATCTTCCCTTGGTTTAGTGAAGGACAAGAAATTCTCTGGTGGTCCCCCGATCCCAGAATGGTGCTCAAACCCGATGAAATTCATATCAGTCGCTCGCTAAGGAAAACCATACGGAACAGCCCTTGGCAGCTACGCTACGACACCGACTTCGTCAACGTTATCAAGGGCTGCGCCGCACCTCGAGGCAATGTCATTACCGATGCGGACACGTGGATTACCCCCGACATGCTGGCGGCTTACAACGCGCTCCACCGTTTAGGTGTCGCACATTCAATTGAAGTTTTTGCGGGAGATCATCTGATAGGGGGACTGTACGGTCTCTTGATTGACCGGATTTTTTTTGGTGAATCCATGTTTCATCGCGAGACGGAAGCATCGAAACTCGCCTTTGTCGCGCTTGCCAAGATTTGCGTCGATCTCGAGGTAGAACTGATAGATTGCCAGGTTCAAAATCCGCACCTCGAATCGTTAGGCGCATGCTCACTGTCTCGTCAAGACTTTGAAAAAGTGTTACGAGGCGCTATAAAGCAGTCTATGCCTTCAATTCTTGCTAACCCGCGCGGCTTGCTGCCCAAGACACCCCAGACGCTCGATATGCGTGCAACAGTGTCCGTTGTTTATGAGGCGAGGGATCTCCTGTGACGGCGTCACTCAGAGAAATCAAGGTTTACACCACCTTCCCCCACCGCTGCTCTTATCTCGCCGGCGAAGAGGCAACGACGCTGTTTGTAGATCCGCGACAAAAACTGAGCCGCGAGCTTTATACACAGTTGTCACTATTGGGCTTCCGTCGCAGTGGGGATCACGTGTACCGCCCGCACTGCAATAAATGTAATGCCTGCATCGCGTCGCGTGTCCGGGTGGCCGAGTTCAAACCCAGCCGGACACAACGACGCATCGAGCGGCGAAATACTGACCTACGCTTGGAGGTCTCAGAGTCAATTCTCGACGACGAAGCTTATGGGCTGTATCGGTATTACATTGAGTCTCGCCATGCCGACGGCGACATGTATCCACCGGAGAGAGAGCAATATGAGTCCTTCTTAAACAACGGTCTCGGTTGCGCAAACTACTATCGTCTTTATCAAGGCAATCGCTTGGTCGCCGTGACGGTCGCCGACGAGATGCTGGACGGCCTCGCTGCGATCTATACCTTCTTTGATCCCGACCAACCCCAGCGCAGTCTCGGAACAGAAGCCGTCCTTTTACAAATTAGGCAGGCGAAATTAAGGGGCCTGCCGTATGTTTATCTCGGCTACTGGATCGACGGATGCCGAAAGATGTCCTACAAAGCTAGCTTCTCGCCCCTAGAGCTTTTCATCGATGGGCAATGGCAGCAGCAGAAAACAACACAGACGGTCGCCCCTGATACTGACGCCGTTGTTAATCTGCTGGAACCCAGCATTACTGACAGCTGACAAATTAGTGCAGTTCTTGCGCTTTCCAGATCCAGCACTTTTCGATAAAGTGCCCGCCTTCTATTAAACGAGGCTGCGCCTGAATGGCCAAAGAAGATCAAATTGAAATGGAAGGGGAAATAGTCGACACCCTTCCCAATACGACCTTTCGGGTCAAGCTGGAAAACGGGCACGTGGTCACGGCCCACATCTCAGGCAAGATGCGAAAGAACTATATCCGCATCCTGACTGGCGACAAAGTAAGAGTGGAGTTGACGCCTTACGATTTGACCAAAGGCCGGATCACTTACCGCGAGAGATGATGCCCTCTGGCGAGGCTATAGCGTCTGGCGCCCCTCGCCTAAAACACTCTCCAACAAACACTGCTGAGCGGCTCTGGCACTTCGCCAAACCCTCACACTTCGATGACTTCTTTCTCCTCGACCATAACCGTTATCGCTAGATCGGTTCGCTCAGCGTTGACCGATATCGAAGCGGTACCGCCCTTGGCTAGATCCCCAAATAGGACCATATCGGCAAGTGGCTTTTTGATGTGCTCCTGTATGACACGCTCCATGGGTCTAGCACCCATCGTCGCGTCATAGCCCTTCTCAACGAGCCACAGCCGCGCTTCCTCGTCAACTTCGATAACCACTTGTCGCTCGTCTAATTGACCCTGAAGTTCCGTCAAAAACTTATCAACCACTGTCAAGATCACGCCTTCGCCAAGGGGCCCAAAAGGCACAACGGCATCGAGCCGATTTCGGAACTCCGGTGTGAAGGTCCTGTTAATCGCCTCAATTGAATCTGTAGAGTGATCCTGCAGCGAAAATCCGATAGAGCGGCGACTGACATTTTCCGCCCCCGCATTAGTGGTCATCACCAGTATCACGTTGCGAAAATCGGCCTTGCGCCCGTTGTTATCGGTGAGCGTACCGTGATCCATCACCTGCAGTAGCAGGTTGAAGACCTCGGGGTGTGCTTTCTCAATCTCGTCCAGCAACACGACCGAGTGTGGGTGCTTGGTAACCGCATCCGTCAACAGCCCACCTTGATCGAAACCGACATAGCCAGGGGGGGCTCCTATCAGCCGCGATACGGTATGGCGCTCCATGTACTCGGACATGTCAAAACGCAGTAACTCGAGCCCCATTTGCAGCGCCAGCTGCCTTGTCAGCTCCGTCTTACCGACACCGGTGGGCCCCGCCAGCAAAAAAGAGGCAATGGGCTTCTGCCCACCCCGCAAGCCAGCCCTCGCCAGCTTGATTGCGCCGACCATTTGACTGACGGCGGCATCTTGACCAAAAACCGTCATTTTGAGGTTGCCTTCGAGCTTACCCAATAACGCTTTATCATCACTGCTAACAGTTTTGGGGGGTATGCGGGCAATTTTGGCAACCACGGCTTCGATATCACCCGGGCCAAGCACTTTCTTGCGCTTACTGGGTGCCTGGAGCTGCTGAAACGCACCCGCTTCATCAATGACATCAATCGCCTTGTCTGGCAGGAATCGGTCGGTGATGTAGCGTGCGGACATTTCGGAAGCCACTCTCAGTGCCTTGTCGGTGTATCTCAGCTTGTGGTGCGCCTCAAACCGTGACTTAAGCCCTTTGAGGATTTTATAGGCGTCCTCGACGGACGGCTCCAGAACATCGACCTTCTGAAAACGACGGCTCAGGGCTTTATCCTTGTCGAAAATGCCGCGGTACTCGGCATAGGTGGTGGAACCTACACAGCGCATCTTCCCGGAGGCCAACAGCGGCTTGAGAAGATTGCTGGCATCCATCACGCCGCCGGAGGCTGCACCCGCGCCGATAATGGTGTGGATCTCATCGATAAATAAGATCGCATGATCGTTATCGCTAAGATTAGCGAGCAGCCCTTTCAGGCGCTTTTCAAAATCGCCGCGATACTTCGTACCTGCCAGCAGCGCGCCAAGGTCCAGCGAGTAAACGACAGCCTCTTTCAGTGTCTCCGGCACCTCTCCGTCTACGATCATCTTGGCCAGACCTTCGGCTATCGCGGTTTTACCAACCCCCGACTCTCCGACCAACAGGGGATTGTTTTTTCTACGCCGCGCCAGTATTTGCGCGACGCGCTCCACCTCGTTAAGACGTCCGATCAGTGGATCAATGTTGCCTGCCTCGGCCTCAGCATTGAGATTAGTGGCGTAGGCGTCTAAAGGACGCTTCTCGCCGGCCTCGCCTTCGTCTTCAGCAGCCGATACTCCGTCGTCGGCGCCCGCCTCTTCGCCATCCTTGCCAATGCCGTGGGTAATAAAATTCACCACATCAAGGCGCGACACGCCCTGAGCTTTCAAAAAGTAAACGGCCTGAGATTCCTGCTCTGAGAAAATAGCCACCAGCAAATTGGCGCCCGTCACTTCCTGTTTACCAGAACTCTGGACGTGGAAAACCGCCCGCTGCAACACCCGCTGAAACCCGAGCGTCGGCTGCGTATCGCGACCGTCATCGCTGTCTGATAACAACGGGGTAGTTGAATCAATGAATTCAATGAGCTCTCCGCGGAGCTCTTCCATATCGATCTGGCAGGCTTTCAAAACCAGCACGGCTGTCGGATCATCGAGCAATGCCAGCAACAGGTGCTCCACTGTAATGAACTCGTGGCGTCGAGCCCGCGCCGTGCGAAAGGTCTCGTTGAGCGTGTTTTCCAGCTCTTTACTCAGCATGCCACTAACCCTCGTCGTCATCCATTGATGGCTCTACCTCACATAATAGCGGGTGGCCACTGTCTCTTGCACTCTGGTTCACCTGTGCGGCTTTTGTCTCTGCGATATCTTGGGGATAGATCCCACACACGCCTTTGCCTTTGGTATGTACTGCCAGCATCACTTGCGTCGCCTTTTCGCGGTTCATTCCAAAAAATTGTTCGAGCACGTGAACGACGAATTCCATCGGAGTGTAGTCGTCATTCAGCAAAATAACTCTGTACAGAGGGGGGCGCTTCAGCTTTGGCTTGGCTGGCGCAATGGCGAGACCGCCCTCCCCGCCGTCATCCCGATAGTCGTCGTCGGGTGAACCAGGGCTGGAGGAGGCAAGGGGGCCTGTCGACGAATACGCGCATGTCATGGCGACAGTATAATCCACCCCACGGTGGTTTGAGAGCACTCGCCGGCTTTGTTCTCGCATTTGTGGCCGACCTCTCTGTTAAGCTGCGACCGGATTCTGCGAGATGGCCAACACGTTACAACGCTGCTTGCGCCAGATCTTGGGCAAAAAAAACCCGCCGTAAGGCGGGCTTTGGCGGCAGATCTAATGCGGCTACATGTGCGCTACGACTGCATCACCGAAAGCAGAGCAACTCACCAAGGTGGCACCCTCCATCAGGCGCTCGAAGTCATAGGTGACCGTTTTAGCCTGAATAGCGCCGTTCATGCCGTCAATGATCAGGTCGGCTGCCTCGTTCCATCCGAGGTGCCGGAGCATCATCTCAGCCGAGAGAATCAGCGAGCCGGGATTGACCTTATCCTGCCCCGCATACTTGGGCGCAGTTCCGTGTGTCGCCTCAAAGAGCGCGACGGTATCGGATAAGTTCGCGCCGGGTGCGATGCCGATTCCGCCGACCTGCGCCGCCAATGCGTCGGAGAGGTAATCGCCATTAAGGTTCAATGTTGCGACCACGCTGTAGTCTCGGGGCCGAGTCAGGATTTGCTGCAGCATGGCGTCAGCGATGACGTCCTTAATCACAATATCTTTGCCGGTGCGGGGGTTCTTGATGCTAACCCAAGGGCCCCCATCCAAGAGCTCTCCCCCAAACTCCTGCTGCGCCAGCTCATAGCCCCAATCTCTGAAGGCACCCTCGGTAAACTTCATGATGTTGCCCTTGTGAACCAGCGTAACAGAGGGCAGATCCTGATCGATGGCATATTGTATTGCCTTGCGGACCAATCGCTGGGTCCCCTCGGCCGAGACAGGCTTAATGCCGATACCCACATTTTGCGGGAACCGGATTTTAGTGGCCCCCATTTCGCCGATGATGAAGTCAACGACTTTTTGTGCCTCAGCTGTGCCCGCCTGGTACTCGATACCGGCGTAAATGTCCTCCGAGTTCTCTCGGAAAATGACCATGTTACAGTCTCCGGGATTCTTAACCGGGGACGGAACGCCCTCAAACCATCTCACAGGGCGCAGACAGGTGTAGAGATCGAGCTCCTGTCGCAATGCCACGTTCAAAGAACGGAAGCCGCCGCCAACGGGTGTGGTAAGCGGACCCTTGATCGCCACGCTGTAGGTCTTGATCGCGTCAAGCGTCTCCTCTGGAAACCAATCACCATCGTAGAGCTCTGCAGCCTTCTCGCCGGTGTAGATTTCCATCCATGAAATTTTTCGAGCACCGTCGTAGGCTTTTGCCACCGCCGCATCTACCACCGAAATCATGACCGGCGAGATGTCTACCCCAATGCCATCGCCCTCGATGTAGGGAATGATGGGATTGTCGGGTACCGAGATGCTGTTATCTTCGTTAACAGTGATCTTTTCACCGGTGTCGGGTACTTGGATGTGCTGATATGCCATTTTGGAACTCCCCAGAATTTACAGACTTTGCCTCTATCAGAAGCACGACCCACACAGCCCTGCCCAACCCGTGGGCGGAACCTAAAGCGCTGCGTGGTGAGGCGCGCATTTTAACATCAAATCCGCCACACTATGCGAATGTTGCCGGTTATTCTGTTCAATAAGCCCTACCAAGTACTGAGCCAATTTACCGACCGGGATCGGCCACACGCCCCCCGGGCAACGCTAGCGCAATTCATGCATGCGCCCGATTACCGCGCCGCTGGGCGATTAGATTACGACTCGGAAGGCCTTCTTGTGCTAACAGCCGACGGCGCATTACAGCAGAGAATTACGCACCCCAAATCCAAACTGTGGAAGCGTTACTGGGTACAGGTCGAGGGCACGATCAACGACGCGGCATGCGCAGAGCTAACCCGAGGCGTGGCATTGAAAGATGGCATGACACGTCCCGCGCAAGCACACCCTATACCCCCTCCAGCCATCTGGGAGCGCAACCCGCCAATCAGGGAACGGAAGTCCATTCCTGACTCCTGGCTGGAAATCAGCATCAACGAAGGGCGCAACCGGCAAGTCAGGCGCATGACCGCCGCCGTTGGCTACCCTACGCTGCGGCTTATTCGGATAGCCGTCGGGCCCTGGCATCTGGAGAACCTGCTACCCGGCGAATCCCGTAATGCCTCATGGGAGCCGCCGGCCGTTGACCCGGCTTGACGCTGGCATCATGCTGAGCTCCTTTCATTAGGTAGCTAGGACTTTCCTCGTTGAATTCTCCTGAGACAAACCATCCTCAGACCGTAATCGTCGGCATGTCCGGCGGCGTTGACTCATCGGTCGCGGCCCTCTTGTTACTTGAGGCGGGCTATCGCGTCGAGGGGCTATTTATGAAAAATTGGGAAGAGGATGACGGCACCGAGTACTGTACAGCGATCTCCGATCTTGCTGACGCTCAAGCGGTGGCGGACAAGCTGAGTATTCCGCTGCATAGTGCGAACTTTGCCGCCGAATACTGGGATGATGTCTTCGCTCATTTTCTGACTGAGTATCGGGCTGGCAGGACCCCCAACCCCGATATCCTGTGTAATCGAGAAATTAAATTTCGTGCGTTTCTTGACTACGCGACGCATCTAGGGGCTGATCTCATTGCTACCGGACACTACGTTCGTACAGATCGACAAGCAGGGAAAACCCAGCTTAGAAAAGGCCAAGACAATAACAAGGACCAGAGCTACTTCTTACACCAGGTAGACCATACCGCTCTCGCCAAAACACTTTTCCCGGTGGGTGATGTCGATAAGCACCGGGTGCGTGAAATAGCGGCGGCAGCAGGGTTTACCAATGCCCGAAAGAAAGACAGCACCGGGATCTGTTTTATCGGCGAGAGACGATTCCGCGATTTTCTAAAGCAATATATTCCAGCGCAACCGGGCCCTATTGTTACCGTTGAGGGCGAATCTTTGGGCGAGCACGAGGGTTTGATGTACCACACGATCGGCCAGCGACAGGGGCTAGGCATTGGTGGCCTCGCCAATCACCCCGAAGCACCGTGGTACGTGGTCGATAAGCTGGTGGCACAGAACACGCTGGTCGTAGCCCAGGGGGCTGATCACCCCAGTCTATTCCACCAGAGACTGAAATCCTCGGGGGTTTTATGGGTCAGCGGATTGCCACCTCAAACCCCTCTTCGCTGCCATGCGAAGATTCGTTACCGGCAACCCGATCAGGGATGCGTTATCACTGGAACCGGACAGGACTACGAAGTGTTATTTGACCAGCCGCAGCGTGCCGTCACGCCCGGGCAGTCGGTTGTGTTCTATGACGGGGACATCTGCCTGGGAGGCGGTATCATCGAGCGCGCACTATGACTCAACGTCCACTGAGAGAGCAACATACCCTTGCGCTTGCGGGTGTCGCTCAAGCGGCTCGCATCGTCGATGTTGCGGCCAAAACCGGAAGCTGGCCAACGCCGTTCGCCGAAGCCTCTATCCATTCCCTTTTCTGCTTTGAGCCCGATGCGGTAGACACCGTTTTTGGCACACCCCAAGGCATTCGGCTGGGTCTTGAACAGCTCGCCGCCTGCCTACAACTGTCACAGGATCAGGCGGCAGCCGACACCCTCCGGTACACCTTGGCGATCTTGCAGCTCGAAAAACGTTTTGCGCGCCGAGAGGACTTGCAGGCCATAGTCCACTCTCGACTGAAACATACTGCCTACAAAGCAGAAAACTTTTCAAATGATATTAATAGTTTAAGCGCGAATATATCGGCGATTTATCAAGATACATTAAGCACCCTTCCCTACCGCATCAAGGTTACGGGAAGTGCCCAGCACCTCAACAATCCTCAGGTCGCAGATGTCGTCCGTACGCTGTTGCTCTGCGGCGTCAGGGCCGCCTTTCTCTGGCGTCAACTGGGGGGATCCCGCCTGAAATTAATGATCGGTCGCGGCGCGATTCGAGATACCGCCGCGCATTTGGCGCGCGAACTTGGCACGGTGGATTCCTAGCAGGGTTGTGCACACGATTAGGCGTTATAGATCTCGCACCTGTGACGCCGATGACATTGAGTCACATGGTAAACTCACTTTTTTTGGGACTCTTAACATGGCGGATCATCGGCTTACTGCGCTTTCTCCTCTGGATGGACGATATTGTGAGAAGGTAAGCGCACTCAGGCCCATCTTTACAGAATTTGGCCTGAACAAACGGCGCGTTGCAGTCGAGATCGGCTGGCTCAAGATGTTAGCCGCCTGCGCAGACATTAAAGAGGTTCCCCCGCTGTCAGAGGCAGCTCTTCAGCGCCTAGATGCGCTGCTGGAAGGCTTTGGAGAAACAGAAGCCGCTCGCATTAAGGCGATAGAATCGACCACTAACCACGACGTTAAAGCCGTCGAGTACTTTTTGAAAGAGGCCATATCAGACAACTCAGAGCTTGTAGCCATCAGCGAATTCATTCACTTCGCGTGTACGAGTGAGGATATCAACAACCTCTCCCATGCCCTCATGCTCAGAGACGGCCACCGAGTCTTGGCTGATACTTTGGATGGCCTGCACACGCAGTTGGTAACGCTCGCGCATACCCATGCCCAGCAACCGATGCTGTCGCGCACACATGGGCAAGCGGCAACGCCAACCACACTTGGCAAGGAAATGGCCAATGTGGCGGCGCGTCTGGCGCGCCAGACGCAGGCAATGGCCAACATTCAACCCCTGGGCAAAATCAACGGGGCTGTGGGGAACTACAATGCTCATCAGGTTGCCTACCCCGAAGTTGATTGGCCCGCCCTTTCTCGCGACTTTTTGTCAACGCTCGGCCTGGCCTGGAATCCCTACACAACGCAGATTGAGCCTCACGACTATATGGCGGAATATTTCCATAGCCTCATCAGGGTCAATACGATTTTGATCGATTTTGCTCGAGATATTTGGTCCTATATTTCCCTCGGATACTTCAAGCAAAAGGTGGTTGCGGGTGAGGTCGGTTCCTCGACCATGCCACACAAGGTCAACCCCATCGACTTCGAAAATGCAGAGGGCAATCTTGGATTGGCCAACGCGATACTCTCCCATCTGGCGGAAAAACTCCCTATCAGCCGCTTGCAGCGAGATCTTACCGATAGCACGGTGCTCAGAAACATGGGCGTCGCTGTCGGCCACACGCTATTGGCCTTGAGTTCGCTTGAGCGTGGAATCAATAAACTCGAAGTGGCTTCCGAGCCGATGAATGCCGATCTCGATACAAGCTGGGAGATCCTTGGCGAGGCCGTGCAAACCGTTATGCGACGCCACGGGGTCCCCGAGCCCTACGAAAAATTGAAGGCGCTCACACGGGGGCAACGATTGACTTCCGACATCATGCACGAGTTTATATCGAACCTAGAAATACCCGACGAGGCAAAACAGCGTCTGCTAGCACTGACGCCTGGGAGCTATGTCGGCTACGCATCTCGCTTGGCTCAGGATATTGATTAAACGGCACCCTGGGCCTCCGCCGACGGATTAACGTAGCCACCATGAAGCTATCTATTTCTGAGTCCCGTTTTCTCAGGGAATACTGGCAACAAAAGCCGCTGCTCCTCCCACAGGCGCTGCCCGGTTTCAGGTCACCCCTTTCCGCAGAGGAACTGGCTGGCATTGCCATGGAATCCTTCATCGAAAGCCGTCTCGTCGCGAAATCTCATGGTGTCTGGACACAACAGGCAGGCCCGTTTAACGCCGAGGATTTCGATCGAGACGACGAATGGACGTTGTTGGTTCAAGGCTTAGATCAATGGCACGCGGGCGTTGCTGCTCTGCGCACTCATGTCGACTTTTTACCACGCTGGCGTTTCGATGACATTATGGTCAGCTATGCAGTAGACGGTGCGGGAGTAGGCCCTCATTTTGACCGTTACGATGTGTTTCTCTTACAAGGCGATGGATCCCGAGAATGGCGAATAGGCGGCCATTGTGATGACGACACGCCGCAACTGCAGGCCAATGGCCTCACCCTCATATCCGAATTTGAACCCATCGACACGTATCTCCTGGCGCCGGGAGACATACTTTATATCCCACCAGGCGTTGCACATTGGGGTATTGCACGAGGGGAATCGCTGACATTTTCCCTGGGATTCCGCGCCCCATCCATCGCAGATTTATTGGCACACCGCGCCGACAATCTGCTCGAGCTACTCGCGCCAACATCACTGCTGGAGGACATGCCTGATCTGCCGCCGGGCAGGCCCGGAGAAATTACGCTCGAACATATTCGCAACGCCAAGAATGCCCTGGCCAACGCGAGCGACGCGCTCGACAACCACCGGTGGTTTGGAGAAACCGTGACAAGAGAACGAGCCTCTGAGGAGGATGACTTTTTTGATCCTCAGCCATTCCTGATGGGACCGTGCGTGCGATTGTCAGGGCGCGCGCGTGTCGCATGGGCTGAGCGGGAGCAACATGTCGACGTTTTTATCAACGGTGAAACTTTTGAGGTCCCCTCAAGCGCAATTCATAACCTTACAGCGCTTTGTCGCCAAGAACCCCTAGTGCTGGCCCACCTTGCTGAAGCCGACGAGACGCTCCTGAACGCGCTAGTGGCTGCGGGAGCGATCGAAGACTGCGACAGCGATGGGCGGTAGAGAACACAGAACAGACATATTGGAGAGGCATTATCTTCGATACCTGCGAATCGCCCTTGCCGAGATAGCAGGGTTAGTTAAATCAGCGTGACGCTTTATCGCTGAGGTCGGGTGTCAATATTGCGCCGAGATGGCTAGTCACATCCGATGCTGTCAAACCAATACCATGCTCCCGCCACGCCTGATCGCCCGCAGTAGCATGGGCGATGACACCACCCAACGCAGCCTTGGATGCCGCAAAACCCTGACCCATCAGCGCGCCAACAAGCCCCGCGAGGACATCGCCCATGCCCCCCGAGGCCATGCCGGGATTACCTGCCGAACAAATATGAGGAATTGAACCATCGTCGTGAGAGGCAATCACACTTCCCGCGCCTTTCAAAATTACGGTGCTTCCGTATTGATCGGCAAGGCTTTTGGCCCAGTAAAGCCGATCGGATTCAATATTCGAGACGCTCACCCCAGCTAAGCGAGCGGCTTCACCCGGATGCGGCGTTAACACGCTCTCCTGACTGAGGCGCGAAAGAGACGAGTCGGTCGCCAACAGGTTCAATCCATCAGCATCAATCACGAGGGGCTTGGCACTCTCCAGTGCGAGTCTGAAGCAGGATCTTGACCAATCGTCTACGCCCAGGCCCGGTCCAATCACCACGGTCGACGCGCCTTGCAACAAGGGACGCAATGCCTCTGGTAGATCGATGTTGTGAGCCATCACCTCCGGATGACGCGCCAGTGCGGCGGTGAGATGTGCCGAGCGCGTGGCCAGCGTCACCAATCCGGCGCCGCCTCTAAGTGCCGCAGATGCAGCTAAAATCGATGCTCCACCCATCCCGACGTTGCCACCGACCACCAAAACATGACCATGATTACCTTTATGCGCCGAAGGTCGACGCGGATGCAGGAACTCGTGTGGCAAATCGGAGGCCCAACTTGTTGCCACAATTTGCGCTGAGTCGATAAGTGAGGACGGCGTCCCCAGCGGCTCTAACGTCAGATCCCCAACAAAATCGCGTGCCCGACCCGTCAACAACCCGGGCTTCATTGCAATAAATGTGATCGTTGCGTGTGCGGCAACTGTCGAGCCCTCCAGCGCCCCCGTATCGGCGTTCAGACCACTGGGCACATCGAGCGACAGCACCGGAATAGTAGCTCGGTTAACAGTATCCACGAGTTCTGAAAAATCAGGGCGTGCTGGACCGCGAAAGCCAATCCCAACGAGCGCGTCGACTATAAGGTCATACTCTGTCGAGGGCTTCGCAAGCGCCAGCCAATCGTCGCTGGAATTTGGAGATTGCTGCGCCATATCGAACCAGGCGTCATAAGCGAGACGCGCGGCCCCCGTGATTTTCTCGAGTGCGCCGAAAACGAAAACCTCGGCATTAAGTCCAGATTCGCGCAGCAGCCGCGCGATAATCCAACCATCGCCACCGTTATTACCGGTGCCGCAGAAAACGGCAACGCGCTGCGCCTGGGGCCAAAGGTTTCGCAGGTGTTTGAACGCTGCCACGCCGGCGCGCTCCATTAAATCAAATTCACTCAGCCCTTGCGCATCGGCTGAGCGCCGATCGAGATCGCGCACCAGGGATGCACGAAAACAAGGCCCCGCGAAGTGACGACTCAATCTCGGTCGTCTCGGAATAAGATTACAGGCGGCGCATCATGCATTGTTTTGCCCCATCGATAACCGGAGGAGAGCCTTATTGCCGCGCAAGCGCCAAAACGGCTTGTGCTGCAGCCAAAGGCGATTGTTGTGCGGCGGTCACTGCCGCTTCGATCTCGGGAAGTGCAGCTCGAACAGCAGGATGCCTCGACAGGGATGCCCGCAATAACTCGTCAATGAGCTGACGCATCCAGGCGAGATTTTGATCGGCTCTGGTCTGGTCAAATCGGCCGTCTCGCCTTGCCGCCGCCGCATACTCCCGGATCGTCTCCCACACATCGGAGATCCCCTCGCCATGGAGCGCAGAGCACGTCATGACCCGCGGCTCCCATACCGACCCGTGATTTAGCAGCGACATCGCGCCTCGGTAATGTTGCTGCGTGGTCTTTGCAAGCGCGGCACTCGCACCGTCCGCTTTATTGACCACGATGGCATCCGCCAACTCCAGAATGCCCTTTTTGATGCCTTGCAATTCGTCTCCGCCGCCGGGGAGCATCAACAATAAAAAGAAATCTACCATCCCCGCGACTTGGTGCTCTGACTGACCAACGCCGACGGTTTCCACAAGAATAGTGTCGAAGCCTGCAGCTTCGCACAGCAGTAGCGACTCCCGCGTTTTGAATGCGACGCCACCCAAGGCCTGACCCGCAGGCGACGGCCTGATAAACGCCTCATCGCATCGCGACAAGGTTTCCATCCGGGTTTTGTCGCCCAGAATTGAGCCCCCGGCAACGGGAGAACTGGGGTCAACAGCGAGCACAGCTAGACGGTGTCCCTGCGCAATAACATGTTGACCAAAGGCCTCGATAAACGTGGATTTCCCCACCCCGGGGACACCGGTGATGCCAATACGAACGCTGTTACCCGTATGGGGTAACAGCTCAGCCATGAGGTGCTGCGCCGCCTCTCTATCCTGTTCTCGTTGGCTTTCTACCAGAGTAATGGCTTTGGCCAGCGCACGCCTGTCACCGGCAAGAATGCGCTCAGCTGTTGGCGTTGATCGCATCAAGCACCTTTCGTGCCGCGTCAGGGATGGGAGTACCGGGACCAAAAATCAAGGCGACACCACGCTCCTCGAGAAAGGCATAATCCTGTTGGGGAATCACGCCACCGGCAATGACGATGATGTCATCTGCTCCCTCGGCTTTCAGGGCTTCTATTAATTGTGGCACCAGCGTTTTATGCCCCGCAGCGAGCGAAGAGGCACCCACGACGTGCACATCGTTTTCAATAGCCTGTCTGGCAACCTCTTCCGGGGTAGAAAACATAGGTGACAAATCCACGTCAAAACCCACATCCGCAAACGCCGTCGCAACGACTTTAGCGCCTCGGTCATGTCCATCCTGGCCCATTTTGGCAACCAACATACGGGGTCTACGACCGTGTCGCTCGACAAATGCGTCGATGTCCATTGAGATACCCTCCCAGTTGGCGTCCTCAGCATAGGCAGCGCCGTAAACACCTGACACCGTCTGTGCGTGGGCAACAAAGCGGCCATAAACCACCTCCAAGGCGTCGGAGATTTCTCCGACGGTAGCCCTGCAGCGCGTCGCCTCAATCGACAACGCTAACAAATTGCCACTGCCCGATTCTGCGGCAGCGGTGAGCGCCTTGAGGGCCGCCGTTACGCTGTCTTCATTGCGCGACGCACGAATACTGGCAAGCCTTGCGAGCTGAGATTCGCGAACCTGCTCATTATCAATCTCGAGAATGTCGACGGCATCTTGCTCGGCGATCTGAAACTTATTCACCCCTACAATTACGTCTTCCCCGCGATCAATCCGCGCCTGCTTTTTAGCAGCCGCCTCTTCAATGCGAAGTTTTGGCAGCCCGCTCTCGATAGCCTTGGCCATGCCACCAAGCTCGTCAATTTCCTGCATTAACTCCCGGGCTTTTTCCGCCATGTCGTGGGTGAGCTGCTCCATCATGTAGGAACCACCCCAAGGATCGACGACCTGACCAATCCCTGTTTCCTCTTGCAGAATAAGCTGAGTGTTGCGCGCGATCCGCGCGGCAAAATCCGAGGGCAACGCGATTGCTTCATCCAAGGCATTGGTATGCAGTGATTGAGTACCTCCAAAAACTGCCGCCATCGCTTCAATGGTGGTTCTGACGATATTGTTATAGGGATCCTGCTCGGTCAGGGACCAGCCCGACGTTTGGCAATGAGTCCGCAGCATCCCACTCTTGGGGTTCTCCGGGTTGAACGTGGCCACGATCTCGGACCATAGCAAGCGTGCAGCGCGCATCTTGGCAATTTCCATGTAGAAATTCATACCAATGCCCCAGAAAAAACTGAGGCGCGGCGCAAAATCGTCGATCTTCAAACCAGCCGCAATGGCCGTTTTGATGTACTCCTTTCCATCGGCAAGCGTGTATGCGAGCTCCAGCGCCGCATTCGCACCAGCCTCTTGCATGTGATAGCCAGAGATCGAAATGGTATTGAACTTTGGCAAATTCGCCGAGCAGTAGGCAATGATATCGCCGATGATGCGCATACTCGGTGCCGGAGGGTAGATATAGGTGTTGCGCACCATAAATTCTTTGAGGATGTCGTTCTGAATAGTTCCCGAAAGGTCCGCCTGGGAAACGCCCTGCTCTTCGGCCGCAACGATATATCCCGCGAGAACTGGCAGCACTGCACCATTCATCGTCATAGAGACCGAGACCTGATCGAGCGGAATCCCGTCAAAAAGCACCTTCATGTCTTCCACTGAATCGACTGCCACGCCGGCTTTACCAACATCACCAGATACCCGCGCATGATCCGAGTCATAGCCACGATGCGTTGCCAGATCAAATGCGACAGATATGCCCTGCCCGCCCGCAGCGAGTGATTTTCGGTAAAACGCGTTGGAGGCTTCCGCTGTAGAAAAGCCCGCATACTGTCTAATGGTCCATCGACGCCCCGCATACATCGTCGCCTGAGGGCCTCTTATGTAGGGCGACATCCCGGGTAGCGTATTGGTATACGGCAACCCGTCGAGGTCTTCTGCGGTATAGAGCGTCTTTAACGGAATACCTTCAGGGGTGTTCCACACAAAGTCTTCCGGGGTCAGGCCTTTACTCTGTTTTTCTACCAAGGCACCCCAGGCGGCTAGGGTAGATGAATCGGGGTCATAAACACTCATGCATGGGCCTCTGCAGGCTGTGATAACTCGATCAATACACCATCACAACTCTTGGGGTGAATAAATATCACGCGCGACCCGTGCGCACCGGGCGTCGGGGCATCTCCGATAAATTGGTAGCCCTTCTCACGCAAACGTGCCACGTCGCTGTCTATGTCATCGGTCCGAAAGCAAAGGTGGTGCAGGCCACCACCTCTTTTCTCTAAGTAGGTCGCTATCGGACCTCCGCCCTCGAGCGGATGCACCAGCTCTATGTGAGTCTCGGGTAGGCTAAAAAAAGCCGTCGTGGTCTGCGCGGCCTCGACCACCTCATTACCGTCATGCTGCAACCCAAAGTCATCCAAGAATCGACTGATTGCGCGCTCCAGATCCGGCACGGCGATCGCGATATGGTCCAGTGCAGTGATCATCGGCTTACCCCCTAAAATCCGCTGAGATGAAGCGATTTACGAGCTCAATCGTATGTGCTTTGCGCGCAGCAGACTGCTCCGCCTCGGAGAGCACTTCGACCCTCTCGTCTGGCGTGACCTTAAACAGTGGCTGACCCTTGGTAATGATGGCGCCATCATTCTCAATCAGCACCTCCTCTACGGTGCCGGCAAAAGGCGCAACCACCTTATTAAACATTTTCATGACCTCGACAATGTAAAGAGGGTCGCCCGCATTAAAGTGCTGACCCGCCTCAATGTAGAGGGGAGCGTCAGGCGCCTCCCGCCCGTAGAACATGCCACCGCTCGCTGCCACGATTTCGTCAGATTTGGCCACCGGTGGCGGCGCTAAACATTTCGCCATTGCGGCCTGATGATCGCGCGCCAACAACCGCTCGGGGAAATCGATCGTCATATCGGGGTTGACGGCCAGATCAAAAAATCCGGTGAAACGGGCAATCGACGGCAAGAGCTCCAGAATATCCACGCCCGCCTGAAAGCCCAAGTGCGCTGCGGTAACCGCCTGCCATTGCTCTTGCGCGGTACCCTCAGGCGCTTCACCTGAGAGCAACTGGCTCACTGCATCCCAAGTCTCAGCGCCATATCGCCGCGTAATTTCAGCGTAAAAGTCCTCCGCATCACTCAGAATTGCCTGATCGTGATCCCAAATCATATTGGCGGCGGGCAACTCGTCATTCCAATCGAGACGCAAGAAATGATAGGTATCAGCCAACACCTCGATGGGGTTCTCGGCCCAAACAAAATGCTCCTCTTCAAAGTTGAACGCCTTTCGATTGAGGCTCAACCAGCCAGAGAGTAAATGAGGGGATTTCAATAACAACTTCAGCGGGCGTGTGAGCAAACTCTCCTTGGCCGCGAGGACCTGTGCCGGGGCAGGCTCGAGATCACCCGCCCGGTCTCTTTGCGCCTGACAAATAAGCCGCCACGCAATATCCACGTCAACACGACCGGCCTCCTGCGCCAGCTCGCCGACCGCGGTTAAATAAGGCACGACAAACTGGGTCGTGGGCCTCGCATTGACGGTGCGCCCGAGGAACCAATGCACCAACCCGTAATGAAAGGCCAGATTGGTTTGCAAGTCTTTGCCTCTTAAACGGGTTGCCCTTAGCACCTCCGCCATGTGCTCGTAGGCCGCCTCGCGACTATCGCCCACCGTCAGCAACAGGGCGATGTTGGAGTCATAGGCGCCCGCCAGCGTGTAATCCATAAAGACATCTGTATCGGGGTTGTGAAGGCTAATCCCCTGGTCGTCCCGTATTTCTCCCGCGATGGGATCCGACCAGAACTCCACGATACCTCCAGCACTCGGTTGCAGTGCATCGTTCGTGGCGTTCAAACGCGCTTCAAGGCTATCGGGCAATCTCGGAATACGCTCGGGCTTAGGCAGCCTTGGACCGTGGGCTGCCAACAGCACCATGGCCTCCACCAGTGACTCAACGACAAAACTCTCGCTGGGGTTGTCAGGATTGCTGAAACGCAAGGCATAGCAGAGCTCGGAGACCCGATGCTCGACCTGAATACGGGTATTCATCTCCATGAAGAAATGCTTATCCCGATCAACTATGCACTCAAAAGTTGAAACAGAGTCGAGACCGACTGCCTCACCAAAACGGGCAGCCTCTGCCTCCATGGTATCCAGTGTTTGAATATCCTGAGCCAGCACATCCGCCTCAGCGACTTCACCGGCCCCGCGCGCTCTTGCTTCCGCTCCCTGCAACGACTCCCGCGTCACCGAAACCTCTAGCAGTTTTTGTTCGTGCATTTGCAGGGAGCAGTCTCTCCCTCCGAGCGTAATACACCAGTCACCATTACCAATCACTTGGATTTCCTGATGGCGCGTGGTCTCAATATTGAGCTCAACCAGCACGTTTTTGTTATCGCCAACGCCAGTGGCTTTTACTTCGTTGAGTATTTCTCTGACTAACTCTGGGGTTCGCGCGGCCTCTCCCAGCGGCACTATCCGCTGGCCCTTGCCACCGCCACCGCCGATTGCTTTCAGCCTGACCCGGTTTTGCGGATAGTCTTGCCCCATCCGCACAACCGCCTCTGTCAGGGTCTCACTCAATTCATCGATGGTGTAGAGATCCAACCCTTTACGGTAACTCGCGACGAGCACTCGCTCAGCCAGAGATTCAAGATCGTCGTTGGGATTTTCTGAGGCCGCGAGCTCCAGCCCATGGGTGTCTACGAGCGCCATCAGGGCCGCTTCGTCAGGATATTTTTTCAGGAGCGTCAGCGTGGTGCCATTGTCGATACCCGGCGTCACCGAAACTCCTGCTCGCAATGCGGTCCGCTTGGCCTCATCCTTCAGACCCGCCTGCCTCACGGTTCTGGAGCACGGTCCGATAAAGTTGAGGCCTGCCGATTCCATGGCTGCCACCATTTGTTCGTCCTCGGCCATGAAACCGTAGCCCGCGAATATCGCGTTGTAGCCCCATGTTTTCGCAATATCGATAATGTCTCGAATGCGTTGCTCTCGCTCCTCTTTGGTAGCACCGCTGTAATCAGGGACGCGATGAACCCGCTCGGGATCGGTGAGCGACCTCAACTCTGGCGCCAGCGCGCCGCGGTAAACGATGGAGTCTTTCTCCGAGAGCAATATGCCGAAGTCATTGATCCCCATCTCTGTGAAGACGTCCATCGCTTCCTTTCTGATGGGTCCACGGCAGATGATCAGTGGCTTAAGATAGCCACATCGGAACTGTTCGGCCCATTCGGACAAACGCAACTTAGCGCGCCTATCAGCGTGGATCAGGGGGTTATTAAGATATTGATCTGTGCCCACTCGAGGAGTACTC
This sequence comes from Halieaceae bacterium, assembly GCA_038135595.1. Classification (GTDB taxonomy): domain Bacteria; phylum Pseudomonadota; class Gammaproteobacteria; order Pseudomonadales; family Halieaceae; genus Luminiphilus. Next base: position 25,306 of record JAYPXQ010000001.1, read on the forward strand.
CCTACCGACGATCAGTGGAATTCGCGCTGCACCGACTGCATCGGCCCAGGTTCATAATGTCGCAAACAAAATGCGAGCTGGCGCCCGAGTACGCGGCGAAGCTCCGAGGGCATGACGATCTCCGAAATAGACCCCAGGCTCAGCGCCTCCTCGGGGTTCATAATCTCTCGCTCATAACGTTGCGCCAATAACGCCTCTTCCGCCTTGATAGCCGCGTCGACCGACGATGAAGCTTCACCTAGCGCCGCTTGCTCGTTTAGGCCCCCAGCGGCGAGATCAGCTGCCGCCTGCGCAATTCGTTGCTCTCTACCCGCGCGAATTTTTTTCAACTCATCCTTGTACACATACTCCACACCCGCGGGACCCATCACGGCAACGCGAGTGGTCGGCAATGCGATGACAAAATCAGCGCCAGTGGAGTAGTTGTTGTAGGAGGCATAGGCGCCACCGAATGCATTACGAACAAGCACCAGAAATCGCGGTGTGCGGAGATCCACGATAGCGTCGAGCATTGCCCGACCTGCCTGCACAATACCGCGGTGCTCTTGTTCCCTACCGGGCAAGAATCCGGTCGTGTCCTCAAGAAAGATCACGGGAATGTTGTAGAGATTACAGAACCTGATAAAGCGCGCATTCTTGTACGCGGCGTCGATGTCAATCTGCCCAGACGACACGGCGGAATTATTGGCAACGAAGCCCACGACGTGACCGCCCATGCGACCAAACGCTGTAATGGTATTGCGCGCTCGATCTGCCTGGGTTTCGAGAAAGTCCCCGTGGTCACACAGCTGCTGGATCATGATGCTGATGTCAAACGGGGTGTTAAACCCCGTGGGTGAATTGAAGGCTTTCTTTAGCAATATATCCACGTCGACTGTCTGTCGATCCACTGGATCCGAGGTCTCGCGATAAGGGGCGAGAGACCGGTTTGAATCAGGCAGATAGCGCAATAACTCCCTCACCTTTCGCAGGGCCGCTACTTCATCTTCCACAACAAAATCAGTGACGCCGGTCTGACTGTGCACTATGGGGCCGCCAAGTTCATCCGGTGTGATGTCCTCGCCCAGCACACTCTTTACAACCCCCGGGCCTGTCAGCCCGAAAAACGTATCTTTGGGTTGAATCAGAAAACTTCCCTGTCTGGGTAAGTAGCTTCCTCCGCCGGCATTAAACCCGAACATGCACATAATGCTGGGCACAATACCGCTGATCCTTCTTAGCGCCGTGAAAGCATCCGCATAACCGTCCAAGCCGCCAACCCCAGCCGGAATGTAAGCGCCGGCCGAGTCGTTCAGACCGACCAATGGAATTCGCCGCTTGGCAGCCAACTCAAACAAGCGCGCCAGCTTTTCCCCGTTGGTGGCATCCATCGAGCCGGCGCGGACAGTGAAATCATGTCCATAGACCGCCACGTCGCGGCCATCGATGGTGGCTATCGCTGTAACGAGCGACGCGCCATCGAGATTGGGTCCCCAGTTTTGATACAGCACATGGGGCTCGTCGTCGGCGAGAAATCGGATTCGCTCCCATACGGTCATACGCCCCTTGAGGTGCTGCCGCTGGCGGCTAGCGGTCCCCGCCGCAATATAGGGGAGCTGACGTAGCTCAAGACCCCGGCTTAACGTAGCCTCATATCGGCCCACGCTATCTTCTGCCCTGGGCGCGGTGACAAAGGGATTATTCAGAGTCACGCCCGCCACTGCAGCGGCGGCCTCTTTTGCACCATTTTTCATGGATTAACTCTCAGGTTGGGATCGTCCACACAGCCTATTAGTCGCTGTGCTCGAAAACCTGTACACGCTCCCTGTGCACAGGGCGAGACATTACTTATCCTTAGCCATTGCTGTCAATTTTACCCTCAATTTTCATAGGGTTATTTATGGGCCTCCAAGGTCGCGTTGTAACGCTTCCCTACACCCGCTCGCTAATCGAGTGGGCAAATCGTCTTGCCCATTTATCGGGATTCGCCTACCTCGACAGCGGTGACGCTGGCATCGATACCGAGCTAGAACTCATTACGGCACTGCCGACGAATACCTTCGCCGCGAAAGATTATTCGAGCGATCTAGCCAGGTGGATGACCGATATCGAAGGCGCACTGGCAACGATGGATGAGAGTGCTTCCGCGCTCGGCACCGCGGGCATCTTCAACGGCGGGCTCGTTGTTGGCAGCCTTGACTACGACACGCCGGCTTCGGTACTGGCGAAAGCTCCGAACCCGACCTCTCGCGCCTTTGCTTGTCTCTATCACTGGATGCTGGTATCTCACGCACAAAGCGGCACCACTGAGTTGCTGTTCCACCCCGACTGCCCTACCGACACGCGTCTACGCATCGAATCGGCAATTCACCACGAAACCAGGGAGTCAAAGCGCACTTTCGCGCTCACCGAGTCTTTTAGGCCCAGCATTAACAAAGCGGACTACCGGCAGGCCGTTGAACGTATTCAGGAATACATTCTCGCGGGGGACTGCTATCAGGTTAATTTTGCGCAACGCTTCGAGGCATCTTTTGTCGGAGACAGCTGGGAGGCGTACCGGACTGCGAGGCAGAAACTCGCGGGAGGATTCTCGAGCTTCATGAGAACTCACGATAATTGCGCCATACTCTCCCTCTCTCCTGAGCGATTCATTCACATCGATCACGGAAAAATCGTCACCCAACCCATCAAAGGCACCGCGCCCCGCCACGAAGATGCCCAAAGAGATGGTCAACTCGCCCAGTCACTGGCCGGGTCTGAGAAAGATCGCGCCGAAAACGTCATGATTACCGATTTGCTGCGCAATGATCTGGGACAGTTCTGTCAGGCGGGCAGCGTTAAAGTGACCGAACTTTGCGGCCTGCACAGCTTTGGTAACGTGCACCACCTCATAAGCACGATCGAAGGCGTGTTAAAAGCCCAGTTAACCCCGGGTCAGGTCTTGATTGCCACTTCGCCCGGGGGATCCATTACCGGCGCACCTAAAAAGCGCGCTGTTGAGATTATCAGCGAACTTGAACCGCACCCAAGGGGCGCTTATTGCGGCTCAATCTTTGTGATGGCGGGCGCAGAGTGGATGCAAAGCAGCATCGCTATCCGAACGCTGGAAGCCGAAGGGGACACTCTCTATTGCTGGGGTGGCGGCGGGATCACCGCAGGCTCACACTGGGAGGCGGAGTACCAGGAAACGCTGGACAAGGTGGGTCCAATCATGGCGGCTATCGAACATCTAAATCAGTGCTCTGGCAGCTCTATTCCCTCATAAAGCGCAACCCGTTCCGAAAGCTTTGCTCGAGAGAGCGCCTCTTGCACCAAATCACGGCCCAAATGCGGTGCCAGCTCATGGATAAAATCGTGCATAAATCCGCGCAGAAACGTTCCTTTACGAAATCCAAGGCTGGTTACTGAGCTTGCAAAAAGATGTGATGCGTCAATCTTCACCAAGTCGACGTCCAGCTTTTCGTCATAGGCCATACCCGCAATTAAGCCTATACCCAAACCGAGTCTTACGTAGGTCTTGATCACATCGGAGTCTACCGCGGTGAAGACTACCCTCGGAACCAATCCTCTGTCCTGAAAAGCCTCGTCGAGCTTTGAACGCCCGGTAAAGCCCGTGGTGTATGTGACTATGGGATGATCGGCGATAGCCTCGAGCGAGCAATGTTCCAGTGCCGCCAGCGGGTGGTCCTTGGGCACCACAACGCACCGATTCCAACGATAGCAGGGCAAAGTAACCAGACTCGAAAACTGATTAAGCGCTTCGGTGGCAATAACGAAATCCACCTCTCCGTCGGCCGCCATCTGCGCTACTTGAGGTGGCGTTCCCTGCTTCATTACCAGCGAAACGTCAGGGTACCGCGACATAAATTGCTGTATGACCTGCGGCAAGACGTAACGTGCCTGAGTGTGCGTCGTCGCGATGGAGAGCGTGCCTGCGGTCTCGTCAGAGAACTCCTGCGCAACCCGCTTGATCGAGTCGGCTTTTCGTAACATTTCACCGGCCAAGTCAAGAATTACCTCACCCGCCGGTGTTATGTGTGTCAGGTGCTTGCCGCTGCGGGCGAAGATCTCCACACCCAACTCGTCCTCAAGTAGTCGAATTTGCTTGCTAATTCCCGGCTGGGAGGTGAATAAACTCTGCGCTGTCGCAGAAACATTGAGGTCATGATGAGCGACCTCCCAAATGTATCTGAGTTGCTGTAGCTTCACGGGTAGACCCACCCTCGCTTGTGATCACGCTTACGTCAGACATTACTCCGCTTTACGGCAACGCACCACCTCTGAGGAATAAAATTTTTATTTTTTATTCGATTTTATTCGGCGTTGGCAACGCCGTGAGGAACGTGCCCCGTCGGCACATGATCTCCCGCGGCCTCACAGTGGCTCTGCTGATCATCAAAAAACACATCGGCTCTGTAAGCACGCAGAAATTCCGTTTTGCTCAGCCCACCGAGAAAAATGGACTCGTCGATTCGGATTCCCCACGCCCGCAGAGTTCGAATGACACGCTCGTGAGCGGGGGCCGAGCGCGCCGTGACCAAGGCTGTTCTGATGGGCGGATTGTCTGCCGGCAAAGCTTGCTGTAACTGCTGTAATGATGCGAGAAAATTCTTAAATGGCCCTCCCATCATAGGGTTTTTGCGCGCAGCATCCTCGTTGGCAGAAAAGGCACTGAGACCCTGAGCCTTGAATATCCGTTCGGACTCATCGGAGAACAGCACCGCGTCACCGTCAAAAGCAAACCTCAGCTGGGGATCCTCTGACTGAATCGACACGCTCGATACCAGCGTGGCTGCCGCGACACCATTATCAAGCGCGACGCGAACATCGCTGCCTTCCGCCGACAAAAAAAGCTGACACCCAAAGGCCTTGATATAACGCCACGGCGCCTCACCGCCACAGAAAGCAGCTCGGGATATACCCAATCCATAGTGCTCTATGGAGTTAAACACTCTGAGACCGGTGTCGGCGCTATTTCTAGAGAGCAATATGACGTCTATACCCAAATCACCGGGTAGTTTGTCGTTCAAGGCCAGCAGCTTTTGAACCATGGGGAAAGCCTGACCGGGCGCGAGCACCTCCTCTTCTTTTTCGATTTGATACTCGGAATAGGCTTGCAACCCCTGCTCCTCATACACCCGATGCGCGTCATCGAGGTCAAATAACGCGCGCGACGATATCGCAATGACCAGACGCCGAGGGGCCAATTCAGTCATAGTGCCTATGACGCTGATTGCTTAAGGGCGTCGCGCCCAAAATAGTCACGGGACAACTTAAAAACGACCGGCGACAACAGGAGCAAGGCAACCAAGTTTGGAATCGCCATAAAGGCGTTGAGGGTGTCGGCAATTAACCAGATAAGCCCCAACTCTGTGCCCGCCCCGACGGGAATAGCCAACACCCATAAGATGCGAAACGGCATAATCCCACGAGTGCCAAACAAATAAACGACACAGCGCTCTCCATAAAATGACCATCCGATCATGGTGGTCGTGGCGAACAAAACCACACCCACCGTGACTACCAGCTCACCACCCGGAATCGCCGAACCAAAAGCCATGGCGGTTAAACTGGCGCCCGAGACCCCTGAATCCAATACGCCGGTGAGCATAATGACGAGTCCCGTCATCGTGCAGACCACCAATGTGTCAATAAAAGTCCCCAGCATCGCAATCAACCCCTGCTCTACTGGTTCGTCGGTTTGCGCCGCCGCATGAGCGATTGGTGCACTGCCCAACCCTGCTTCGTTGGAAAATATACCGCGCGCAACGCCAAAGCGAATTGCGGCCCACACAGTGGCACCCGCGAACCCGCCGGCGGCGGATGCGCCGGTAAACGCCGTGGTGACTATGGTAGACAAAGCAGAGGGAATCATTTCCCAGTGCAGCATGATGACCACACTACTCATAGCGACGTAAGCCACGGCCATAGCAGGCACCACCGCGCTCGCGGTCGCTGCAATACGCTGTATGCCTCCCAGAATAACCGCGCCCACCAATAGCATCAGCAATGTCCCCGTCAACGCCCACGGTATCTGGAATTGATCAGACAACACTTGCGCCACAGAATTTGACTGCACGGTGTTAGCCAGACCAAACCCGGCCATACTCCCAAACAATGCGAAAGCGCCACCCAGCAGTGCAAAGCGTGGCCCCAGCCCATTCTTGATGTAGTACATCGGCCCGCCACTGTAACCGCCCTGATCATCCTGCTCTCTAAATCGCACCGCCAAGACGGCCTCGGCATATTTCATCGCCATTCCAAAGAGTGCCGTCAGCCACATCCAAAAGAGCGCACCGGGCCCCCCAAGGGTCATCGCCGTAGCGACTCCAGCAATATTCCCAGTGCCAATGGTGGCACTAAGTGAGGTCATCAAGGCCCGAAACGGGGGTATATCGCCATCGCCGCGGCCCCGCCTGCCAGAGGCCAGCATGCGAAAGGCCAGCCCGAGTCGAATCCAGGTGAGAAAGCCAAGACCCGCGGTGAGAAACACCCCGGTACCGAGCAATAAAACCTGCATCGGTACGCCCCAAGCCCAGGAGTTGATCTCTGTAATAATTGCCTGCATTTATCGCCCCCTGTCGGCGTCAGTCACGAATTTGACTTCAACAACATACGGGACGCTGGTTCCGGTTGGCGCCCGTCGATAGCCACGATATGGCTTGATCATGATCCCGTTTTTCTCCGCCTGCATCCGGCTGCAGATCACGACTTAGGCAATGTATCAGCTCGCTGCCTGAATAAGCGAATGCTCGTGAGCAAACAACCCAAAGATACCTCCCGTGTGAACAAAAATAATGTCATCCACACCATCAAAGAACCCCTCCCTGATGTCCCGCAGCAGGCCGAGAAACGCTTTTCCCGTATATACCGGGTCCAGCACCACACCCTCGAGGCGCGCCAAGTCAACAATCAGCTGATAAACCTCTGGTGGGGCAATTCCGTAAGCCGGTCCCGCACTGTGATCTTGCGTGACCGGCTCAACCCTGACCGCCGGCAGCTGCGGCCAGCGACGCCTCGCGGCCTGCCAGTCCTCTCTAACCTTGGCGTTAAACCAGCGAGCATCGTCGCAAACAGCGTAACCCACGACTTCTAAAGGCAAGCCCGCCAGGGCTACCCCCGCAGTGAGGCCTGTTTGGGTCCCCGCGGATCCTGTGGCGAGCACTACCGCGGCTCGATCAATATTGTGGGTTGCGATATCGCGCGCCAACTCCTCTGCCGCTGCGATATAGCCCCATATGCCGAGACTGTCGCTCCCACCGGTAGGAATCATGAGCGCTGGCTCGGCGGCATCGAGATAAGCCTGCTCAAGTCGTTCGTACGCTGATTGCAACGCCCTGTTCCAGCCCACCGCGGGAAGTACCTCGTAGGTCGCCCCTGCAATTTGGTCGATAAGAAAGTTGCCCGTGTTGGCTCGATCCGAATCATCAGCCCGCAGCACCAAGTGGCAGCGAAGTCCAAGCTGAGCCGCGACTAACGCGGTTGCGCGGCAGTGATTGCTTTGTAGCCCGCCGCAGGTCACCAAGGTACGAAATCCATTGTTTAAAGCGTGCGCGGCAAAGAACTCCAGCTTCCTCACCTTATTGCCCGTGAGCGCCGAGCCTGTCAGATCGTCCCGTTTAATCCATAAGCGCTTGCCGCCGCCCCACTGATCCGAAGCGCGCGTAAGGTAATGAAATGGGGTCGGTGTGCGTGCCAGCGTTAGCCGCGGCGGGTATTCAGGCAGATTCAACACCGACAGACTTCAATGTGCCCTTGGGCAGCACAGAGGTAACGTGGATCTTTTGAAACTTAAGCTCCACATTATTTCCAACTGACAGCACCAAATAATTGTCATCGAGGCCACTTATCTTGCCCAGCATGCCCGAGGAAAGTGCCACCTCGTCACCCTTCTTCAGCGCACCCACCATATCGGCGTGCTCTTTCTGACGCTTGCGTTGGGGTCTGATAGTGGTGAAGTACATGAAAACCAGAATACCCACCATCATCAGGGGTAAGAACAGACCTCCGCCCTGCGGTTGTTGCGCGGCGGATTGCGCATACGCCTCGGGTATTAACATGTCAGCATCTCCTCATTAGGCGGGCCCACTCTAAGCGTTGTATCGGTTCACAACAATAGCTCAGCAGATCGATAACCCATTTTCGATGTGCGCTCGCTACGGGCGCAATAAAACCCCAGCTTCAGACGGCACTACAAATCGAAATCAATGGTGAGTGGCGCATGATCGGAGAAGCGCTCATCGCGATAAATTGCCTGCCTCAAGCCACGACCGGTTAACCCGGGAGTGACCATCATATAATCCAGACGCCAACCCACGTTGTTGGCCCAGGCCTGCCCACGATTTGACCACCAAGTATAGAGCTCGGGCTCCTGGGTAATTTCGCGAAAAATATCGATCCACTTCAGCTCACCATAAATGCGATCCAGCCACGCTCGCTCATGCGGCATAAAACCTGAATTCTTTTGATTGGATCGCCAGTTTTTAAGGTCAATATTTTGGTGGCAGGTGTTCCAGTCAGCGCAAATAATGTACTCCCTGCGCTTGCGACGCAAATTAGCAAGATGCTGATAAAACGGCTCCATAAAACCGTCTTTGCGGGCCTGAGCCGCATCGGAAGCTGACCCCGATGGGACGTAGAGCGACACGACGCTGAGACCCGGGAAGTCAACCTGAAGGTAACGGCCCTCTGTATCGACAATGTCCCAGTCCAACCTCGAAATCACCCGCTGAGGCTTTTCTTTGCTGAAAATAGCGGTACCGGCATAGCCCGGCCGCTCTGCTTCATTGTAATAGCAGTGATACCCCTCGGGGTAAAAGACCCCATCTGTTAACTGAATCTCTTTCGCTTTGATTTCCTGAATGCAGACGACATCGGCAGATTGCTGACTCAACCAAGCAAAAAATCCCTTGCGGGCGGCTGCACGAATGCCGTTGGTATTACAGGTGATAACACGAAACATAGGTTCGCCCACTCTCTTGCCAGTTTCTAAGGGCCCGCACGGGGCCGACATTTCGGTCACTGGGCGCCGCGCTGCTGCATCCTAACAACCCTCAACCGCGCAAGTGAAGCGTGATGATCAGCCTTGACGATGCGACAGCCTGTTACTATGCCACGCTCCAGCTGACACGCGGGCCCGATTGTGCGCATCACCCTACTTGCCAACCGCGACCTTCCCAGCAACCTCGCGTTAAATCACTTGGTTAAGGCGCTGCCTCGAGAATATCCACTGACACTATTTTTATCCGAAAGTGTTGGTCGAGCGCAGTCGCCCCCGGAGCTCAGAATGCTCACATTTTATGAGCAAACCCTGCCAAATATGCTGTGGTTCCCTCTCATTGATGCGCAACATTCCACGGGAGAACTGCTGACATTTAGGGGTCTCGCCAAATACCTTGAGACGCCAGCGCTCCCGCTCCCGGACCCCAACAGTGAGGAGGGTTTAAGTACACTGGCAAAGAGCGACCCCGATCTCATGGTCAGCATCCGTTTTGGTCACATTCTCAAATCCCGCGCGATCGCCATACCAAAGCGCGGAGTGCTTAATTTACACTCAGGAAAACTCCCCGAATATCGCGGGGTGATGGCGACCTTTCGCGCCATGCTCAATAACGACGCCGAGCTTGCCAGCACAGTACACTGGATTGACAGCGAGTCGATTGATGCAGGGCCTGTTATCTGTCACCGAGCGGCGCCCCGAGAGCCAACGCGCTGCTACTTGGCCAACGTACTCAGTCTGTATGAATCGGGTTGCCTTGCGTTGGCGGGAACGATCAATGCCCTGGCTCAAAATCAGATACCCAAATCGGCCGTTGCCGATGGCCCGGGCAACTACTATTCCTTTCCCGGTGCCGCAGATCTTGCGCGCTTTGACGCGGCAGGGTATCGGTGGGCCGACCCGGAGATGCTGACCGCCCTTTTGGCGCGTTATCAACGTTCTGAACAAGGACTTTTTGAGGCGCCGTCATCGCCGCGCTGAGGCCACTGCCTCAGCTGAGCCTTAAATTCTCGTTTTGCGAATTTTCTCAAAAAATTCGTGTTTGGAGGATTTATTTTTGCAAAATTTGCAGAAAAAAATATTTAAATTACTGTTTTATATGTCATTATTATTTCGGCGAGAGTTCTTTGGGGGTTGATTTTTTTTGCATTTTGCGAAATACTGGCTCCCAGCTAGGAGGGCGCACGCGTCACGGGTGGCCAAGGACGGCCAAACAACCCAGGCCTGAGACGCCGACTTTGGGGGCACGGATCGCCCCCTTCTTTTTGCGCCCTGCGAAACTAGTAGTGCGACCACCGCCAGACAAAAAAGCACCGGGTAAAATCTGACTCACAGCGGTTAGCAAGCAAATGACCCGCAGCGCCTCGACGAGCCACGGCTCTGCGACTTGCGCGCAAAAGGGATGGGGTGGCTGACGGGTCTCGAACCCGCTACCTCCGGAGCCACAATCCGGTGCTCTACCTGGTGAGCTACAGCCACCATCAAGAAGCATGCGAGCGCTGCACGCCTGCTTGAGGTACCACCCTTCCACCTGTGGCATAGCGGAGGAAAAGTGGTCGGGGTGGAGGGATTCGAACCCCCGACATCCTGCTCCCAAAGCAGGCGCGCTACCAGACTGCGCTACACCCCGATGACGCGGGGTTCACCCTCGCGCGGCGCGCAGTGTACCCACATTGCCAATATTGGGCAATGTCACAGAAAAACACTTCCTCTGTCTGACAGACTCTGTAAGAATCCCCGCCTTTTTAAGGGGAAAATGGACATGTCGGCGCTCATTCTCGACGGAAAGCAGGTCGCTCAAACATCAGAATCAGAACTGTCAGAGCGAGTCGCCGCCATGAAAGCCAAATCTGACGGCAGAACACCCGTGCTCGCTACCATTTTGGTCGGAGATGACCCCGCCTCCGCCACCTACGTGAAAATGAAGGGTAACGCTTGTCGCAGAGTGGGTATGGAATCGCTCGCGATCGAGCTGCCCGCGTCGACGCGCACCAATGACCTGCTACGAGAGATCGAGCAGCTGAATCACAACCCAGATGTCCACGGCATACTGCTCCAACATCCTGTCCCCGAGCACATCGATGAGCGCGCTTGCTTCGACATGATCGCGCTGGAAAAAGACGTCGATGGCGTCACTTGCCTCGGCTTTGGTCGCATGGCGATGGGAGAGCCGGCCTACGGCTGCGCTACTCCCCAAGGCATTATGCGGTTACTCAAACATTACGATTTGCAGCTGGAGGGTCTTCACGCCGTCGTGGTCGGCCGAAGTCCTATTTTAGGCAAACCCATGGCGATGATGCTGCTGGAGGCAAATGCCACTGTGACTATTTGCCACTCCCGTACCAAACAGCTGGACCAGTTAGTCCGCCAAGCAGATCTCGTTGTGGGAGCCGTGGGCAGGCCAGAGTTTATCCGCGCAGACTGGATTAAAGAAGGAGCGATTGTTGTCGACGCTGGCTATCATCCCGGTGGCGTGGGCGATATCGAACTCTCTGCCCTGACTGAGCACGCGAGCGCGTTGACACCCGTTCCGGGTGGTGTCGGCCCCATGACCATCAATACGCTGATACAGCAGACGGTTGAATCTGGGGAAAAAGCGCTAGCCTAGAAGTCGGGACTGGCCGCCGGCACCTAATGGCGGCGACGCCAGGTCGTACCCTCCGGCCCGTCCTCGAGCACCACACCCTGTGTATCGAGCAGTGTCCGTATCTCATCAGCGCGAGCAAAGTCACGCTGCTCACGAGCCGTGAGCCTCTCTTGGATCAAATCTTCTATCTCGTCGGCGCTCGGCGCGGAGGCTCCAGAAGACACCGCTTGAGTAAACCACGCCTCAGGTTCCGACTCGAGTATTCCGAGCAGCCGACCTCCCGCCAACAGCTCGCCTTTGGCAGTCGCGGCATCCGCCGGAGTCAATGCCTTATTGAGTCTGCCCGCCGCCGCATGCAACTTCGCAATCGCCTCTGGGGTATTCATGTCATCTAACAACGCGCTGAAGACCTCGGTTTCTTCCGCAGGAACATCCGCGGGCTCACACTCTCCGTGCTTGCGCAACGCAGCGTAAAAAGTATCCAGTTGCACCCTCGCCGCGTCGAGTCCGTCACCCGAAAAATCGAGGGGGGAGCGATAATGTGCCGACAGTAGAGCAAAACGTAGTACCTCACCCGGATAGCTCGCCAACAGCTCCCTCACCGTCCGCACGTTTCCGAGTGACTTGGACATTTTTTCGCCTTCCATATCCACGTAGGCGTTGTGAAGCCAGTATTTGACAAAGTCACCGCCGTAACCGCAGCAACTTTGGGCGCGCTCATTCTCGTGGTGGGGAAAGATAAGATCGCGCCCGCCGCCGTGGATATCAATAGACTCACCCAGATGGGCATGAATCATCGCAGAGCACTCCAGATGCCAACCGGGTCTGCCTCGACCCCATGGGCTGTCCCAACCGGGCTCCGCATCACTCGAGGGCTTCCATAAAACAAAATCGCCGGGGTGACGCTTGTAATCAGCGACCTCCACCCTTGCTCCCGCCAACATATCCTCGAGCTTTCGCCCACTCAGCGCGCCGTAGCCTTCCATCGACTCCACGGCAAAGAGCACATGCCCCTCGGAAACGTAAGCACTCTCACGACTGATCAAGCGCTCAGTCAGCGAAATCATCTCAGCGAGATGCTGCGTTGCTCGGGGCTCAAGGGTCGGCGCGAGGGCGTTGAGAGAACCCATGTCCTCGCGATACTTTTCTGTGAATTCCTCGCTGATCACATCTATCGAGCAGCCGCGTGCGGCGGCCGCTTGAATAATTTTGTCATCAATATCGGTGATATTGCGGGCGTAAACTACAGTGGGATAGAGCGCAGTCAGCAGTCGATAGAGGCAGTCGAAGACAACAACCGGCCTGGCGTTGCCAATATGTGCATAGTTATAAACCGTAGGGCCACAGACATACATGGTAATGCGTTCTGGATCGTTGGGCGCAAACGGCTCTTTGCTCCGGGTAAGCGTGTTGTAAAGCCTCAATTCACCCATGCGTGTCGGACCACGTGTCGCGAAGACCAATGATCAAATTGAACACTGGCTGCTCTTTGGTGTGATCAAAACGATCAGCTACGAAATAACCCTCGCGCTCAAATTGAAATACCTGCTCTGGCTCTGCGTTCTGGAGTGCGGGCTCAATCATTGCTGCCTCGACAATGCTGAGGCTCTCAGGATTGATCTCATCGATAATATTCTCTGACCGTCCCGGTTCGGGAATACGAAACAATCGATCGTATCGCCGCACCACTGCGGGAACCGCCTGAGCTGCGCAGACCCAGTGAATCACTCCCTTCGGTTTAATGCCGTCTTCAGGATCGACTCCCGCCTCCAGCGTCACGCAACGGGCGTAGATCGTCACAACATTGCCCTTTTCGTCTTTGTCACATGACTCCGCCTCAATAACCACCGATCCACGCAAACGCACACGTTTGCCCAAAACCAACCGCTTATAATGCTTATTGGCCTCCTCACGAAAATCATCGCGGTCGATAAATAGCTCCACGCCCATCGATAGATCACGTTGGCCAAAACTCGCATCGGAGGGATGATTGGGCACAGATACCTGAAGCGGTTTAGAGAGATTGCTGAGCACTACTTTCACAGGCGACATCACGCACATGGCTCTCGGCGCAGTTTTGTTGAGCTGATCTCGTACGGCACTCTCCAACATCGCCACATCAACCACGCTATCAGAACGCGAAGTACCCACCTCTTCACAAAAGTGGCGAATGGCGGGTGCTGGATACCCGCGACGCCTCAGCCCCGCAATGGTTGGCATGCGCGGATCATCCCAACCAGCCACAATCCCCTCATCAACGAGTTGCTTTAGCTTGCGCTTGCTGGTGATTGTGTAGCTGGTATTCAAGCGGGCAAACTCAATTTGGCGCGGCACGTGAGGAACAGGCAAATGAGTGATAAACCAATCATAGAGCGGGCGATGATCCTCAAACTCCAGCGTGCAAATTGAGTGGGTAACGCCCTCAATCGCGTCTTCCTGTCCGTGGGCATAGTCATAGGTGGGATAGATCGGCCACCGATCGCCCGTCTGATGATGCGAGGCGTGGCGGATTCGATACAAAATCGGATCTCGAAGATTTATGTTGGGCGATGCCATATCGATTTTTGCCCGCAATACCCGCTCGCCGTCTGCGAACTCCCCGTCGCGCATTCGCAGAAAAAGAGAATGGTTCTCCTCTTTGGTGCGGTCGCGATAAGGACTGTTTTTGCCGGGCTCAGTCAGCGTGCCTCGATAGTCTCTCGCCTCAGTCGGAGACAAATCGCACACGTAGGCCAAACCCTGCTCGATAAGGTATAGCGCCCACTCATAAAGCTGATCAAAATAGGCGGAGGCATAACGCACCTCTCCCGACCACTCAAAACCCAGCCAACGCACATCCTCTTGAATTGAATCAATAAATTCCTGACTCTCTTTTTCGGGATTGGTGTCGTCAAACCGTAGGTGGCATCGGCCCCCAAACTGCGCCGCCAGCCCAAAGTTGACCGTAATCGACTTGGCGTGGCCAATATGCAAAAAGCCATTCGGCTCTGGCGGGAATCGCGTGACAAGTTCGCTGACCCGCCCTTCAGCCAGATCTTTTTCAATTTGTGTGCGTAAAAAATTACTGCGCAGTTCCGCGGACATGCTGAACCCTGAACCCTGAATCGCAATCGGAGAGCGCGGTACTATACCAACTGGATCTGTCAGGTGGCAGATCGTCGTGTTTAGTAACATCAAAAAAATTCGGGATCGTCAGGGGTCGCCGACTCTAGTAGGATGCGCGCTTTCCCATAGTTACCTGAGGTTTCCATGCCAACAGCACAAGTATTGATGACGACCACCGTCGGGCCCATAACGCTCGAGCTCGATACGGACAACGCGCCGAAGACAGTTGATAACTTCCTCTCTTACGTAGCAGACGGCTTCTATGACGGCACTATTTTTCACCGCGTCATCGACAACTTTATGATTCAAGGTGGCGGATTTACCGCCGACATGGAACAAAAGGACACCAAAGCGCCAGTGGAAAACGAAGCTAATAATGGGTTGCGAAACAACCGTGGCACCATCGCTATGGCAAGAACTCAGGACCCGCATTCCGCCACCGCACAGTTTTTTATCAACGTGCAAGACAATGATTTTCTCAACCACACTGGAGAGAACATCCAGGGTTGGGGTTACGCCGTGTTTGGCAAAGTCACCGATGGCGAAGACGTTCTGGACAAGATCCGCTGCGTACAAACAGGCGGTCAGGGCGGTCATCAAGACGTACCGGTCGAACCTATCATCATTGAGAGCGTTACGCTCATCGACGAATAGACGGCTGCTCGGTTGAATAGGCTCTTTATTAGCGACCTTCATTTAAGCGACACGACGCCCAAAATTGAGGCGGCGCTGGCTCAGTTGCTGCTAGATAGCAGCCTTCCTGACTCGCTCATCATCCTTGGCGATTTCTTCGAGGTCTGGGTGGGAGATGACGATGACGCGCCGATCGCTAACAGGGTACGCGAATTGCTGTGCGAAACATCGCGACGCGGATGTGATATTTCAATTGCGAGAGGTAACCGGGATTTTATGCTGGGCGAGCGATTTGCGGCCGATATTGGCGCATCGTTGCTCGAAGATGAAACACTGCTGACTATCGCCGGGCAGCCTGCGATTTTGTTGCACGGCGATACGCTGTGCACTGACGATCAAGATTATCAGCGCTTCCGAACCATGGTCCACGATGCTGGCTGGCAGGAAGAGATGATGAAGAAACCGTTAACAGAGCGGCGGGAGCTAGCCCGACAGCTGCGCGCCCTGAGTATCGATGCCGCTAGCAACAAGCCTGAAGACATCATGGACGTGAACGCTGAAGCAGTGACGGATCTGATGGCGGCGTCGGGTGCAACACTGATGATTCATGGCCACACCCATCGACCGGACAGACATCGGCTACCCGAGGGGGAACGCATCGTACTTGGCGACTGGACTGACACCAGCGGTTGGCTGCTCAGAGAACAGGGAGAAACGCTAACGCTGGAGCAATTCATCATCCACTAGTGGAGCTCGGCGAGGGGACCACTGTGGAAGCGAAATTCTTCGTCAACACCCTCTATCAAAGCAGCTTCAAGCGCCTTGAAGTGATCGAGCCTGCGGGACATCTCCGTGGCGTTGCAGTAGTGCTCCGCTAACTTTAAATAATCTGTAAAGTGTCTCGCCTCACTCTTAAGCAATTTACTGTAAAAAACTCCTAGTGCAGGGTCCAGCTCGGGGGCGAGCCTCGCAAAGCGCTCACAAGACCTTGCCTCAATAAGCGCCCCAACAATCAATACGTCTACCAACCGCCCGGGCTCACTCTTTCTGACACCGGCATGCAATCCCTGGGCATACCGCGACGCGCTTAGCGGCTGGTATTCCAACCCCCGCTTTGCCAGCATGTCCAAGACCTGTTCAAAATGTCTCAGTTCCTCCCGTGCCAGCCGAGACATTTTATTCAGCAGAGGAAGGTGGTTCGCATAGCGATGCATCAAACTCAGTGCTGTCGAAGCCGCCTTCTTTTCGCAATTAGCATGATCGGTCAGCAACAGCACCTCACGCTCAGGACTCAGGGCAGCTTCGAGCCACTGGTCGGGCGTCGCACAAGGAAGGAACGACTCAACCCGTTGCAAGTCGGCTCGCAACGTCACCCCATCGCTTCCGAGGCAGAACCGCTGGAGAACAGATCAGCCGTTGCAATATAGCGATCGTAATGCGCGGAAGACAGAACCCAGAACTCCTCGTCGATCTCATCTCGCAAGACCGGAAGCGGCTTATCGAGATGAGGGGGCCTAATTTCGAAGCCATAACGCTCTGGTAACGTGATTTGATTTGCTCCGGCTTTAAGCAGCGCAAAAATGTGACAATAGGGGTCATGATGAGCCTGTATGCGAATTTGCTGCACCTCTAACTGCCATTGCAAGAGCGGCAAGTCGACGATGCGAAACTTATTCGCGACACATTGAGCCAAAAACGTATCCAGCCGTTGATCAATGGCCTGCTTTTGCTCTGGAGAGTACCCATTCCAATCGATGACTTCATGGGCGAAGCGTTTACAGCCACGACAGACAACGTCGCCCACGCCGGTTGAACAGACACCGATGCAGGGTGTTCTTATGGGGACTAAGTGCGACACGCAACCTCCTGGGCCGCCAGTTTAGCAGTTTGTAGCGGAAATCTTGGTGACTCTTGAGTTTTTGACCCATCGCTCCGAAACCGTCGCGAATACCGGTTATTTGCCGAGCCGGTAACGCTGAAGACCAATGCCGAGGTATACTGCGCGCCGTTATTTAGCGCCCCCAATCAACCGCTTTTGTTATAAGGAACCCGCCATGCTTGATGCCTATCGACAACACGTCGCTGAACGCGCGGCGTTGGGCATTCCACCCGCCCCACTGTCACCGGCACAGGTCGCCGATCTTATCGAGCTTTTGAACGCACCGCCCGAGGGCGAAGCTGAATTCCTGCTCGAATTGATAACAGAGCGTGTGCCGCCGGGCGTTGACGAGGCAGCCTACGTCAAGGCGGGCTTTCTCTCGGCGATCGCCTCCGGCGAGAGTCAATGCCCTCTCATTGATCGGGCCAGCGCGATCACCTTGCTGGGCGACATGCATGGCGGATACAACATTGGCACTCTGATTGCTCTGATCGACGATGCCGAGCTCGGAGAGCACGCAGCCACTCAGCTCAAAAAGACGCTCCTCGTATTTGACGCTTTTCACGACATCGTTGAATTAGCCGGCAAGGGATCGGCAAACGCGCAGTCCGTGCTTCAAAGCTGGGCAGATGGTGAGTGGTTCACTGCGAGAGAGACTGTGCCTGACTCCATCAAAATGGTGGTGTTCAAGGTCACAGGTGAGACCAATACCGACGATCTCTCACCCGCACCTGACGCCTGGTCGCGCCCGGATATCCCACTTCATGCGCTGGCGATGTTCAAGATGGCCAGAGAAGGAATCGAGCCCGACGAGCCCGGCGTCACTGGTCCGCTACGACAAATCGAAGCCGTCAAAGCGAGCGGCTTACCCGTGGCTTTTGTCGGAGATGTTGTTGGAACAGGATCCTCGCGCAAATCAGCCACCAACTCGGTGCTGTGGTATTTCGGTGAAGACACCCCGGGAATACCTAACAAGCGCGCTGGCGGTGTCTGTATAGGCGGCAAAGTCGCTCCCATCTTCTATAACACCATGGAGGACGCGGGCGCATTAGTATTCGAGGCGCCGGTGGACCAGCTGAAGATGGGCGATGTCATCGAGATCAAACCTTACGATGGCTTGATCTTGTCTGAGTCCGGTGAGGTCGTGTCGGAATTCGAGCTCCGCTCTGAGGTTTTGCTCGACGAGGTCAGAGCTGGCGGACGCATCAATCTCATTATCGGTCGCGGGCTCACGGCAAAGGCGCGAGAGGCGCTAGGTCTTGAGGAAAGCAACTTGTTTCGCAAACCGGACCAGCCCGAAGCTTCGGACAAAGGCTTCACGCTGGCACAAAAAATGGTGGGACGCGCGTGCGGAGTCGAAGGTATTCGCCCCGGCACTTATTGCGAACCACGTATGACCACTGTTGGATCTCAGGACACCACAGGACCCATGACGCGGGATGAGCTGCAGGATCTCGCCTGCCTCGGATTCTCCGCAGATTTGACCATGCAATCGTTCTGTCATACCGCGGCATACCCCAAGCCAGTCGATATCGAGACGCAACACACTCTGCCCGATTTCATCATGACCAGAGGTGGGGTCTCCTTGCGCCCGGGCGATGGGATTATTCATAGCTGGCTGAATCGTATGCTATTACCCGATACGGTCGGCACTGGCGGCGACTCCCATACCCGTTTTCCTATTGGTATATCTTTTCCAGCGGGTTCAGGCCTCGTCGCCTTTGCCGCCGCCACCGGGGTCATGCCGCTCGACATGCCTGAATCGGTACTAGTGCGTTTTTCAGGAGACATGCAACCGGGTGTGACGCTGAGAGACCTCGTCCACGCAATCCCCTACTACGCCATTCAACAGGGACTGCTCACCGTTGAGAAAAAAGGCAAGAAAAACATATTCTCAGGAAGAATTCTTGAGATCGAAGGTCTGGAGTCACTGACCGTTGAGCAGGCCTTCGAGCTTTCTGACGCTTCGGCAGAACGCTCTGCGGCGGGCTGTACCATTAAGTTGGGCGAGAACACCATAGCGGATTACCTCCGCTCAAATGTTGTACTGTTGCGATCGATGATCGCTGAGGGCTACGGGGACCCCAGAACGCTGGAGCGTCGCGCTCGCAGTATGGAAGCGTGGCTGGATCAACCCGAGCTGATGCAGGCGGATGACAATGCTGAATATGCTGCGGTCATCGACATAAACCTTAACGAAATCAACCAACCCATTGTCTGCGCACCCAATGACCCCGATGACGCTCGTCTGCTATCCGATGTGCAGGGCGATAAGGTCGACGAAGTATTTATCGGCAGTTGCATGACCAATATCGGGCATTTCAGGGCTGCCGGCCAGCTACTGGAGGCTCACGGGGCTCCTGTATCGACACGTATGTGGATCTGCCCACCGACACGCATGGATGAGCACCAGTTAATGGAAGAAGGCTACTACGCCATTTTTGGCAAGGCGGGAGCTCGAACGGAAATGCCCGGCTGCTCGCTCTGCATGGGCAATCAGGCGCGCGTTGCACCGCGGTCAACGGTGCTTTCGACTTCTACACGCAACTTTCCCAATCGGCTGGGAGAAGCTGCCAATGTGTACCTAACATCGGCGGAACTGGCGGCCGTGGGAGCACTGCTTGGCAAACTGCCTACACCCGAGGAGTATCTCGAGTATGCGCAAAAAATCGACTCGATGGCCGAGGAAATCTACCGTTACATGAACTTTGATCAGGTGGTGTCGTTTCAGGACCTAGCGAAAGACGGGGCAAGAATCGCCGCCACGATTATCGATCAGGTCGCTTAACTGGCCCGGCTCGATAGGTCATCGGGTGCTACCCGGAAGATAGCGCCCGAAAGCCTCGGTCACAGTCCGCCTGTAGGTCTTCCAAATCCTCCAGCCCGACAGCAATACGAATCAAGCCATCACTGATACCTGCATCTGTGCGTTGCGCCTGAGACAGTCTGCCGTGAGTGGTAGATGCCGGGTGCACAATCGTTGATTTCACGTCACCCAGATTTGCAGTCAACGACATCAGCTCGGTGCGATTGATAAAACGGAAAGCGGCCTCCCTACCCCCCTCGACCTCAAAAGCGAGCACTCCACCATACCCACTCTGCTGGTGTGTGGCCAAACTGTGCCCGGGGTGTCCGGGCAAACCGCAGTAATGCACGCACTTCACCTCGGGTCGGGTCTGCAACCACTCTGCGAGGGCCTGAGCATTGGCGCAATGGGCCCGCATTCGAATATCGAGGGTTTCCAGGCCCTTCAACATCACCCACGCGTTGAAAGCACTCATCGTCGGACCGCAGGATCGGTTGAACGCAACAATGGGATCAATCAGCGATTGATTCCCGACAACCGCCCCGCCGAGAACCCGCCCCTGCCCGTCAAGATACTTGGTTGCTGAGTGGGTAACCAAATCCGCACCCAGAGACAGCGGCGCCTGCAAAACGGGTGTGCAAAAGCAATTGTCGACTGCGAGCATCGCGCCCAGCTCTCGGCTTAAGGTCGCCATTGCCGATATATCTGCAATCGCATTCATAGGATTAGACGGGGTTTCCAGAAACATTAAGCGCGTCGTCCCTGTAGCCGCCGCGCGCCATGAATCGACGTCGTTCAGCGGAACAAATGTAATTTCGACGCCAAATTTTTTCAGCGTGTTTTCAAACAGACCAATAGTGGCACCAAACACGTCGCGCGAACATAAAACGTGGTCTCCCGCTTTTAAATGCGCCATACAGACGGCCAAAATAGCCGACATTCCAGAGGCGGTAGCGGCAGCGCTCTCCGCATGCTCCAACGCTGCCAACCGCTCTTCAAAGCTGCGCACCGTCGGATTGGTATATCGTGAATAAACATTGCCTGAAATGTCGCCCGAAAACTTGGCGGCGGCATCCTCCGCAGATTCAAAAACGAAGCTGGAAGAAGTGAATATGGGCTCCGCGTGCTCCCCCTCCGGAGACCGGCTAATACCCGCCCTGATCGCGCGGGTCCTTAACCCGGCATCCTTCAGCCAATCGCCACTGTCTTGCGTCATACCGCTCCCACCCCAAGCCACACAGCGCACAAATCAACCATCATTGTGTAAACCCACTACCGCGCCGTCACTGATACCGAGGCTACTTGATTTTCCTTTGGCTCCATCAGCCCGCGCGGCCTCGACCGCACGAAGATAATTTTCGTCGATATTGCCCGCCAAATACTTCCCATCAAAAACGGAAGATTCAAAGCCATCAACTTCGGGGTTGCCCTCGCGGGAACATTCAATCAAATCGTCTAAATCCTGATAAATAAGCCAATCCGCGCCAATCTCCTCTCTAATCTCTTCAACCGATCGCCCGTGGGCAATCAATTCATTAGCAGCTGGCATGTCGATGCCATACACATTGGGGTACCGAACGGGCGGAGCCGCAGAGGCAAAATAGACCCGGTTAGCGCCGGCGTCTCGCGCCATCTGAATAATCTGTCCGCACGTGGTGCCGCGCACAATTGAGTCGTCGACCAGCAGGACCGTCTTGTCCTGGAATTCAAGGGGAACGGGATTCAACTTCTGCCGCACCGATTTTTTCCGCTCGCTTTGACCTGGCATGATGAAGGTTCGACCGATATAACGGTTTTTCATGAATCCCTCTCGGAACTTCACACCCAATTCATAGGCAAGCGATTGCCCCGCCACGCGGCTCGTATCCGGGATGGGGATAACAACGTCGATATCGTGATCTGCTCTCTCACGAAGAATCTTCTTCGCCAAGGCTGCACCTTGACGCATTCGAGTTTTGTAGACAGAAATACTGTCCATCAAAGAGTCAGGACGAGCAAAATAGACGTGCTCGAAAATGCAGGGCATGAGTTTGGGTTGATCCGCACACTGCTTTCTATGCAACTCTCCATTCTGCGTGACGCAGATAGCCTCACCGGGCAATACATCACCCAGCAACTCATAGCCCGCGACGTCCAACGCGACGCTTTCAGAGGCAACCATGTATTCTGGACGTCCGTCGCTGCTATCTCGCTGTCCGACCACCAAAGGCCGAATACCATACGGATCTCGGAAGGCAACCAAACCGAAACCGGCGATCAGCGATACGGCCGCGTAGCCCCCTTCGCATCGTTTGTGCAGCGTCTTTACCGCGGCAAAAATATCATCAGCGGTCGGAGCTAGCTTCCCCAATCGGTGCAACTCGTGTGCAAACACATTGAGTAGCACCTCAGAGTCGGAATCGGTATTCAAGTGGCGCAAATCTGACTTAAACAATTCATCAGACAAAAATGCCGAATTGGTCAGGTTGCCGTTGTGCGCGAGGGCAATGCCATAGGGAGAGTTCACATAAAATGGTTGAGCTAATGCGGTACCAGAGCTTCCCTGAGTGGGATAACGCACGTGACCGATACCAAAGCGCCCTTGCAACTGCTCCATATGACTCGCCCTAAAGACATCCCGGACCAAGCCCTCACCCTTTCTCTGCATCAACTTGCCATCCGCGCAAGTCATAATGCCCGCGGCATCCTGGCCACGGTGTTGTAGCATTGTGAGCGCGTCGTAAATGTCGGCAGCGACATTTCTCCCGGCGACCATTCCAACTAATCCACACATATTGTTACCCCGGCCCTAAAGCATCTCTGTGGAATCAAGAGTTTCTTTCATTGCTTCAGTAGGCTCAGCCTCCAGGACGCGTTCGAAATTAGCGCCAACCCACTCCGCGACCCAATCTACCGGATCCATCAGCACCGCTTGATTAATCAAACCTTGCTCTTCTTTCGGGACAACTGCTCGAAGTACAACGCTCACCAAAGCGACAATCAATATACCTCTGGCCAGCCCGAAAAATGCCCCCAACAACCGGTTGCCAAGATTGAATCCTGGCTGTCGCATTTGCTTTGACAGAAACGCAGCAATCAATCCGAAGACCAACAGGACGGCGATAAATGTCAGTATCCACGCAATTAAGTAGCGGGTGGTGGGCTCTTCTATTGCCCCCTGCATGACCTCGGCCACCGAAGTTGCAAGAAGATTGGCAATAAAAAAAGCGGCTATCCAACCTATGACCGACAACACCTCTCTGGCAAACCCTCGGACGACACCATATCCTGCGGAAATAATCCAAACACCCAGGACAAACCAATCCCAGGCGTTGAATCGAGTCACACCCGCAAGTGCCGCCTCAAGATAATCGCTCATATTACTGGGTGTACCTGAGAATTTGAGAATCGACCGACAGCACCCGGTCGATGTCGGATTTTATTTGTTCCAAGCGCTCGCGCTCCGCATTAGGGCCAATTTGAACGCGATGCAGACTGCGACCCTGCTTCTGAAACTCCGACGAAAAAGCTTTGTATTCCTTGGCCCGCAACGTCTCTACCAACGCCTGCGCTCGGGCTTCACTGCTTACGGTTGCAACTTGTAATACCCAGAAGCGAGGCAAGCCTTGTGCATCAATCAAGGGCTCAGATGAAGGTGGAGTAGCGCGTAAAGGCTCGGCGACGGGTGGCGTCAACTGCGAGAGCTGATCAACCCCATCCTGAGCCGCGTTGTCGTCCAGTGACGTTTTGTCATCAGCCGACCCTTGCTCATCGGCGCTCAGCACTGCCGCTTTTGGTAAAAGGGCCTCCACCGCTTCGCTGGGGATTTCAGGCGGCGCTATAGGCGTGCGATCAATCTCGGGCTTCTCTGGCATTGGCCCGAGGACAAGGGGATTACGACTCTCGGGTTCCGTGAATATCAGCGGCCAGAAAACAATGCCCAAAGCCACTAGCACCAAAGTCCCTACCAGACGCTGTTTAAGCACCGAGTCCATTATCCGCTTCCTTAGACGTCTCTCTGCTGAGCTAACAACCCCAGGGCTTCACTGACCGTGTAAAAAGAACCAAAGACAACTGCTCGATCCCCGAGCTGGCAACGCTGCAAAACATCCACCCAAACCTCGCTGAAGGGGCCCGACGCCTTTACTTGTTCAGCCCCTATTTCGCTAACGAGGCGCTCCACAGACATCGCTCTCGGAATGTGGCTCAGATCAACCACGCGCCAATCATCGAAGATCCCAGCACAGCCGTGGATCATATCACGGACAGGCTTATCCCCCATTACCCCGAAAAGCGCGTGGGTGCCTCTCTCACAGGGATGTCGACGCAGAAAATCAGCCAACCGACTTACCGATTCTGTGTTGTGGGCAACATCGAGAATAAGCTGAATACCGTCGATCTCGACAGTCGTCAGCCGACCGGGCAGTGTTACTGCGCTGACCGCTCCCATCAGCCCCGGGTTGAGCTCACTCGCGCCACTCGATTCTATGGCCTGTAGTGCCGCGCCGACATTGCTCTCAAGCAGGCCGGGCGGGCGCGGTATATGCACTGTCGAGCCACCAACAGTTGTTAAGCGGTCATCCCTCATTCGCCAATCACGCCCAATGAGATGCGCGATTGCCCCACAATCTGCCAACGCTGACATGAGCGTCGCCGGTGGATCTTCGTCTGCCACAATGCAAGGACGGCCGCTTCTTGCAACGCCGGCCTTTTCGACGGCTATGAGCTCGCGGCTATCTCCCAACCAATCGGTGTGATCAAGGCCGATGCTGGTGATCACACTGATATCGGCGTCGACGATGTTGACGGCATCGAGCCTGCCCCCAAGCCCAACCTCTAGCACCTGCTGCGTCACCCCTGCCTGACGGAATATCCAAAGCGCCGCGAGAGTAGTCGTCTCAAAGTAGGTTAAAGAAATATCTGTGCGCGCGCGCTCGACAGCCTCAAAAGCCGCCACAATGTACGCGTCATCTACCGGCTCGCCGTTCAACTGAATGCGCTCGTTAAACTGCAACAAGTGCGGAGATGTATAGGTCCCAACGTGGTGGCCCGCGGCTACCAGCCCAGCTGTTAACACCGCTGCGACCGAGCCCTTGCCATTGGTACCGGCTATTGTGAAGGTGTGAATATGTGGAGACAGAATCCCGAGCTCATACGCGACTACAGAAACGCGATCCAGCCCTAACTCTATCTCTACGGGGTGCCTGGATTCCAGGCGGCTTAACCAGTCTTTCAGAGATGCTTCAGGCATGCCCCGGTGAATCGCTGCGATCGTGGGCAGTAATCACCTCGCCCTCCAGGGCTGTCGAACTGCGATCCGGGACACTATGCCCCATGAATTTAGCCAATATGCGCGCCAGGGTTTCGCGCATCTCGTGCCGATGTACGATCATATCTATCGCACCGTGCTCCAGCAAAAATTCACTGCGCTGGAAGCCCTTGGGCAACTTCTGACGAATTGTCTGCTCGATGATATTGGGGCCTGCAAAACCAGCGCGAGCTTCCGGCTCCGCAACATTGATATCGCCAAGTAAGGCAAGCGATGCAGACACGCCGCCGTAAATAGGATCCGTGAGAACTGAGACGTAGGGAATACCCTGCCCTTTGAGCCGCTCAATCACGGCGGAGGTCTTCGCCATCTGCATCAGAGAGATCAACGCTTCCTGCATACGCGCGCCACCGGATGCAGAGAAGCAGACCAGTGGTGTTCGCGTCTCTAAGGCGACGGTGGCGGCTCGGGTGAACTTTTCCCCGACGGCGTAGCCCATCGACCCGCCATGAAAATCAAATTCGAAGGCCAGTGCGACCACTGCCACACCCAGGATTTCACCACGCATTGCTATTAGAGCGTCTTTCTCTCCCGTGCTCCGCTGGGCCGCAGTCAAACGGTCACGGTACTTTCTCTTGTCCTTGAATTTAAGATGGTCAACCGGTTCGATATCGGGAAAAAGCTCCTCCGCACCCTGATCGAGGCAGAGTTCCAGCCGACGCCGGGCACCAATTCTCATGTGATGGTCGCACTTGGGGCACACCTCGGCGTTTCGCTCGAGATCTGGCTTATACAGTATCGCTTCGCATTTGATGCACTTTTTCCACAGACCTTCAGGAACGCTGGTGCGATTTGCACTATCGTCCTTGGTCACGCCGGAGGGCAGAATCTTGTCAATCCAACTCATGGTGTTCCCCACCGAATTTAGGTGCGAGTATACGAGTCAGCGCGGACTCTAGGAATGTGAAGAGTCCACACCGGCGCGGATGCGCTCTAACAATTGTACAGCCGCCTCATGAATCTGGATTTCTTCGAGTCCTACCTGGCTCTGAGAGCATCTCACCATCTCATCTATCAAAGCGCTCCCCACGACAACCGCATCGGCAACGACCGCCACACGCTTTGCACTGTCGGCATCCTTGATACCAAAGCCCACCGCTAGGGGAAGGTCTGTAAGACTTCGAATTACGCTAAGACGCTGAGCCACATCATCAACATCCAGCTGTCCAGAACCCGTTACGCCCTTGACGGCGACGCAGTAAATAAACCCCCGAGCGCGCGCGATGATCGTTTTTATTCTATCGATCGAAGTGGTTGGTGAAATCAACAAAATGTTGTCAATGGAGACCTCGAGCAACGCCTCATCGAACCGGCCCACCTCCTCTGGGGGCAAATCAACCGTAATCAAGCCATCCACGCCCGCAGCGGCACTGGCCTTCGCGAAGTCCCGATAGCCGAAACGTTCTATGGGGTTAGCGTACCCCATCATAACCACCGGGGTTTCGGCATTATCGCGGCGAAATTCCGAAACAATTTCGAGCACTCCGCGCAATGTCATGCCATTTGCCAGCGCTCTCTCGTGACCCAATTGAATAACCGACCCCTCAGCCATCGGGTCAGAGAACGGCACGCCAATTTCCAGCACGTCGGCACCAGAGGCGACCAAACGATGCAGGAGGCTGACAGTACCTGACGGGCTTGGGTCGCCCGCAACGACGTAGGGTATCAAGGCTTTGCGACGTTGCTCTTTAAGAGCCGCAAATAATCCAGCCAGCCGACTCATAGGGCGCTCAAACCTCTATTCCCTCGAGTGCGGCAACCGTCAGTATGTCCTTATCGCCGCGGCCCGAGAGATTGACAATAATGTGTTGCTCAGGATTCATATCGGCGGCCAACTTTTCTGCGTGCGCCAGCGCGTGCGCGGTTTCCAGTGCAGGCATTATTCCCTCGGTACGCGTGAGTCGGTGAAAGGCCGCTAAAGTCTCTTCATCATTGGCCGCCACATATTTCACCCGCCCAATGTCTTTAAGCCAGGCGTGTTCCGGTCCTACCCCCGGGTAGTCAAGCCCGGCCGAGACCGAATGGGTCTCAAGGATCTGTCCATCATCATCCTGCATCAAATAGGTCCGATTCCCGTGTAGGACGCCCGGACTCCCCACTGACAGAGGCGCAGCATGCTGGCCGGTCTCGAGGCCCTTTCCGCCCGCCTCAACCCCGAACATTTCGACCTCGGCATCTTGCAGGAAGGGGTGGAACAGGCCAATCGCGTTCGAACCACCACCAACGCAGGCCACCAATGCATCGGGTAACTTCCCCGTTTGAGACAGTGATTGAGCACGCGCCTCTCTGCCGATCACGCTCTGAAAATCACGAACTAACATCGGATAAGGGTGCGGCCCCGCAACGGTACCAATGATGTAGAAAGTGCTATCTACATTTGTCACCCAATCGCGCATTGCCTCGTTCATCGCATCTTTTAAGGTACGCGAACCCGAAGTCACCGGCACCACTTCCGCACCTAATAACTTCATTCTGTAAACATTGAGCGATTGCCTGCGAATATCCTCCTCGCCCATGAAGACATGGCATTCGAGACCCAGTCGTGCCGCCACGGTCGCACTGGCAACACCGTGCTGCCCGGCACCCGTCTCCGCTATCACCCGCTTTTTGCCCATGTACTTGGCAAGCAAGGCTTGTCCAATAGTGTTGTTCACTTTGTGAGCACCGGTGTGATTCAGATCCTCTCGCTTGAGAAATATGCGCGCACCGCCAATCTGATTGGATAATCGAGCCGCCTCGTAAAGAGGCGAAGGGCGCCCCACGTAGTGGGCGAGATCCCGGTCGAACTCTTCCAAAAAGACCGGGTCCGATTTGAGGGAAGCATACAGAGACTCCAAATCGGCCAACGCCGACATCAAGGTCTCGGCAACAAACTTGCCACCAAACTGACCAAATCTCCCGTGCGCATCTGGCACAGATGCAAAAAGTTCTGGGGTGACCTCAACTGTCATGACGCTATTTCCTTTGCGGCTTGCCGGGCATTTAGGATAAACGCCCGTAGTTTTTCGCTGTCTTTGATGCCTTTACTACTCTCTACGCCACTGCTCACATCAATTGCAATGGGTTGAACTTGCCGGACGGCGCGCGCGACGTTATCAGGAGTCAGGCCTCCCGCCAACACGACCCGGTGCCGCAATTTGCTATCGACAGCTGTCCAATCGAAGGATTCCCCCGAACCACCAAACTGTCCGTTGTGCACACTGTCCAGCAACAGGCCCCTCGCATCCGCATATCGTGCATTGGTTGCCGCCAAATCAGCGCCTCGCGTCATGGGAACCGCCTTGATATACGGGCGATTGAATTGCGCGCAAAACTCAGGGGACTCGGATCCATGAAACTGCAAACAATGGATTGCAACTGACTCCAGCGCTTCTTCAACCTGTTCCTTCGTGGGGTCCACGAACAAGCCCACAAACATCCCAAAACCCCTCACACCGTCCCCGATATCCCGAGCCTGGCTGAGCGATACGGCGCGTGAACTACCGGGAAAGAAAACACAGCCTATGGCGTCAGCACCTAACGCCAACGCCTCTTCCGCGTCTTTGCGACGCGTAATGCCACATATCTTTATGCGCACCTAGCACAACCCTTTTGAAAAAAGCGGCAGTCTAGCAGATCGTCGCGAACGACTAGAGACAGGCCGTCAGCAGAGTTGGGCCGGCGGGCGTGGCGGGCAAATTAAAAAGTTCTGGGTACACTACTTCGACCAAGTACAACCCGGATGCAGGCGCTGTTTCAGCAGCGACGGTCCGATCACGACCTCGCAATATCCGCGAAAACCATTCTGTCGTTTGTTTGCCAGAACCGACGGCGAGTAAAGACCCTGCGATATTGCGCACCATATGATGTAAAAAAGCATTTGCTGTGATGTCGATAATAACGAGGTCACCTGTCTGCTCAACCACACAATTAAACACCTCTCGCATGGGCGTTGTTGCCTGACAGCCCGCTGCGCGGAACGCACTGAAATCTTGCTCCCCAACCAACATGCTCGCTGCGATATTCATATGGTCGAGATCCAGGGGCTGTCGATACCAGCACACGAGCCCTTCAAGAAGCGCTGATCGAATCGGCGTCGTCAAAACCACGTAGCGATAGCGCCGGGATAGTGCGCTGAAACGGGCGTGAAACTTACTGCTAACCGGTGCCACCCAATGTAAGCGAATATCGTCAGGGAGGTGTCGATTAACGCCCAACGTCCATGCTTTGACACTACGCGCAGCTGGCGCATCGAAGTGAATGATTTGCCCGTAGCCATGCACGCCGGTATCCGTTCTGCCAGCACAGATAGTGCTCACCGAGGCCTCTGCTACTTTGCCTAGCGCAGCTTCGACCTCCTCCTGCACCGTGGCTACCGCTAAATGGGGTTGGGCCTGCCAGCCGTGATAGTGACCCCCATGATACTCGACCCGCGCGGCGAATCGCTGACCGCTGGATAACGCCTTATCAGAGAATCTCACCGGATCACGATGCCTCAAGGCGTAGCAACAGTGCCCTAGCCTCCGCCTGTTGCGATAGGCTTCCCTCCTTGATCACCTCGGCTAACACGGATCTGGCACCCGCCTCATCACCCATGTCCAGGTAAGCTCGGGCCAGATCCAGCTTGCTATCGATCGGATCCGTCTCTAACCCGTAAATGGACTCCTCAGTCTGTACCGGTTCTTGGTAGGAGGAGCTCCCCGTGTCAGACTCTGATAGTGCTTCCGAGGGTTCGGACACCGGCACTAGTGACAGACCTGCCTCCGCTTGACCGCCCTCCGAATCAGGCACCGCGAAGGGAGCTTCAGCCTCGGCACTGATAGCGCCTCTCTGCGCATATTTGACCGCAGCTGAATCGTCTGAGGTGGTATCCACAGCATTGGGCTTACCGATGCCCTCACCCACTGGAAACCTCTCGGGCACAGCGATCGCCTCCCGCGGCTCTGTCTTTCTGGATTCCAGTGTTTCCCCTAAGTCGCCACTATCACCAACATCTGAGCGTGATAAAGCGCGTCCACGCTGTCCCCACCAAACGCCCAACCCACCCGAGAGCAGCGCGCCAATGGCAGACAGCCAAACCCATGCTGGCCAGGCGTTGTTAGGGCCTCCTCCCGCCACCGTCGTGTCAGGCCCGGGATCCTTGGCTCGCTCAGCTACCAGCGTTAGTTGCGCTCTAAGCCGCTCCAATTCCGCGTCTCGCTCATTGAGTTGGCGCTCCATCCGCTCGAGATTGCGCTCGAGCGTTTCAACCTTGCTCAATAACGCCTCAAAGGCAGGTGCAGCCGATCCCAACTCTTGCGCAGGCGAGGCACTCTCAAATGACCCCTCTGATGCAGTGTCCCCTGCATCCTCAAACGAAGTGACTTCTGCTATTTCTTGTGCGTCGTGGGGTAGTGACAACTCTGAACTAGGAGGCGGGTCAGCAACCAAAGTTAGCCCGGGCGTCTCCAGTGGTTCCACGCCTGCCCAGACTGCATTCTGACGAGACACCTCTGCTTGCGCGTCGGCAACCGCAATGGAAATTTCGTCAGCAGTCGGCAGGGAGAGGAGGTAACCAGATTTTAGCCCGTTCACGTTCTCGCCTTCAAAGGCCTCAGGATTCGTCGCAACGATGCTCAACATCTCTTGCTCCATCGTGACACCCTCTGGTCGCGCGACAAAGGCTATCCGCCAGAGCGTATCGGCATTCCTAACCAGATAAGCGCCCCCCGGCCTTATCTCTTCCTGAATATTGCCCGCCGCCACCGGCGATTCCTCTTCAGTAACGACGACTGGGGACGACGAGGCTGATGCCGCTATCGAGGCGTTGCCATTGGTTTGCGAAGGAGGCAGATCAATCAGAAGAGTGTATTCGCGCAGCAGACGGCCATCAGGCCATCGCGCCTCCACAACGAAGTTCAAGTAGGGCTCTTGCAGCGCCTGCTCAGTGGTCATTACCGCCACTGCGGCGGCGCCAGAACCCTGCACCTCAAAATTCAATTGGGTCAAAAATTGAGATCGGGCCACACCCAGTCGCTCAAACTCCTGCGCTGACGCCAGTCCAATGCGGATATCGCCAGGGCCAAGTGTCCCTATTTCCAATAATGTTAATTCAGCCCTGAGGGGCTCATTAAAGTAGGACTGTACTGAGGCATCACCGAGCCCCAGGCCCCAGCTCGCGGCTGGAAACGACGCCGCGAGCGCGGCGATGGTTTTCCGTAATATAGATCTCTTCATGAATTCGCCTCACCCTTCCTTTGGTCTGGCTTGAACGCACCCCTTTCCACCTGTTCCTTGGTATCGATACTAGAGGGATACACGTCTCGCATGCTGTTAGAGATAGGCCGTCAGTAGCACCTCGGCAATCTGCACGCTATTGAGCGCTGCACCTTTACGTACGTTGTCAGCTACTACCCACAGATTCAACCCTCTTGGGTGTGAAATATCCGTGCGAATGCGCCCCACGAATACCGGATCAGCCCCCGCCGCCTCACTGACCGGGGTGGGATAGCCCCCTGGCTCTGGTGAATCGATTACTGCAACGCCATCCGCCGCGTCGAGGAGTGCCCGTGCCTCAGCGACGGAGATAGGATCTTTGGTTTCGATATGAACGGCTTCCGCATGGCCATAAAATACGGGCACGCGAACGCAGGTTGGGTTAACGCGAATAGACTCATCCGAGAGAATTTTCTGGGTCTCCCACACCATCTTCATTTCTTCGCGGGTGTAGCCGTTATCCTGGAAGCTATCGATATGCGGAATCACGTTGAAGGCGATCTGGCGTGGATACACCTCGGGCTGGGCTTCCTTGCCATTGAGGAGCCGCGCAGTCTGCCCGGCAAGCTCCTCGATCGCTTCTTTTCCTGTACCACTCACCGCTTGATATGTCGCGACGTTAATGCGTTGGATACCCACAGCATCATAAATTGGCTTCAGCGCCACCAGCATGCCAATGGTGGAACAATTGGGGTTGGCGATAATGTTGCGATTGCGATACTGAGCAATCGCTTCTGGATTCACTTCGGGGATGACCAAAGGGATATCCTCGTCTCGCCGAAAATGCGATGTATTGTCGATGACGATACAACCCTGCTCAGCAGCGATAGGCGCATATTGTGCGCTCACGTCGCCGCCTGCTGAAAACAACGCAATCGGCGTCTGGGAAAAATCAAACTGGCTGAGGTCCTGAACGGTATGCCGCTTGCCCCTGAATTGCACCGATTTCCCCGCAGAGCGGCTCGAGGCCAATGGGAACAACTGATCCACCGGAAATTCTCGAGATTCGAGAATTTCTATCATTGCCTCGCCCACCGCGCCCGTGGCGCCGACCACCGCGACATTTACCGCTTTCATACGCTCCCGCTCATCACTGACTGTCTATAGCCGAAATAACCGCATCACCCATCTCGGCGGTTCCCACAATCGTTATCCCATCTGCCGAACCGCTGTCGGCAGCAATATCAGGCGTCCGCAAGCCCTGAGTGATCACCGACGCAACCGCCCGTTCAATGCAATCGGCGACCAAACTCAACTGCAGTGAGTACCGACACATCATTGCCGCGGATAATATCGTTGCCAGCGGGTTGGCTAAATTTTGCCCGGCGATATCGGGCGCCGACCCATGCACAGGCTCGTAGAGGCCCCGGGATTCGGCATTCAGCGAAGCCGAGGGCAACATACCAATGGACCCTGTGAGCATGGCGGCGATGTCGGACAAAATATCGCCGAAAAGATTACCTGTTACCATCACATCGAACTGCTTCGGCGCTCGTACCAGTTGCATCGCGGCGTTATCAACATACAGGTGGCTCAGCTCCACCGCAGGATATTCCGACCGCAAGCTTTCTAGAATCTCACGCCACAGCATCGTCACCTCGAGCACGTTGGCCTTGTCGACAGAGCAAAGCCGCCCATCACGCTTCATGGCCGCCTCGAAGGCCAAGCGGCCTATGCGCCGGATTTCATCTTCGTCGTAACGGTCAGTATTCACCCCTTCACGAACACCATCCTCACGCGCATTGATACCACGGGGTTCTCCAAAATAAATCCCCCCCGTAAGCTCGCGAACAATCAGAATATCGAGACCTGCCACCAGGTCGGGGCGTAAGCTCGACGCTTGTGCAAGCTCTGGGAAAAGCATCGCGGGCCTTAAGTTGCAGAATAGATCCAGGTCGGACCTGATGGCGAGCAACCCCCGCTCGGGCCGCTCCGCAGCGGGCAAACTATCCCATTGGGGCCCTCCCACCGCCCCCAGCAAAATGGCGTCCGCTTCACGAGCTCGGACTTGGGTACTGTCTGGGTAGGCAGCACCTTCTTCATTGATCGCGGCGCCGCCGATGAGCGCCTCATCAAAGCTGAAATCAAGCGTGTGTTGGGCCTTCACCTTTTCCAGAACGCGACGCGCCTGCGCCACAACCTCAGGCCCAATACCATCACCCGGCAGTAACAAAATCTGCTGGGTCACAACACGAGATCCTCAAACAACCAGGGGAAACGCCTCGCATGACCTTCTTCGAAGGCACGTATCGCCCCGGTGCTTTGTAAAGTGATGCCAACATCGTCAAGCCCTTGCAGCAGGCAGTCTCTGCGAAAAGCGTCAACCTCAAAGGACCAAGCATCGCCGTTGGGTAAGGTCACCACCTGAGCCACAAGATCAACCGCGAGGCGAAAGCCCTCCGTCTCGTACATCATGCTGAACAGCACATCCATCTGCTCCGGGCTAAACTCAATCGGTAATATCCCGTTTTTAAACGCATTGGAGCGAAAAATGTCTGCAAAACTGGGCGCGATCACGCAGCAAAAACCATCATCAACGAGGGCCCAGGCGGCGTGCTCACGACTGGATCCACAGCCAAAATTTTCTCTCGCCAGTAAAATCGACGCATTCTGATAACGGGGAAAATTGAGCGGAAAGTCAGGATTGAGCGGCCGCGAGCTGTTATCCGCATCGGGCAAGCCTTCATCGAGATAGCGCAGCTCATCGAACAGATTCGGCCCAAAACCTGACCGCTTGATCGACTTCAAAAACTGCTTGGGTATCATCAAGTCGGTGTCGACGTTGGCACGGTCCATTGGTGCCACTAAACCATCATGCTGTGTAAATGCCCGCATTACGCCCCTCCGCCCGTGACTGGCGATACGGCGTCCACCGCGTCAACAGACGCAAACCGCCCCATCACCGCGGCGGCCGCGGCCATTGCCGGACTCACCAGGTGCGTTCTACCGCCGCTGCCCTGCCGGCCCTCAAAATTTCGGTTGGAGGTACTCGCACAGCGCTCGCCGGGGTTTAGCCGATCAGCATTCATCGCCAGACACATAGAGCAGCCCGGCTCTCGCCACTCCATACCCGCATCCAAAAAAATCTGGTCCAAGCCTTCCGCTTCCGCCTGCGCTTTAACGAGACCCGACCCAGGAACAACCAATGCTTTTTTGATACGAGACGATACGCGTCGCCCCTTCAGAACCGCGGCGGCCTCTCGCAGGTCCTCAATGCGTGAATTAGTGCAAGATCCAATAAAGATAGCGTCGGGCTCGATATCCGTAATTGGCATCCCTTCATCCAAGCCCATGTAATCCAGCGCCCGTTTCAGTCCCTGTCTAGCGGTCTCATCTGGCATTTCTGCGAGGCGGGGCACATGCCCATCGACCGATGCCACCATCTCGGGAGAGGTACCCCAGCTGACCTGCGCTTTAACGGCGCTACCCTCTATTTCAATCGTTCGATCAAAGTGCGCCCCGTCGTCACTTCGCAACGTCCTCCACCACGCCTCAGCTGCGGCCCACTGGGATTCCTTGGGGGCCAGTGGCTTGCCACGTACATATTCAAGCGTGACCTCGTCAACCGCGACCAAACCACAGCGGGCACCCGCCTCTATGGCCATATTGCACAGGGTCATTCGTCCTTCCATGGTCAACGCCTTGACTGCATCGCCAGTGAACTCCAATGCATATCCGGTGCCACCCGCCGTGCCAATACGGCCGATAATTGCCAGCGCGAGGTCCTTGGCTGAAACCCCCGCCTCAAGGCGACCGCTGACCTCGACTTTGAAGTTTTTCATTTTTTTCTGAATGAGACATTGAGTGGCAAGGACATGCTCCACTTCTGAAGTCCCAATGCCATGGGCGAGCGCACCGAGGGCCCCATGAGTTGATGTGTGGGAATCACCGCAAACCACCGTCATACCGGGCAGTACGGCACCCTGCTCAGGCCCGATGACATGCACAATGCCTTGGCGAATATCACTCAAAGGAATCTCAGCAATACCAAACGTTTCGCAGTTATCGTCCAGCGTCTGCAGCTGAATGCGTGACACAGGATCCGGCAACGCCGCAAGACCGCCGGCACGCTCATTTTGCAATGTCGAAACATTATGATCCGGCACCGCCAGATTGGCGTTTTTTCGCCAGGGCGCTCTGCCCGCAAGAGACAAACCCTCAAATGCCTGCGCCGAGGTCACCTCATGGATCAGATGCCTGTCTATATAGATCAATGACGTGCCGTCATCGCGCTGCTCTACGAGATGAGCATCCCATAGTTTGTCATACAAGGTTTGCGCCATGGCCTCTTTCCGGTTCGCGCCGATGTCCCCGCGCCAGAGCGCGTCGGCATTTAAAAAGGCGCGGAGTATAGCACCGATGCCGCTCAAATCGCGGTCTGGATAAACCGGGGGACGACGCTTGCGCTGCGAGGATGGCGAAGTGTCATCCTCTCTGCGTCAGGCTGGCGAATGCGTAATTCGCCAGCAATAATGGATTTTGGTTGAGCGCAAAAAATCTGGCGGAATTGAGGCAGTCGTTACGTCTTCGACCACCCATGCGGCCCGCACCGCTGGGTCAAGCTCAAATTTCCGTCGGTTCGTAGAAAAATACATCACGCCGCCTCGCGGATTCAGCCTCGCCATGGCCAACGCAATCAAGCTGCCATGGTCAGCCTGAATATCAAAGTCTGCCTGCCCCTTCGAATTCGAGAATGAGGGTGGGTCAAGCATAATCACGTCATACATTCGCTGGTCTTCTTGCAGCCAAGCGCGAACGTCTGCTCGCACACTGCGGTGCTGTCGCTCCGACAATCCGTTCAACGCGAGATTAGCGCGGAACCACTCTAGATAGGTGGCCGACGAGTCCACACTGGTGCTCGTGGTGGCGCCCCCCAACGCCGCATGCAGCGTTGCAACGCCGGTGTAGCTGAAAAGATTAAGGAAATGCTTGCTTTGACTTTGCGCACCGAGCCAATGGCGCAGCGGCCGATGATCTAAAAATAGCCCCGTATCCAGATAATCGTGGAGATTGACGAATAGCCTTGCCGGGCCCTCCTGAACCACAATTCGGTTTTCGTCTGAGCTTAGTCGCTGATACTGCTCCTTGCCTCGCTGTCGACTTCGAGTCTTGACCGCGATGCTGGATCGATCTGCGATATCGAAAACAACTTGAACAGCGTCGAGCACTTCCTGCAGATGCGCTGCCGCCTTGTCTTCGGGAATAGCCTTTGGTGCCTGATATTCAGCGACGTGCAAGTGGCCCTCGTACCAATCTATGGCCACCGAATATTCCGGAATATCTCTGTCGTATACCCGGTAACAATGAATACCGTCGCGCTTGATCCAGGGACGCAGGCGCCTCAGATTTTTACTGATTCTATTGGCGAGACTCGTAGCGCCCGGGGACAGTGCTATCTCCTTGGGGTTGTCCTCATGACCTTGTTCCTCGCCACCTGGCGCCGAGGCTGTTTGCTCAAATGCCCGGAACCGGTTGTCAGCCCTGAGGTCAAACTGCAGCAAATGAAGCTCAAGACGCCCGTTGTGCACGCGGCGGCGCTTGTGTGCGCGCAACCCTACCGCCCGTCCAAGCGACAGGTCAGAGGTGAGCACAAGACCCTCCCAGCCCGTAAACTCGCGACTCATCAACTCGCCAATCGCCGAGTAGAGGTGAGGTAAAGACCGCTTCTCTCCCATTCTTTCGCCCCACGGCGGGTTCGTGACGAGTAAACCCGACGGCATTGCGCGATGGGTAGGACGCTTCACCTCAGCAAGACTTTTGCACCGAATTCTGACGACATCCTCCAACCCGAGTCGCGCGATATTTTCCTGAGCATGCCTCACTGCGCGGATATCGGCATCGTATCCCCGAATCTCAAGGCCGTTCCCGGCGGGCTGGGCGCGGGCCTCCGCCTCGCCTCTAATGGCCGCCCACTGCGATGCGTCGTGTCCCAACCAACGCGTAAACCCAAATTTTTCCCGTAACAGCCCTGGCGCTCGATCCAGCGCCATCAGTGCTGCCTCCAAGAGCAAGGTCCCGGAACCACACATCGGATCGATCAAGACGTCTCCAGACTGAGCTCGCGTGGGCCAACTCGCCGCTAATAGTGCTGCCGCCGCAACATTCTCCTTAAGCGGGGCAAGTCCACCGTCCAATCGGTAGCCACGCCGGTGCAGACTATCGCCTGAAAGATCAATGCCAAGCGTAACCCTCCCCTTTGCCAGACGCGCCGTAATCCGCAAATCGGGTTCCTTGAGATCGACCGAGGGCCTTGCCATACCTGCCGTTCGAAACTGGTCGACAACCGCGTCCTTAATTTTCTGAGCGCCGAACTGCGCGTTCCGCATCCAACTGGCGCGACCCGAAAAATCCACTATAAATGTCGATTTTTCAGTTAGATGAGCTGACCAATTAATGCTATTTATGTATTGATAAAGCCCCTCGGCGTCATCTACCTCAGCGCTGCCCATGATTAACAGCACCCGATTGGCCAGCCGACTCCATAGGCATACGCGATAGGCGACGGCGAGATCCCCACGAAACGATACCCCGACCGGCCGTTCGACCAGCTCCTCGGCGCCCAGACCACGCAACTCCTCAACCAGCAACACGCCAACACCGGTGGGACAGGTCGCGAGATATTGATGAACCGTCATTGCAAGGCGCCCTGTTCCAGTAAAAAAATCTCCTTCAGCAAATCACGCCAAGTCGCATATTGTGCCTCGAGCGTACCCTCGAGGGTGATAACGGCACCTTCTGACCTCAAAACGACCGGCTGACTCTCCGACTCCAGCGCCTCCGCTAATTCAAGCAGTGCCTGCTCCTGAATGCGGTAAGACCGGTAGGCCGAATAGCTTGCCTGCATGCGAGAGAACTCCCCATCACCGGGGCCCACAGATCTTGACGCGGCGACCGACTCATAGTGATCGAGCCAATTCGCTTGCTCTACCGCCGCCTCGCGCCACAGGTCATATGTTGGGCCTGCCCTCTCCAATAAAATGACAAGCTGCTCATCCATTGCGTCACAAAATAAATACTCCTGATTCTTGATTCTTTGCACTCTGGCAAGCATCGGATCATCGTTTGAGGGCGCCCGTTTTAGCGTCAGCGAAGGTGACTCGGCGTCAAGGTAGTTTGCGAAAGCGTCGGGCGCCAATTCTCGTGCA
The DNA here is from genome assembly GCA_038135595.1 of Halieaceae bacterium. Classification (GTDB taxonomy): domain Bacteria; phylum Pseudomonadota; class Gammaproteobacteria; order Pseudomonadales; family Halieaceae; genus Luminiphilus. The sequence goes on from JAYPXQ010000001.1 coordinate 63,980, forward strand.
TAGACAATGTCTGCGATCGAGATCAATCGAGAGCGCTCCGCGACTGACCTACTTAACCAAACATCGCGCATACGGTTACTTACCACATTAAAAACCTGACGAAGGGCGGAGAGACTGTCCGACGGATCATCTTGCCGATGGGCCAACCGAAGTCGGAACCATTCCTCTCCCGTGACGTCAGACACCGCCACATCAAGTGCCAGGTCGCGCCCGTCAGAGGCCACGATACCCGTTCGAATATTGACGGGCGCAAGAGCAGACGCGGTAGGCACGACGCGCACAACACCCCATTGATCGCTGCTGACTAGAACCTCGCGAAACAAACCGGGGAGCAGTCGAGACTCCAGCTTACGAACGGCCATGTATTGCGCCGCTTCACCCGACTCTGGGGCAATGTCAAACACAACCACATTAATATCGAGAGCCGGCTGAAGCGGCCCATCGCCGCGGGAAAGAGATTCTTGTGGGGCCGTCGGAACAACGGGCGCCGCCGCTGCCTCGCCCTCGATTTCAGTCGCTGTTGATTTTGTCAGTACGGGGCCACAGGCGACCAGACTGATCCAACTCAGCACCAACCACAGTCTCAATAGCAGCGTGCGAAGTCCATCAGCCACGGTTACTCCACTCCTACACGTTCAGTGGTGCAGACGCGTCCTCGGGATAACGTTTCGGTACAGGTATAGCCGCGCTCGGCGGGGTCATAGCGGCCAAAAATTTTCGTAACCACGAAATCATGCCCCGTCCCCGGATCGCTTAATCGGGTGCGCTGGGCCAACGAATTGCCATCATCAGACCGCGTGAACCGGTGAGCTACGTTCAAGCCATTGGGAAGTTGGACCACAAAATGCCACTGCTGGCCATCCCACCAGCAAATCTCTCTTCCCAGACGATTAGCCTCGTCGCGAGTCCCCTCGAGCGAGCAAACCAAGGCAAAACTATTCTCCCTCTCGATTCTGATCCATTGCGTATCCTGGGCAATCTCCAGGAGCGCAGGCGCTACCACCAACTCAGCCATTTTGGCTAAAGCGAATAAGGTATCGATGTTCCCTATTGCAGGCCCCTGATAGGAAACACCCTTCTCCGCGGCTGCATTGCGACGAAGGATTTCCCGCTGCACCTCTCTGAAAGTGCTATTCACCTGGTTCTGCACACTGTCGCTGCGAGCGTAATCGACTTCCCAATGACCGGATAAATCCGGTGGGGGAATCGTCGACATTTCAGGCTGAGCCTCGTTAGTACTGCAGCCATTGAGCATTGCCAAAACACCGAGCACAGCAAAAACGACGCGTCGTCCAACTGCCGCGCGGTTCCGGTGGCAGCTTAAACCGCGATCGGTATGCGCAAAAAGACACCGCTTCAACGCTGGGCGATACCCCAGACGTTGAATCCGGCAATACGGGGAGTCCCCGGCAAGTACATTTGATCGTGCTCACTCACTTCGAATCGCGCGTTGCGAATCAATGCCATGATCGGGCGATTGAGGTTGCAGCCGCCCAGTAACCGCCGCCAGGTCGGATTAATCCGCTTTTGCCATTTTGCGACGGATGCTTCAGGCGCCTCACCATGTTCGCAGAAAACGAGCCTTCCGCCTGGCTTCAGCACGCGACGCATCTCCTCAAGGGCCGCCTCGGGATCCGGAATCGTGCACAGGCTATACGTCATGAGCACCGTATCGAAGCGTGCATCAGGCATCGGGATACTCTCGGCGGAGCCCTCTACAAACTCAAGCGGCACGCCCAATGCCGAGGCCCTCGGCTGCGCCAGCCGCCAACTCGTGCGACAGGGGTCTATACCCACTACCGAGGTAATACGGCCGGTATCGTAGTACGGCAGATTGTGGCCCGCGCCCATGCCGATCTCCAACACCGCCCCATGCGCCAAAGGCACCACTTTCTGCCGTTGCTTGAGAATAGGTTTGGTGCCGCAAGCACAGGTAACAAGTCGCGGAACTACAACGTCACTATAAAAGCCCATCTCTCATATTCCTCGTTAAATGCTGTTATCGACAGTGCCGCAAATGCCGCTATCAGGCAATCGTTCGAATGGCCCGAAGGCAAAGCTAATGCAGGTCCTCGGAAACGTCCCCTTGCGCAGCCCGTGCGGCATCAGCCTGAGCCTCCAGCGCTCGCTGGAGTTGGGCATCCTGTTCCTCTGGCGAGACCCGTCGATCCGCCGCAGGATAAGCTTCCGGGTCGATACGACGCATCTCCGCTTCAATCCACTGCTCCACCCGCTGCATGAGCTCTCCCGGACTCTCCCCCACACCGCTGACAATGGGTGGGCCGAGCGACACCGCCACGGAACCCGGAATAAATGTGAAGCTTTTACGGGGCCAGCAGCGCGCAGAAGCCACAGCAATGGGAACGATACTCGCACCGGTGGCAACCGCCAGCCGTGCGGCACCGGTTTTATAGACGCCTTGCTCTCCTCGTCTAGATCGGGTCCCTTCCGGGAACATAATCACCCACTTGCCCGCATCCATGAGCTGTTCTCCGAGCGACGCCACCTTGCTCCAGGCGTCCCCCCGGGCACTGCGATCAATATGAATCATGTTCAAACACGCCATGGCCCACCCAAAGAAAGGAATAAAGAGCAACTCCCTCTTAAAAACATAGGCCAGTGGATGAGGCATTCGACTTGCGAAGAAAAATGTTTCCCAAGTCGACTGGTGCTTGGGACATAAAATAATGCGCTGATTGTCGCCCACAGATGGCAGATGCTCCTCACCTTCGACGACATATTGAATTCCACCGATCTTTCTCGCCGCCTCTACCGCGCCGCGAAGCCAGGGCCTAGCGATGTGCCACCAACGAAAGTCAGGGCTAGAGAACGGCGTGACGACAATGATCAAAGACGCCGCTGGAATAACCGTAACGGCCATCCATAGAAACACCAGCAAAGATCTCAGCGCACCCATTTATCAAATCCATGATTTTGGGTGCGATAGGAGAATAGAGAACTCAATGTCTCTCCAGCCGCCAAGGATTGCTAAACGAGCGCGCATTAAACCAGAAAGCATCCTCATCGGTCAGCCCGTTGCTTTCTGAGCGGGCACTGAGGTCTTATACTCGCCGTAGAGGATGTGAAGTGAAAAAACCGCCTTCAAAACAGGATATAAGGAAACACTTGGAGAGACAGGTGGCGGCATTCCTGTCAGATGGCGGGCAAGTCCAAGAGCTTAAAACTGGCCAGAGTGCCTACGAAGGCACCGGCATTCCACCTACCACGCCACCGGTGTTTGAACCACGTAAAGCGAGTCGCACTCCGCTCAACGACGTCATCGCTGCCCTTGACGCACGGCGCGCCGAAAAACGGAGCCGTAAGAAGATCGTTCGACAACGCACCCCCAAGCGTCGTCGACAGGTGGTATACGACGATTTCGGAGAACCGCTGCGAGTGGTGTGGATCGAAGAATAGTCAAATCACGCAATATCCGAAGCCGCCGACTCGGCATGAGGGCGGCAATGAACTGACGGGTCCTCCGCGCCGTACAGTCTAGCTCCAGCCCACCGGTGCAACATGATCACACTCAACGAAACTATCGAAGTGCCCCGCTCAGTAGAGGCCTGTTTCCGCTATGTCGCGGATTTCCGAACCACCGTTGAATGGGACGCGACAGCCGTAGAAGCCCGCAAGGTCTCCGACGGCCCCATTGGCGTGGGAAGCCAGTTCTCACTCCTATGCAAAGCGGGACCTACGACCATTGCCTTGTTCTACACGCTGGAAGAATTCACTCCTTGGCAATGCCTTGTGCTCACAGGTAAGAGCCGATGGTTTACGGTGAGAGACGTGATTACCTTTGAGGCCGTTAGTAATGGCACGACGCGCATCAACTACGCCGCCACCTTTACATATCACTATGGTCTCGAAGCCCTGGCTAAGCGCAACGAGCAGGGTTTAAGAAAAATGGGAAAAGCCAGCCTTAAAGGCCTTGCCAGAGCCCTAAATGATAACAATCCGGTGCCCACCGCGTTGCCCGAGACCCAGCGAAAAGACAGTCACATTATCTCTGCACTGCGGTGCTTTACGCGCTACGGATACCACAGAGGTAGAAAACAATGGGCGCCGATGAGTACCGATATGTCTGGCAAGCATGTTGTGTTGACAGGCGCCAGTTCGGGGCTGGGCTACGCCACTGCAATCTCTCTATTAGAGGCCGGCGCAAATCTTACCCTCGTAATTCGCGACGAAGCCAAATTAGCGTCGATGCAAAATTCCCTAGAGCGGGCAACAGGGCGTCGAGCAGATAGGGTTGAGCTCGCCGACCTGAGCCTGCTGTCGGACGTTGAAAGATTAGCCAAAAAACTCAACGCAGAAGGCAAAACCATCGACGTTTTAATCAACAACGCAGGCGCACTGTTCAATGAATATGCACAAACTGTGGAAGGCATTGAGCAGAGCGTGGCATTGCTGCTGCTGTCCCCTTGGAAGCTGACAGAAGCGTTACACCCACTAATGGCGGGACGCGTAGATCCGACCCGCGTCATCAATGTTGTATCAGGCGGTATGTACACGCAGAAGCTCAATCTGAGCCGACTCATCATGCGGCGCGATGGGTACAACGGTTCTACCGCCTATGCCCGCGCCAAGCGTGCGCTGACGGTGCTGACCGAGCTATGGGCCGAGGCCTGGAGCGAGGACAACATTGTTGTTAACAGCATGCATCCCGGCTGGGCGGACACACCAGGCGTTCAATCCGCTTTGCCCGGATTCAGGCGTGTGACCCAACGGGTGCTGAGAAACGCTGAAGAAGGGGCAGACACAATCGTATGGCTCGCGCGCGCGCGCGAAGCAAGCCTAATTTCAGGCAGGTTCTTTCTCGACCGCGAGCCGCGAACGACCCATCTTCGCTCAGCCACCCAGGAATCCGAGGCGGAGCGCGTGAAGCTGCTACCTTGGCTCGAGCGCACCTACCAGGATTTGGCAATCGATCATCTGACTTGAGCCTACCTTGGCAGCGGAGTAACGTTTGCGGCTGACACGCACCAAGTAGTGAGTAAGTAGCAGTGAGTGATGTAATCGAGCCTTTCGAACCGCAATTTTCAGATGCCCAAGTGGAAGACGCGAAGCGACGTCTAGCGATGACTCGCTACCCAGACGCAGAGACCGTAGAAAATTGGCAGCAGGGCTTACCTCTGAGTTATCAACAAGAACTAGTGCGTTACTGGCAAGACAACTACGATTGGCAGCGCGTTCCCGAAAGGCTTAATCGCTTCGATAATTTCAGAACCGAAATAGATGGCGTCAGTCTTCACTTTCTGCATATCCGCAGCACTCATAGCGCCGCGAGACCCCTGTTGATGACCCACGGCTGGCCCGGATCCGTGCTCGAGTTTCTGGGTGTCATTGAATCTCTTACCAATCCAACCCAATCAGGCGGCGCCCCCAGCGACGCTTTCCATCTGGTTATTCCCAGCCTGCCAGGCTTTGGTTTTTCCGACGCACCCCCAGTCCCGGGTTTCGGAGTCGAGAAAATCGCCCTGATGTGGGACGAGTTAATGCAGCGGATGGGATACACACACTACTTGGCCCAGGGCGGAGACTGGGGCTCACTGGTGACGCAATCTCTCCTCCTCGGTAAATCCGGTTGCAAGGCGGGCCATATCAATCTGCCCATTGTGATGCCAGATGACCTGACCCTTAGCTCCAGCGAGCCAGCAGAGCAGGCAACCCTTGCCGCCGCAATGCACTATCAGGAGCACGAATCGGGTTATTCGAAACAACAAAGCACGCGCCCGCAAACGTTGGCATACAGCCTAGCTGATTCACCTTCCGGGCAAATGGCTTGGATTATCGAGAAATTTGCACAGTGGACTGATTGCGAGCGCAATGGTGCCCGCCATCCAGAGAATGCGGTGTCTCGCGACGTTTTACTCGACGTTGTCACCCATTACTGGATGACCAATACGGCGGCCAGCAGCGCGCGACTCTATTGGGAAAGCTTCAATCTTCCGAACTATGCTCACATAGACCGTCCCATCGGCATTTCGCTGTTTCCCAAGGAACTGTTCCTATGCAGCGAACGTCTCGCCCGAACGCGTTATCAGCAATTAATGTATTTCAATAACACGCATGAAAAAGGGGGGCACTTTGCAGCGCTGGAGCAACCAGAGGCATTTGTGAGAGACCTTCGCGAATGGCAAGCACAATGGGCTGCGATGGAGGCAGATCAATGACAACGGCCTATACAGCCAACTCTAATGAGTCTCGCTATTGGCAGAGCCGAAATGCGCTGGCCGAAGCAGCACGGCAACTCAATGACAAACTGGTGAGCTCGGACATCACCGAAGCATTTTCAGATCAAATCGCCGCCGAATTGCGAGCCATTACTGATCGACTGGCTGACATGCCCCAAGTCTCAGGGTTGGTGGAGATGGGGCGGCGCGAAAATCGCGGCAGCGTCGATAATGTCATGGGTGAATTGGTAGCGATGGCGGGCAGAAGCCACCCCTGCGCACCCGCACTCGCGTGGCAAGAACATTCGGGTGGGATCACGGGAACCGTTTTATTCTCGCAGGCCTTCGAGGGCCCCCCAGGAAATGTCCATGGAGGCTGGGTGGCGGGCATTCTTGACCACCTGATGGGAATGACTCACGTACGAATGGGGCATCCCGGCATGACCGGAGGGCTATCGGTGCGGTACCGCAGACCGACGCCGCTCAATACTCTGATTCATGTCAGTGCCACGGCCAAGGAGCTTGATGAACGTCGCACTGAAGTTACTGCAGAAATGCGTCACGGCGAGATAGTTACCGCTACCGCAGAGGCGATCTTCATTCGCGTGGACAGTGCGCGCTTCGGCTTTGACCCCAGCTAATCGCGATCGCGCGCTCAGAGACGTGAATAGACTGTCGCGCCATCAATCACGGTTCGATCCACCTTAATTGACCGAATGTTCTTCGCCGACAGTGGATTATCGGAGAGCACAACCAGATCAGCCCGCTTCCCCGGCTCTATGGACCCAATCTGATCATCCATGAAAACTTGCCAGGCAGCGTCGATTGTTACTGCGCGCAGTGCCGAAAGGCGATCTATTCGCTGATTTGGGCCTATCACCACCCCTGAGGTGCTCTCCCGGTTGACCTGGCTCCAAATCGCCTGGAGCGGCAGCATAGGCGTCACCGGCGTGTCGAGGTGCGAGCTGAAACGGACCCCCGCATCCAGCGCCCACCGCGCAGGACTCATGTTCGCTGCGCGCTCTGGCCCCATAAAAATGGCGGCATGTCGATCACCCCAGTAATAGGTATGCGCTGAAAAGAAACTGGGAGTGACGCCCAGTGCCGCCATCCGCTGTATCTGATCCAAACGCGTCATTTGGGCGTGAATAATAAGAGGTCGTGCTTCGGGCCAAGGGTGCTCCTTCATCGCGGCCTCAATCGCGTCAAGGCCATCGTCTATTGATGCATCCCCGTTGCAGTGAATGGCGACCTGAATGCGGTTCGCATAGAGACCAGCGACCTGCCGAAACAAGTCTTCCCGTTTTACGGAAGGGTAACCTCGGTAGGCAGGGTCACCCTTGAAAGGCACGTAATAAGGTTCGCTCAAATAACCGGTGTAACCTTGGATACTGCCATCAGCGATGATCTTTACTCTGGGCACACTCACCCTAGCGCCAGCAAAGGCGTCTAAGGCTAGCTCTCCTGATAATAGTGACTCTCCTACTTCCTCGAAAAGAGGGAAAAGCGCGACGCGCTGTGGGAACTGGTTGAGTCGACTGAGAAAACCTAAGAGCTTGGCAACCGTGGTGGGCATACCTCCCGCTGATGCGGTGGTCACTCCCACGGCCAGATATTCGGCGGCTGCCTGCGTGGTCATGCGCACACCGTCCATCACACCGAGGTCGAGGGTGTATTGCCAAACCGACCGCGCTGCCGTTTCCTCGAGCACACCGTTGGGACGACGGCCATCCGCCGATAGAGGGTCCCTGACAATGACGCCGCCCGCGGGGTCGGGGGTGGATTCATCGATACCCAAAATCTCGAGGGCTACGGTGTTAACGACTGCGAGATGACCGGAAACATGCACAATCGCCACAGGTCGCTCGGTAGAGACCTGGTCTAGATCATCACGGGTAGGGTGCCGCTTCTCGGCAAGCAACGTATCGTCATATCCGTGGCCCACTACCCAGCCGTCTGTTCGCACCTTGGCAAAATCACTTAACCCCTCAATTAATTCGCCCATAGTCGTAACGCTGCCAATCGGCGGACTATTTAAGTCAACCGAAAAGACGGTCTGACCTGAGCCGGGGAAATGGCCATGTGCATCAACGAAACCGGGGATCAGCGCCCTGCCGCGCAGATCCACTATCGCGGTGTCATCGTCGGCCTGAGACAATAACGCCCCTGAAGACCCCACCGCTTCAATCTGCCCGCCTCGAATCAAAACCGCTTCGGCAATCGTATTCTCGGCGTCCATCGTGAGGACGACGCCGTTCACATAAATTTCCTGCTCAGGGGCGACGGGCGGGCGGGTCAGAATCGCGGCCAACACGCCAATGCCGACAATAAAGCTCAGTAAAATCAATATGCTTACACGAAGATTCATAGGTAGATTTCCATTCTCTATGAGGCTTATATCTAGTAGTGCGGCGGAAGCGGCTCCGGCGCATTATCGCCAAAAGCGTCCAAGCGGTTACCCTGCTCGCGAAGCTGCTGGCTCAGCGTCGCCACTTGCGACTGCAGCTGGAGCAGTTGCTGCTGTTGAAGCGCGAGTGCCCGGTCTAGCGCCTGCACCGTATCCTCCAGAAACGCCACCTGCGCCTCAAGCGCTGCGGTTTGTGACATGGTTTTGAGCCCGTAACGTGCCTTTGAGCGGTAGTATAGGCGTGAAGCGGGTTCACAGGACACTCATATGGCGAAGTCAGCTGCCACTCGGGCGGTCTACAGCACCGATGGCGGACGTTTGTGCCCCCAGTGTCAACGCCCCCTGAGAGCCTGCGTATGCGGCACGGCGAAACCCGCCAACACCGGTGATGGCATCGTCAGGATTCGTCGCGAAACCAAGGGCAGAGGTGGCAAAGCGGTCACTGTCATCGAGGGCATACCCGAACACCCAGAGGGTCTGAAATCCCTGTGCAAGCAGCTAAAACAGCGATGCGGCGTCGGGGGTTCGGTCAAGGATAGCGCTATTGAAATCCAGGGAGATCAGCGCACAACCTGCCAACAAGTTCTCGCAACGATGGGCTATCAGGTCAAGCTATCAGGCGGCTGAATCAGCCATCAACAGCAGCGTCTTCTGCCCCGTTCTGCGCGCACCGTATTCCTGAACCGCTCGCACGTTTAATGCCTGCGTCAGCGGCGTGCGTGAGGAATAGTGACTGGCAAAGGTGGTGTCGATCTCGTTGACCACGCGCTGGCGCATGCGGGCTACCCTGTCGGCACCGGCTCGGTTCATAAATGGCGTGAGTAGCCAACCACTCACGGACCAGACCCAACCATAGCCGCGCGTAAGTTCTGTAGCCCCCAAATCGAGCTGACCGTAGATGTAAGCCTGCTTGGGCACTTCCGACCCATAACGCGACCAAGGCCCCGTCTTGGCCGCCGCCAACTCCATCGCAGTGAGAATACGGTTGACCAAACGTCCACCACCGATGGCATCAAAGGCCAGCGTTGCGCCCGTAGCCACTAACGCATCAATCAGGTCGCTCATGAAGGAGTCGGACTGGCTGTTCAACACCCAATCGGCGCCCATCGATCTGAGAAGCGCCACTTGATCTTCTGAACGAACAATATTGACCAGGGGTATTCCATCAGCCTGACACAGCCTCACCAGCATCTGCCCCAAATTTGAGGCGGCAGCTGTGTGCACCATCGCTTTTTGCCCTTCCATATCGCGCGTTTCCATAAAGCCCAGGGCGGTCATAGGATTGACAAAGCAGGACGCCGCTTGCTCAGCGGAAATGGCATCGGGAAATGGCATACATTGTGTCGCGGGCAGGCACCGGTGGGTGGCATACATCTCCCCGCCAAACATCCCGACTCTTTTGCCCAACAGCGCCTGCGCCGCATCGCTCTGCCCCGCCGCAACCACACGGCCGCTGGCTTCGTTACCCACTGCCATCCAGTGCCCTACCCGGGGCGCCATGGCGCGCATGGCTGCCTGCGGGACATCGAGCACGATTGCCGGCAAACCCTCTCGGTCGGTCTGACGTGCGGACTCTAGGTCCGCAGCGCCGAACATGAGGCCCAAATCTGACGGATTGATCGGAGACGCCTCGACCGCCACCAACACGTCGTCAGGCCCGGGCTCCGGAACCGCTGTTTCTACCAAGGCACACTCAACAGTCGCATTTTCATGCACACACGATTGCATCTGTAACGTTTTCATAAATTCTCCGTCATTACCGGATACGCGCCACACCGCATAAATCGGCGATATAACTCTGCGCTAATACATGTCGGTCCGCTCCGCAGGTGTGAGCAACATGGCAGATTTTCCCGCCCGGAGGCGATAGATCACATGATAAGTCAGCACCGCCTGCACGTATTCCCTCGTCTCAGAGAATGGCAACGAGTCAACCCACTGATCAATTGATTGCTCGTCGCCCAGCCACCGCGACACTCGGCTGGGTCCCGCGTTGTAGGCGGCAAGGGCTTTAACACGATTGCCATCGTAGCGATTGAGTAGCCCCCTATAGTAGCTGGTGCCCAGGGCGATGTTTACCTGAGGCTCGTATAGGGTCTTAGTGCCTCGATAGGGCACACCGTCCTGTTTTGCCACATTGCGAGCCGTTGTTGGCATGAGCTGCATTAATCCCCGCGCCCCCACCTTCGAGCGTGCCCGCGGATTCAACCCGCTCTCCCGTCTAGCCAGCGCGATTAAAGCGAAAGGATCCTGCGATGTTCCGACCGCCGCTTTCTGAAATTCCTCCCAGAATGCCAGGGGAAAACGAAGATCCAGCCGGTCCCAATTTCTCGCAGCAATTGCCGCGTCAACCCCAAAATCGGGCCACTCCCGCACTAACGCGAGCAGCCCCAAGGACATTTGTTCGTTGAAACTCGCTTGATTGAGTGTGTGCTGCCACTGCTCCTTCGCCTCCTCGCGCAGGCCCAGAGCCAAGAGCTCTTGGGCGCGGGCGGCGCCAAGCCAAATCGACTCTTTCAGTTGTATTTCATCAATTGAAACCGGCGACTCACGCAGTTGATAGGGCTGGCCTACTTGCTCTGCTGCGAGAAAGCCGTGAAAACTACGATGACTGGCCAGGGCGCCGAAAAGCGAAGCACCACTGCCAACCACGAGCGCTTCTCGACTTCTTGCATCCCAGTAAATCCAGCGGTCTTGGGACCGCGCATCGGCGGAAAGCCATTGCAGGCCCTCCTGAATATCGTGCCAATCACCGGCGGCGACGGCATTGCGCAACCAGATGACGGTGAGTTCGTCCCGTTTCAACTCGGCCACCTGTTGCGCTACCCACGCCTCTGGCGCGGGGGAGCGCTCGGCAAACAAACTGTGTCGCACAATGTCAAAGGCCACAACCTCGGCCTGGGCGCCCGAAATCGGATGATCCTGAACCAGTGACAGCAACGCCTCATGGGCGCGCATGGGATTCAACTGGGCAAGCCTCGCCACGCCGGCCATCAAGATGTCGGTATGCCTGGGCCGATTTTTATGGTGATCGCCCTCCACTCGAGAAGGACGCTTATAAATAACGGCGAGTTCGTCCAGGTCGCGCTTGAGGTCGTCACTCGCGAAACGTTTGATGTACCGAATTAAATGGCCATTTTTTTCAGAGAAAGCCTTTAAGGCGCGGGACCAAATCAGATCATCATCGGGACCGCCTTTAGCCATCCAGGCAGCGAATAGCGGATCGCAGGCATCGTCCTGAGAATATCCCACATTCCACAGCACCGAGGCGCCCGTAAACGCCAGCTCGGCCTGGCCAATCGCCAACTGCGCCCGGTAGTAGTAACACTGCAACTCTGGCATTTCGGGTGGCGCGTTAATCACCCCCAAAAACGATTTCCAATGGCCGTCCTGCGCCTTATGCCGCAGATAAGACACAAGAAAACGACTCGCTAAGGGAGTGCCCTGCGCCTGCGCGAGGAAATCCTTGGCTTCGCTGGGTTTCATATGGTGCAGCTGCCCAAGCTTCACCGCAAAATCGAGATCAACGCGAAGCGGGTATTCGTTCAATTGGTCGCGTATCTCCGCGAAACGCGAGCCCGCACCCGTAGCCAACTCTCCTTTGGCTCTCCGATAAAGCGCTCTTTGTGTCGACCACGACTCAGCGGATGGGAGCGAAGATGGCGCGGATCCCTGCGCCGCACAAGCAACAAGCACCAACCATACGCCGATGGCCGTCCAAGGAAATACCGAAAATACTGACCCGTTCACTCAAATCACCACTACCACTTCACCAAGAATGAGCCGGAATGCTCCGCTTTTCAATCGTAACGGGTTAGCATTATTCAGTGAGCGGAGATTTAAGCCCATATGACCAGCGACATTGTTCGATTAACCCAATTCAGTCACGGCGCTGGCTGTGGATGCAAAATTGCACCCGATATTCTTTCACGCATTCTGGCGAGCCCCGACAAGGAAAATGTGGCAGCACCGTTTCCGTCGTTGTTGGTCGGACACCAGACCAGGGATGATGCTGCCGCAGTCATACTCAACGGAGACTACGCGTTACTCTCCACCACCGATTTTTTCATGCCCATTGTTGACGACCCCTACGATTTTGGTCGTATCGCCGCGACTAATGCCATATCTGACATTTACGCCATGGGGGGCACCCCACTCCTTGCGGTAGCCATTCTCGGATGGCCTATATCCCAGCTGAGTGCCGATATCGCCAACCGGGTGGTCCAGGGAGGCCGAGATGTTTGTCAAAGCCTCGGTTTCCCGCTCGCTGGTGGACACAGTATTGATTGCCCCGAGCCTATTTTTGGCCTTGCTGTCAGTGGAACGGCGTTACACCAGAATATTAAGCGTAATGACGGAGGTAAGATTGGAGATCGGCTTATTCTAACTAAGCCACTGGGAATCGGAATTCACACCACAGCGGAAAAGCACGGCAAGCTACGACCAGAACATGTAGGACAAGCGACGGCGGTGATGTGTCGGGCCAATGACGTGGGCGCCCGACTCGGGCAGATCGACGGTGTGAATGCGCTGACCGATATCACCGGATTCGGTCTCGCCGGCCATCTTCTGGAAATGTGTGAAGGCGCCAATCTGGATGCAATCATCGACGTGTCAGCGATTCCCGAGCTACCGGGACTTGACCACTATATTGCTAAGGGATGTGTCCCCGGCGGCACCGCGCGCAACCGCGTCGCCATTGACAACCGGCTTCCAGAGCTCTCACTGCGGGACCAAACCCTCCTATTTGACCCACAAACCAGCGGCGGATTGCTGATTGCAACGTCGCAGGACGCCCTGCCTGAGGTCACGCGCCTGTTAGATCAAAGCGACCTATCGAGTGGAGTCATAGGCGAACTCGTGGCAGCGGGGGCCGACAGACCTCGCATTTTCTTATCCTAAACGTGACCCTAGAACTCGATAATTTCCAAGCTATTTTTTCCAAGGACACGCCCCTGTTGGACGTCCGCTCTCCGGTCGAATTCGCCAAAGGCAGCCTTCCGGCGGCGGTTAATGCCCCTCTTATGGAAGATGCCGAGCGCGAAGCAGTCGGCATTTGTTACCAACAATCTGGGCAAGCAGCGGCTATCAAGCTCGGCCACGAATTAGTCTCGGGCGCGATAAAAGAAGCGCGTGTGGCACGGTGGAGACAGTTTGCTGAAATCAACCCCCATGGCGCGCTGTTTTGCTTCAGAGGTGGACTGCGCTCGGAGATTTCACAGCAGTGGCTAAGCGATGTGGGCATCAGTTACCCCAGGATCAAAGGAGGGTATAAGTCCATCCGTCAGTGGCTCAGCCAAAAAACAGAAGCAGCAATCGCTTCCACATCGCTGCTATTGGTGGGCGGTCAGACAGGCGTCGCTAAAACCCGATTGCTTAACGAAGGCAACAGTGGTCAACCGATTCCGGGCAGTATAGATCTGGAGGGACTGGCAAATCATCGAGGGTCAGCATTTGGCCGACGGATTACAGCCCAACCTACCCAGATCGCTTTTGAATTATCCCTGGGCGTTGCGCTGGTAAGGCATCAGAGTAGTCACCATCCCTTTTTAATTTTGGAGGATGAGGGGCGCCTTATCGGTCGTTGCGCGCTCCCCCCGTCCCTTCATGCATCTCGTGGGAAGGCGGACTGGGTTCGTGTCGAAGCCTCGATAGCGGAGCGCGTAGATCACTCCTACGACAATTACATACTGAGCAATTTGCAGGAATATATTACGCTTGGTGAGCAGCGCGCCTTCGAAATATTCTCCCAAGACCTCGTTGACGCGCTAGAAAGAATCCGCAAGCGACTGGGCGGCAAACGCCACATGGAGCTAAACAGGATTATGCTGGACGCGCTCATCAGGCATAGGCAGGGAGACCCCGAGCAGCACAAGCTTTGGATTAAGCCACTACTCACGGACTATTACGACCCGATGTACGAACACCAAATGAAGCAACGCGCGCTGGCACCCGTATTCCAGGGCACCCATCGAGAAGTCACCGAATTTTTAATGGGCTTGGCTCAGAAGCCAGCGACGCCCCATCGCACCCATAAAACCCGCTAACCGTTTGCGGTACACTCTCTGCCCTCTCCCCGTAGTTAAACAGGATATAACTACCGCCTCCTAAGCGGTGATTCCAGGTTCGAGTCCTGGCGGGGAGGCCCCATCAGCAGTATGCCCCAGAAAGTCACGCATCAAGCTCAGCTTTTCATTGCTCGCAGTGAAGCGCGAGATTCAAAATCCTGAGTGTTCAGTCAATCGATAAGAATGATATTGTTTTCAGTTTCGCCAGTCACAGTGTGTGGCCCGAAGTTCCCAAAGACGAGGCTGTCCTTTGACAAACCAAAATGTATAGACCCCTGCTCTCCTCTCGATTCGAATTTATTAAAATAATTTCCGATGATCGTTCCGCCTGTGGCAATTGTGTCGATACCCCAGGCCCCATACCAAATAGCAACGTCTCCGGGGCCTCTAAAAATATTGTCTTTTATCAGTGCCTTATCGGTGTCTTGCACGCTCACACCCCAGACCCAAGCCTCAGGCGAATTCGGCACTGACAATTCAAATGTGTTGCTGGCTATTGAAACCTGGTGATTCGGCCGAACCGTGTCCCAAGCTCCTATGACAATACCAAGGGATTCAATGTATTCAGCGCCTTTAGGTGCCCATTCCCCCATAGTGATCGTATTCTTGCTGATAGAGGAGCTATTCGCTTTGGGCGCATAATGATTATTTGCCGCGATCTCGATACCCACCATACAACACCAGGGATAAGTTGTTGTGCCGATGAATTGGTCACCAACGTAAATTTTGTTGCTCGCCACATTCAGCTTCTGGTTGGCGTCCTCCACGTAAATGCCCCACGCCATAGAGGCAATGGTGTTGTTAGTGATGTCCACCTGGCCGCCACCCCAAACAGAAGAGTAAACACCAGTGCTGAACCCGCCGATCTCGGATTGGTTCAACTTGAAAGACCCCGTCGGGCCCTTTCCTTCTTCCTCGCAGCTGCCGTCGATCGTGCCGAAGAAACTCACCCCGGTACTAGTGTAATCCTCGGAGCTAAGCCCCAGCAGCCTGACTCGATCCAACGTCGCGAAATGACTTCTCGCACTACAAGACTTCTGAGCAAAAGACACAAGCGTAAAAGCCGAGGCATAATCTCCCCCCTCAGAGCGGAAGGGTTTAGGCGGAGTATTGGCTGCGTGCGCCGTTGCGTCGGGTCGCGCGTCACTCCGGTCGTTGACTCGTCCTGATCCTTCGTCTGAACCATCACATGGGTCAGTCGCCGAGACTGTGAGATATTGAAGCGTGACGTTGCCACCCCGAAAGATGATTGGGCGGGCCTTCGCCCCTTTGCAATTAAACACTTGTTCAGCAATTCTGACCTCAGTTTTGTCGATACCGTCGCCCTCTAGAGTGCCCTGAAAGTCGGTTACGTCGATCGCACTCCTCCCATTTTCATCGGGGCTCAGAATGTAGGTTCCCGCAGTGAGCCTCACGATATTGACCCCGGTCTGCGTGGCAGCGGCCTCAAGCGCGCACTTGATCGCGCCTGAATCGTCCCCACTAGGTTTCACGTCGTACCGTGCCACATTGAGCTCAACTGCATCCCCAAAGCTTGCGGCACACATATTCTCCAGTGCATATACCCCTGGCGGAAATGAAGCGCCGAGCAGCAATATAGCTGCGAAAAAGTTGTTATTGATAACACGCATGCGAACCCCCTTCGGATTTATTTACTAGCGCGCTAAGGCCGCGACGGTAGAACCACCCATCGGCCCAATCACGACAATGGACCGCCAGCGCTCCTCTAAGATTACCGTCTCAACGGACCAAATCAAGGCCTTGCAAACGCCTGGTTTCTCCTCGGTGGCACGACACTGAATGGGACACCACAAGGCATCCAAAGTGTGGCTCCGGCGGTATAACCAGCACTATCCAAGAGTCGGCAAAGCGCCATGTCCCAGCAACTGACCCTCCACCACCTCGAGTACTCTCAATCCTTTCGCGTTCTGTGGATGCTAGAAGAGCTGGGCACGCCCTATGAGCTAATCGTCTATAACCGAGATGCCAAAACGAGAGCGGCACCCGACGAGTACAAGGCTATCTCCCCCTTGGGCACCGCGCCGGTTGTGACGCAAGGTGATGTGGCGCTGGCAGAAAGTAGCGCCATCATGGAGCACATTCTCGACAACACGCCGAATCAGACGCTCCGGCCGGAGCCAACATCGCCCGACCGGGCCCGATACCTGTTCTGGTGGCATGCCACGCAGGGGTCCCTGATGCCATTGCAATTGATGAATGTGGTACTCACATTGTCACAAAAGCAGTTGCCCTTCTTTATGAAGCCATTCGTGAAACTTTACGTAGAGGGTCTCAATTCGCTTTTCATTCAACCACGCCTCACTCGATTACTCGACAAGGCCGAAGCTGATCTCTCTACAGCGCCCTGGTTTGGGGGACAAAAACTCTCGGCGGCTGATTTTCTGATAGCGTATAACTTGATCGTTGGCGCAGAGCGCGGCATGATCGATTCGGACAGCCATCCGAACTGCATGGCGTGGATCGAGCGGATGAAAGCGTTGCCAAGCTTTGCCACGGCAACTGAAAAAGACGGTAGACCCAGCATGGGATTCAGCTACTAGTAATAGGCCATAGGCGAAGCTTGGTGGCCGCCCCTTTTTACCCCAGATTACGGTTACTGCCGATTGCGGCGCCCTAAGCGTCGACCGCTAGATAACGCGCCAGCGTCTGGTGAAAGTGCCGGATCCGGAGCTCCTGGTAGCTGGCCGTAATCGCCTTTCGACTTTTAGACGCCATCAGACCCCGCTGGACCTCGGGTAAATTACCGGCATCCTGATCGAACAGTGCGCCCAACAACCCAAGGCCGTCGGCGTCGGCGTACTTCTGGTCGTAGTCCAGCCGAATGGTCTTTGCATCAGCGGGTCGTGGTTGATCCGCCGCAAAGCCATCCAGCAGGTAAATGTCCATGATGCAGCCATCCGGATTCATGCCATCCGGGCGATAGCGATAGGTGATTTGACTCTGGAAACCTCCCCATGGCGCAAAATTGGGGAAAACGAGGTAAAGAATAGAATCCATAGTCTCGGCATCCGTCACCGTCGCGAGCATCTCCGGACTCATGAAAGCAGCGAACTCCTGCCTGCGCACCGCGCCAATGGCTTGCCGCGAGGTAATCGAATCTGCGTCCAATCCCGTGAGTTCCTGCGCCCGCTCAAAACCGCCCGGGCCGGTCATGGCCTCCACCGATTCTTGTACGCTGTATCGGTCAGCCTGCCCGGGGTTGGGAATACCCTGCGCCGTGATAGTGCGACTCAGATGCTCGCCAAACACGTCGTACTGGGAATTGTCGCCACCGGTAAAGGACAGTATCTGGGGGTGGGTCTGAATGGCGTGGTAGGACTCGATGAACGCCTCCATGGCGATCTTCCAGTTGCAAGCGATCTTCTTCTCAACATGGAGCGACACATAGCGGTCTTCAGGGGTCCATCGCTTAAAGTGTTCCGTTAGCACTGAGGCGTACTCTTCGAAGGGTGGTGCATCCAGATCCATGTTAATGAGGATCCAGCCACCCCAAGTTGTCACCTGCACCTCGGGCAGTGTCAGCTCCGCGAGCTGCGCCTGATCAAACTCCCAGTCGCAGTAGGCCTCCTTAAAGCGGCCGTCGAGGTGCCAGCAGAAGCCATGGTAGGGGCACCTTAGTTCGCGGCTGGTTCCCTTGCCTGACTTGAGTGCGCGGCCTCTGTGCAAGCAGGAGTTGTGGAACCCTTTCAGCTCTCCGGATTCGGTGCGAACCAGCAGGATTGAATATCGAGCAATATCGTAGACGTAGTAATCACCTGCTTTCTGTAGCGCGGTCTCGCGGCATACCATCTGCCAAACCTTTGGCCACAGATGTTCAACTTCCTTCTCAAAAATACCCCGATCCGTCCACACATCCGTAGCGATAATGTTATTAGCGACATCAGGCTGTGTATCCAAACGCAACGCTTCAGGGACGCTGACCGCCTCTTCATCCAGCAGCTCCTGATAACTAGGGAATACAGGCTTATTCATACATCACTCCACCGCTGTCGCTGTTCGATCCTAACTAATTTTATCGAAAGAAATATAAAGATCCTTGAGACCGCGCAGCAAGACATTAGGGTTGTGGGTAAGCGTATTCTTTCCCTCAACCAACCCCCAATTATCGGTCCGCGCGAGCAAGCTGCCGAGCGCAATCTGCATTTCGCTGCGGGCCAACTGCGCTCCGAGGCAAAAGTGCGTTCCCTGGCCGAAGGCGAGGTGGTTACTCGCATTATCACGATCCACCTTCATTTCATGGCCGCATGAAAAGACCGATTCGTCGCGATTACCCGCAGCAAAACGCACCATTAGAAATGCCCCTTTAGGAATGGGCACACCGCCAACCTCCGTATCCTCGGTCGCCGTGCGCCACATGCCAGTTGTGGGTGTCTCCAGCCGAAGAATTTCCTCTACCGCACTCGGAATTAAATCGGGATTATTACGAAGCTTTGTTTGCTCATCAGTATTCTCGATAAGCAAGACCACGCCACCAGCAATACCGGCGGTTGATGTCTCATTGCCCGCTACCAGAATCTGCTGAATCATGCCCAAGGCCTCAGGCTTGGTCAGCAGACGGCCCTCGTCGATCGTATTGTTCGCCAGATCAGAAATAATATTGTCCTCAGGGTTCTCACGCATTCGATCAATCAGATCGGCAAAGTAATGCTGGAACTCGACGATATCTTTCGCATTCTGAATCTGCTGCTCCTCATCTGCGAGACGTCCCAATCGACTTGCAGAAGCATCCGACCACTTCTTGATCAAGGGTAGCTCCGCGCGAGGCACTCCGAGCTGGTCTGCAATGACATAGATGGGGAGTGGAACACAAAGGCGGTTCATGAGATCAACCTCTCCATCATCTATCCACGCATCGATCAGCTCATCGGTGATGGATTGAATGTAGTCTCGCATGCCTTCGATGCGCTTATTTGAGAAGACTTTATTCACCAGGTTGCGATAGACACGGTGGCGCGGCGGATCCTGAGTGAGCAACGTTTCGACCATTTCGTAGCCCTGTCCATAAATGGCTTCTACCTCTTTGTTCGAGGAACCGGCGTTGAGCAGAGCACCGAAGCTACTCGAAAAACGGGCGGGGTCACGGATAATGTCGCGAATATCGGTGTAGCGGGTGACAACAAAAACATTCGTCCCCGGCATCTGCCAAACCGGCGCCTCGTCCTGTAACTGTCGATAAATCTGAAACGGGCACTCTTGTACCTCGGCACTGAAAAAGTCCAGAGTTGCTAGGTCAACACGGTTCACGAAAGAGACTCCTCTAGTATCAAAGTGGCTGTGGGAAAGCTTGCCTCGGGCAAACTAGCGTCTCGCGATTCGACAAAGGCGCCGAAATCGCCGGTAACGACCTGCCATACAATAAAACATTCGACACCATCGATATCCATCGCAAAAGGCGTAAAGCCCATTGGCAAGTAAGCAAAGGACGACTCCGCCGATGGAAAAAGATGCTTCACTTGAAAGGCCATAAACGCGTCGCGATGAGCACAGGGAATCATGTCAAAGAACGCCACAGCGGGCTGGCTTACCCGCAACCGGCGCAGAAACTCCGCAGGGAACAGGCCCCCGGTCCACCGCGCGTTGATCTCGGTAACAATGACGTCATCGCCCTTGATAAAATAATCGATACCGCAGTTCACGCCTTCGTCGGCTACGTGTCCCTGCGCGCGCGCATAATTTCCCACAGCAACGAGCACTTCGGCATGCGCATCGGAGACGACCAGGTCGGGCGCAATGTAGTTGCCAACCCACTTACCCCCCGCAAACAGGATTTTTCTGACATTACTGATTTCAATCGTGTCAGGTGTGATCGTGAGATCTACGGTCATCTCCTGCCACAATTGCGTATCAAGCTTTTCCTGCAGCAGTACCTCGATGCCGCCGCCATATTCGGCGATCTGCTCAAGGCAATTGGCAACCGACGTGGTCGGGAACACGTTTCTCGAGCCCGCCAAGCCGAGCAATTTCACCATCACCCCACCCGGGTGCGCGGCGTAAAAGTCATTTGCCGCGCCATTGGCGATCTCTCGCTTAAGAAAAATTTGTGTGCGCGGGACCGGGATACCAGCCAGCGGCGCGTTTTCAGCAAAATGCAACTTTGAATTCACGTTACGGCTGATCCGCAGTGCCTCGGCATTTGCGTGAAGCGGAGCATTACTACCGCTGACCATATATAAGTTAAGCAGATCTACCGCGGGTGGCTCGGTGGCAACGCTCTTGTAGTAGCCATTCATCGGGTGATACTGCCAATTGCACTGGGGCACGGCTTCCAACCCCATGGCGCGGAACGATGCCGCATACTGGTGCAGCATCGTGTTCCACTCAGGCTCAACGAAAGGATCCGAGAGTGCAACGTAATCAGTTGATTTACCTAGCCCAGTCAACGCGACTTGCAGTGCGCAGGTCAGCACCTGATTTTCCTGATGATCCACCTGCTGCTTAGGCGTCAGCCTCGACAAGTCGTGATGCAGCGAGCAGTCATCTCCCGCCATCGCATAGAGCACGGACGCAGTCTGCTCAGGCACGAAACTACCGATTTTCACAGCTAGCCTCCCAATCGCTATCAATCATTGCGCTCCGACCACGTTGCCACCGTTCGCTATCGCACTGTCATAGTAGCCCTCAGTCTCCACCGATGAAACGATCATTTCGTATCAATCAAAAAGATCTTTAGTCCGACCTTCAAGCATCTCGAAAGAGGAAATGGGCTGGATCAGTTCAGGTCCTTCCATTCGTGCGTTGCCCACTTTTTGCGCGACGGGATAGCACTCTATCGGGGTCGCCAATCGCCTGGCGGGGCGTGCACCCTCGCGCATCCATATCTCTAAATCATCCCCCTCCAACAGCATGGGTTGGCGGGAGTGAATGTGGCGAATGCGTTGCTCAGCGGACTCCGTAACAATCGCGCAGCCATTACCGGGGTAATAGACTCCCGCAAAGTAGAGGAGGCGCCCGTCCATGTGGTGATACCAGGGCTGCTTTGCGCCGTTGATCCTTTGCCACTCATACCAGCCGTCTGCTACGAAAGCACATCGCGGCAGCGACCGAAAACTCCGCTTCTCAAACAAGGTTTCTGAGCGCGCATTACTGACAACGCGACGTCCACCCGCAATGGCAAGCTCCAGGCCCCAGCGCTGCATGTCAAATTTGTGATCCTCGATCACCGTCATTACCTGCGATTGGGGGGCGATGTTGTATCTGTCAGTCGCCTGCAAGCCCAGAGTGCTGAGTTCCGGTCGATTGGATATCGACAACGTATAACGACCACACATGGGTTAGCTTGAACCAGCTGCGGCGTTCAGTGCCATGGCATGACTAATCGCTGGATTGCTGGCCGCCGCGCGGGATGCATGGCATGACGCGTGTCCCCAATGAGCACGGCGGCACACTCACCTTTTAGGGCTTTGCCTGTTGCGATACAGGCGTGTAAATAGAAAAGCGGTACACGACGTTAGTCCTTTCTAAGGGAGAGAATTCTCGCCCTGATCGTTCTGATCGACACGCTGTGTGGCGCGATCGGCACCCGAGCCGTTGCATTTGTACGAGAGTGGCAGGGCGACTATGTGACTGCGCTGATAGGCATGTCAGCGCTCGCATGCCTGAGCACGCTCGTTATCATACAGCTGAGACAACCTAATGCGCCGGCGTTGACTCGATTAGAGAGCTAGCCAATATACATCGCTCTGCTTTGAGCAAATCAGCTACCGCGAAGTGGTCGGTGAAGCTCGCCTTGTATTCATTCATAAAGGTGACCCCCTCCTCTCGTATGCGGCGTCGCTGCAGCGCGCTACAAAAGCGCCGCACATCATCCTCGCTTTCTAAAATCAGCGGTGGCACCTCAGCGGTCTCACCCCCCGGCCCCTTTGCCACCATCGTGAAGTAGCAGGTATTGGTATGCTTACTCACGCCATCCTGCAAATTCTCGGCGACCACCTTAATGCCCACCACCAGTGACTTTTTGCCCACATAATTAACAGAGCCCATCAGTGAGACCACCTCTCCGACCTCCACCGGACGCAAAAATTGCACGTTATCCACTGACACGGTCACACAATAATTGCCAGCGTGCTTGCTCGAACAGACATAAGCCAGCTTATCCATGAGTGACATCAGGGTGCCCCCGTGCACCTTTCCGCCGAAGTTGGCGTAGCTGGGGACCATGAGCTCAGTAATCACACTTCTGGAATATGCGACAGGATGGCCAGTCATTTTTTTCTCCCTTCAACGCAAGGTTGTACGCGTTTTATCATTATCGGGATTAGCGCGTTGGGGTTCGGTGTCCGCGGACCCACTGGGCTCAGGCTTAGCATCTGAGGTATCAATTTTTTACGATGTTGACGATATACCCCCCATGGGTATACCGTAAGCTCGCAAATACCCCCACGGGGTATTCTTGAAGGTCAAACCTGTGGAGGCCACCCGTTTTGAGAAGTTCAACCAAACGCCTTGCGGACGCCAGACTCGCTCGCATCGAGGGGCAGATACGGGCCGTCCGAAAAATGGTCGACGATGAACGTTACTGCGTTGATGTGGTCCGTCAGGTGCAAGCGGCACGCGCTGCACTCTCGAGCCTCGAAGCCCTCATTATCGAAGACCACGTTGAAACCTGCGTACAAGCTTCCCTCGAAAGCGGTTCTTTTTCCGCGAGAAAAGAAAAAGTGACTGAGTTGGTTTCCATACTCACGGGCAAGAAGAAATGAGGGGTTATCTACGCCTCATACTTTTACCATCGCTATTCTGCTCCGCAGTCACAGCGAGGCCAGTGTCTTACACCGGCGGCTGGACGATTATTGAAGAATCCGACCGACAATCCAGCTCCGCACTGGTTCACTACACACCTGCGCCATCTTGGTCCATTGGACTGAGAACCGAAGTCAACAGAGCTAACGACTATGCCATTTACAGCGTGCACCCCACATTGCTTGCAAAACGCTGGTTTGGTAAGGACTACCAAGGCAACTTGTATTTTCATGGGGGCATCGGCGTCGCATCGGGCGTCTACGGCAACCCGCTGAGAGATGAGACTGCTGTTTACGGGGGCATCATGGCCGACTGGGAGACGCGCTCCCTTTTCGCTGGCTACCGATCGCGCTATCTAGATGCGGGACACTTTGGCGACCAGTTCATGCACGCCGCTCGAGTGGGCTATGCCCCCTACGAGGGTGATAGCGGAGACCTGCACACCTGGTTGATGCTCGAAATTGACCACCGCCCCGAGGAGGAAGTTCCGATTACAGCCACCCCACTGGTCAGGCTATTCAAAGGCCCGCTGCTACTGGAGGTGGGGTACAACCTAACCGTTAATCAACCACTGCTTAATTTTACTTACCGCTTTTAATCCGGAGGTACTGATGATGAACAGCTCCAGAACCGTTGCTTGTGCATTACTCGCCGCACTGCTTTCAGCGGCCCCCGTAGCGCAAAATCACGATCATCATGACCATAAACACGAGCAGGGCGGTGCGGATGCAATGCACCAAGATCACTCAGACCACGCCGACCATGACCATAGCACCCCGTCCGACCATACGACTGAAGCATCCAATCCGACGGGGAATGGCGACGCACACGCTGTATTGACCCACACCGACGATATCCACGCGGCGCTCGAGAAAGGTGGCGAGCCCATCGTGGCTGACGTCATGGGCGTCGTCTGTGACTTTTGTGCGCTGGCGATGAACAAAATCTTCAGCAAGAGGGAGGAGATCGCAGCTGTCTATGTGGATCTCGATACGAAAGCGCTGAATCTTGTGCTTGTCCCGGGTGCCACGCTAAGCGATGAAACAATCGAAGAGCTGGCTGTGCAGGCTGGCTACCGCGTCGCGGCGGTGCGCCGAGGCGCTCAAGCACTGGGCAATGCATCATGAGAGGCGACTGGCGCGACAGTGTCGCGCCAACATTGGCTCTCTTTGGCAGCGCGTCCACGCTGCTCTGCTGCGCCCTGCCTGCGCTACTGATCTCTCTTGGAGCGGGGGCTGTTATGGCCGGACTCACTTCGGCAATCCCTGGCATCATGTGGCTTTCGGCCCACAAAAACGTCTTATTCGTGCTCTCGGGCGCATTGATGACGGTCAGTACCGTTCTTTGGTGGCAGCAGCGAAGCGCCCCCTGCCCCATTGATCCCGTTAAAGCAGCGGCCTGCGCTCGACTGCGCCGTATCAACGTCTGGCTGCTCTCAGGAGCGTGGGTCGCGTATGCCTGCGGCCTATTTTTCGCCTACATCTGGGTAATGATTTATTACTGATAGCCGCCCTTCCGAGTTGTCAGCGCAAACAACCACAGTCCGAGCGCAGCCGTCATAACCGCGAGCACTGAGAAAAACTTAAGAAGCCAGGTCCCGAGGGCATCTCGATCGGTGTAGCTCATAATATGCAGCGACCACAGAAAGTCCCACCATCGCCAAGCGTTGTGTCTCACTTTAACGACCTCACCAGACAGGGCGTCCATATATGCCACACGACTCGGATTGGCCGACTCCCAAAGCTTCCACAGCGGCAGTGGTGCCCCACGATACTCACTACCAACCACGTTTTGCGCTACCCACTCCGCGCTGTCTGGCACCATTACTGTTCTGGACGCCCCTAAATCCAGGGCCTCCGCTTGCGTCAATGGCTCAACCAAGGCGCCTGCCGCGTCTCGCCACTCTATACCCGTGGCGGTATGAATACCTGCTATCAGCTCGTTGGGTTTGCGTTGCAACAGCGTCACCTGCGTCGCCGAGACTGGATTCAACACAAAGCGAGAGGACGAGAACTCAACGGGCTCGGGTACTGTTTTAAACTGGTTGCCGCGCACGAATTCAATATCAACAAATGCAAAGTACACGCCGCTGACGGTCCATAGTAATAGCTGAACCGAAGTGATCAAGGCTATTCCACGGTGCCAACGCCGGACCCTTCGCTGTCGTAAGAGCGGGGATGTCATCTGTCACTCTCCTTCATTAATTCGAAGCACATCCTACTTAAGCCGAGGGGAACCAGATTTGCATTGCATCGCCCCTCTCATTTTGCTCCACGCCACCCTCGGGGAGCGCCCGTAATTGTGTGCTATCAAGACGGGCGACATAGCCGCAAACCATGGCATCGAGAATATCGTCTCTGGCCACACCCGCGCGCAGCGGATGGGCATCTAACTTGTCAATCAATCGAGTGACGGCACGCGCACCCAACCGTGCTCTCAATATTGCCATGCGCTGACGATAGCCCGCCTGCGTTTTTTTGTTCTCACTCAGTGGGACGCCACCCTGTAATGCGGCGAAGCAGAGTTCGGGGTGAACCTCGCGCCAGTCCTGGCAACGATCGCGGTGATCATAAAGGTGACGCGCGGTCTCTCTAATTTTTGGTAATAAATAGAAGGCCTGCTTGCTGATGCCTCTTCCGTAACGGCGCTTGCTTTCGTGGTTGAGTTCGGCATAGCTCATTTCCTGCATCGCAAAACTCGGTGGCGCGGCAAAGACACTGCTCCTTCGTGGGCCCAGTAACCGCCGCGCTTCTTGGTCGCAGGCACGAAGCCCAGTCTCTGAGAGACCTACTGGCATATCGATACAGACTCTGGCGCCGGAGGCGACATACGCGAGGCTTTGTGCGAGGCTCGAAAGCACGGTTGCCACCCATTTTCGGCCGTCCCAGCCGACGCATACCCAGCCCGCCCGACAGCCATCGAGGCCCGCTGAGCGCATCAGAGGTGTCGCCTTTGAGCTTGACACGTGATCGATGGGTCGTGGATCGATCAGCTTAGAATCGCGTGACCCTCACAGGAAGCCGGGTGAAACCGCGAATGAACAGATTGCAGGTTCGCTCGGGAGCACCGGCCAACTCTATCGTCCGGAAACGCTTCAGAGCTTCCTCCCACAAAATACGGAGCTGCATCTCGGCAAGGCGGTTACCCATACACCTGTGAATACCCGCACCAAAGGATAAATGTCCGCGTACGTTGGGTCGCTCAATCCAGAAATCGTTCGGTCGTTCTATCACTGATTCGTCGTAATTGCCCGACACATACCAGAGCAACACCTTGTCTCCCTTGGCAATTTGCTGCCCACCAAACGAGACATCTTGCGTCGCAGTGCGTCTCATGTGGGGCAACGGCGTCTGAAAACGGATGATCTCGGAGACCATTGACGGAATCAGCTCCGGGTTAGCCCTCACCTTGGCCATTTGATCCGGAAACTGGTTCAGAAACACGACGCCGCCAGACATAGAATTACGGGTAGTATCATTTCCACCGACGATCAGCAACATGATGTTTCCCATGTAAGTCAGGGGGTCATCCACCATATTGGCGGTGTTGGGATCCGCCTGCAGCATCCGGATGAGATCAAAAGCTTCTTTGCCGTCTCCCTTGCGTTCATGCCAGAGCTCGGTAAAACGCTGCAGACAGGCGGTCATGTGTTCTATGATCACGTCCCGAGGAACACCCTCCCCGGCGGTAATTCTCTCGTCATTGGTGAACATGTCTGACCAAGCGGTGAGATTGTTTCGCTCCTCCCAGGGATAATCAAATAAGGTCGCGAGCATCTTGGTGGTCAAATCCCGGCTGACTGAAGTCACCCAGTCGAAGGGTTCATTCTCTGGCAACTCATCGAGCACCGCCGCTGTGCGTTCGCGAATAAGCCCTTCGAATTCCTTGAGATTGCGCGGCGCTACAACGTGGTGCACCGCGCGGCGCTGGTCGTCGTGCTCGGGAGGGTCCATTGCGATGAACATCTTCAGGATCATGTCCGGCTCAGGATCAAGAATTGCAATTGAGGGCTCTGAAGAGAACACCTCGGTATTCCGTTCGATTGCCACAATGTCTTCATAACGCGTGACAGACCAAAACGGACCGGCGGGGCTGCTCGGCTGAAAATGTACCGGCGCCTCTGCTCTCAACCTCGCAAACAAGCCATGCCAGTAATCAAACTGGAACATGCGCGGATCAGAGATATCAAGATCTGATAGCGGCAAGGCACTATAGTCCGGTGCGTTACCTACTGCAGGCATATTCATCGTAATTACCTTTTCCAATATGTTGCGGGAGGTTTAGACACGGCGCTACATTTGAAACTCGGGCAACCGGACCTTGATATCCGCCATACCCTCGCCGATAACAATCTGACACGCTAGGCGAGAATTTTCGGCTCGGTCGGGCCGCAACCCCAGCATCGCGGTTTCTTGGGCGTCGGGGGCAGTGAGTTCACCGGATACCTCGACAAAACAGTGGCAGGTGCCACAAATAGCACCGCCGCCACAATCCGCGTCTATACCCGGGACATCGTGCTTCAGCGCCGTCTCCATCAGAGACAAGCCCACGTCGCCATCAACCATTCTTTCTGAACCATCATGCTGAACAAAAGTGACCACGGTCATAATTTACGCCTTCCTCAAAGCTTCTCTGTTACTCAGGACGCCGACTGTAACAAACACCAGCGCAACAGTCCGTGTAGCGTGACTTGATGATTCAGGCGTTGGCAGCTTGGCTTGCCTCAAAAGCCTCGTGAAATGCAGCAAGCATACTCTGCTCGTGGCTCTGTGCTTCAGTGGTATCGAGCGGTCTTTCGAGCTTTACCCAATCAATATCACCATCATCTGTCATCGCCTCGTATTCGAGAATGCCCAGCTCCTCAAAGCGCGGGCGAATACTGTCAGTCAGCAGTCCAATGCGCCGCAAGTTGGGTACAACACGCTGAAAGAGCAAGTTGCGGAAGGTCGACATGACAAAACCGTCGAGCACTTTTTTGCGACTCTCCTCTACATCCCAACCAAAATGCCTAAACACGTCGGTCGCCACCAACCTTTCTCGGCTGATCGCGCAGGCCTCAAAAGCGAATAAAGCCCGCTCCTCTCGCTCTTCATCGGTCAATGTCTTGACGTATTCCTCGAGATAGTTGACGCCAAAGGTGACATGTCGCGCCTCATCGCGCGTGACAAGATAGACGATATCTTTCAACACGGGATCTGGAGTCGTTTCGCGAGTCGTATTGAAGGCCGAGAGCGCTAGCCCCTCGATCACGATTTGCATACCAATGAACTTAAGGTCCCATCGAGGGTCCGTTAGGATCTTGTCGATAATGCTATTGAGATGGGTATTGATTGGGTACATTAACCCGATGCGCTTCTGTATATATTGATTGAAGACCTCTACATGCCGGGCCTCGTCAAATGTTTGCGACGCCGCATAAAGCTTCGCGTTAAACGTCGGGGCGCAGGAGCACAGTTGGCTGGCGACCAAAAGCGCGCCCTGCTCCCCATGCAAGAACTGCGACAAACTCCAAGCATTCATGTGCAACCAAAACTCGTCGCGCTCTTTGTCGGACAGCGCGAGATAAGGCGGATAGTCATGGAGGTTCATCATTTCAGCCGCGCGCTCTTCTTCCGGCCAGGGACGATCCCAATCGATGTCTATCTGAGGATCCCAGTTGAGTTGCTTACCTAGCTCGTAAAGCTTTTTAATCCGGTCGTCCTGTACGGAATAATCCCAGTTATAGGCGCCCGTCAGCGGTGTTTGAAAAATTTGCGCAACATGGTCGACGTCCGCACTGGTGAGCACATCTTCCAAGTCGGGATTCTCCCGCGGGTAGTCGGGATTCGCGAAGTGTTGAATCTTTCGTGGCGTGTTATCGCTCCATGCAATATTCATGGGTAGCCTCCTTCGTTTTCGTCATCTTGCTCCGTGTGGCTTTATGGCTCAAGGTGATCCGTTGCCAAATAATAGTCAAATGTGGCCAAATAAGCCCGTGCAATCGTCAATCCCAAGTCAATATCTCCTCATACTCATCTCGCTAGCGGCGGATCGAGGCTATTCCATTGACGAATTGTGCGAGGGAACTTCCCTCACGCTCGACTCGCTGCAGCACCTTGGCGCAAGAGTCAATGAGGGGGAGGCAGACCGTGTGATTGCAAACACCCTCAGCCTCATCCCCGACCCGACACTTGGCCTGTTGTTGGGTCAACAGTTAAATCTCGGCGCTCATGCCATCATTGGCCAAGCATTTCTCGCCTGCTCCAACCTCCTCGAGGTACTGCAACTGCTCGATCAATACGCACCCCTGCTAATTGGGAGCCGAACACAGCTTTCGGTTTACGACGATTTAGAGCGGGAACGCACTGGCGTGACCCTGCATCTGGATAGATCAGATCACACGATGCCATTCACCTATCAGGCGATTTTTTCAGGCATCCAAAAGACGGCGGCGGATTTACTAGAGGCACGATCCCTCGAGTGTGAAGTCGAACTGCCCTTCGGCAGACCCAACGATATTGCTGCCTACCTCAAGATCTTCGGCGACGACATAACATTCTCCTGCGAGCGAGCGCGGTTGAGCTTTTCAAAGCGCGACATCCTCACTCCGCTCTCCACGTCAAATCGCACGCTTCGCACGGTCTACGAAAACGAATGCGCTCGCTTGATGGCGCATCTCTCTGAAGACGCAAGCTGCACCGAGCAAACTCTGACCATTCTCAACAAGCTTGAGGGGCAGTATCCACAGTTAAAACAGATCGCGGCGATGTTTAATATGAGCACACGCACCTATCGTAGACGCCTCGACGCTGAAGGCTCCTCTTTTCAAATGCTATTGGATCAAACTCGATTACAGCACGCCAAGAATTTACTCTCGCAGTCTGACTTGGGAATCGCGGGTATTGCGCAAACCCTTGGTTTTAGTGACGCCTCTAACTTTCGTCGCGCCTTTCTGCAATGGTGTGGCGTGTCCCCCTCCGAATGGAGAAAGGCTCAAAAGCGCAACTGAGACCCACGGGCAATCAGGCAGCGCGAACATCAAAGCCCTCACGGGGAAAATGAAGATAAAGTCGCCCTGTCTCTTCAAACGGCCGGCGAATAATAATCTCCAGAGAATCCAGCTTGATTAATTGGCCTTGAACAGCGTCTCGGGCGTAATCAGAGGGGGCCACCTCTATCGTCTGATATCGCTCAAATGGCATGACCTCGATACGCTGCGCGCTAACCTCTTGTCTGTCTCTATCTATCGCCGCCCTCACCAGTGACTCCGATGCAATCGACGGCGTGCCGTGGCCAAATTGTCGTATGCGAGCCATCCATTGCGACACGAAGCCGGGAAGCGTTTCGACAAACGATTTGTTCAACTTAGCGGCCATCCAAAAACGGTGATAACAACATAGATCTGTTAAGCCCACCTCCGACCCATCCAAAAAATCTTGACTGTCTAGGCGCTGCGCTAGCTCGGCAGTAAAGCGTTGAATCTGATCGCGCGCATGAGCCCGCGATGGCGGCTTTACAGTGGCCTGGGTCATCATTGTTGCCCGATCCCTGAGGAATCCTGGCAGGGAAATAATGCCCACCTCCTTCATCAGGTGCCACATCACGCCACGTGGAGGTGCACTAGCAATCACAGAAAAAAAGATCACTTCCTCGGCGGTACGACACAACGCCTGGTCTTCCGATAAACCATTCCTGTAGCGCGGAGCGGCGCTTCGCAGCGCCCTTATTGCCAGCCGGGAATCACAATAGAGGTGCGCGCCCAGCTGCAACACCGGGATACGACGGTAACCACCCGTCAAGCGATTGAGCAGCGGCCGAGGGGGAAAGGCAGCAACTTCGAAGGACAGCCACTGACGCCGATAGATCCCCAAAGCCAACCGCAATTTCTCAGAGTACGGGGACATGGGGTAGTGAAACAGGATGGGCGTTTCTGGCTCAGTCACTGGGGCATCCCGCGGCGTGAGCTACCCCCGTGGCGCACCCAACCATGGCAGGCAATTGAACCAAGCGCGGCATCTGGCCGCACGAAGCAATTGCCGAGACCAATCACTGGGCAATAAAAAAGCCGGCATTGAGCCGGCTTTATTACGCACATCACTCCCAAACGTGACGCGCCAATAATTACTTCTTCTTAGCAGCCTTCTTCTTTGCGGGCGCCTTCTTGGCAGCTGCTTTCTTCTTAGCAGGTGCCTTCTTAGCAGCCGCCTTCTTCTTAGCAGGTGCTTTCTTCTTAGCAGCTGCTTTCTTCTTAGCAGGTGCCTTCTTAGCAGCTGCCTTCTTCTTGGCAGGTGCTTTCTTCTTAGCAGCTGCCTTCTTCTTGGCAGGTGCTTTCTTCTTAGCAGCCGCCTTC
>JAYPXQ010000002.1:0-70257 GCA_038135595.1 Halieaceae bacterium
GCAGGTCGGGTGAGATAGGAATCAGGAGTTTCTGATGAAAGTGCGAGCTTCGGTCAAAAAAATGTGCCGTAACTGCAAGATAGTGCGACGCAACGGTGTAGTGAGAGTGATTTGCTCCTCGGACCCCAGACACAAGCAGCGTCAGGGCTGATCCTTGAAGCCTTGCGGACAAGCAATTAACATGCGCGCCCTTTTGCTGGGTGCGGCAACCGGGTGTGCCCAAAGGCGCGCCTCGAAAAAGGTGTGGAGATAAAAGATGGCGCGTATCGCCGGAGTCAATATTCCAGATCACAAGCATGCGGTGATTTCGCTCACCCATATTTATGGCATTGGTCGAACCCAGGCCAAGCGGCTGTGTGAAGTCAGCAATATCCCCGAGACCACCAAGATTGGTGAGCTCTCTGAGGGTGAGTTGGATCAGCTCCGCTCTCTGGTTTCTGAGATGAATGTCGAGGGTGATCTGCGTCGTGAGGTATCAATGAATATCAAGCGGCTGATGGATTTGGGATGTAATCGCGGGTTGCGTCATAGAAAGGGTTTGCCTCTGCGCGGTCAACGGACCAAAACCAATGCAAGAACCCGGAAAGGGCCGCGTAAGCCCATCCGTAAGTAAAAGGCTGTCATCCGGGAACTGGATGACCACTTTGGTGGAGCTACATCACTGTTTGTAGCGTCGATATTGAAGCGAGTAGATTTATGGCTAAAAACGCCAAGACAACCAAACGTAAAATTACCAAGCAGGTGGTTGATGGTGTGGCGCACATCCATGCGTCGTTTAACAACACCATCATTACTATCACCGATCGCCAGGGCAATACCTTGAGCTGGGCCACCTCCGGGGGCTCAGGTTTTCGCGGGTCCCGCAAGTCCACCCCTTTTGCGGCACAGGTTGCAGCCGAGCGTGCGGGTGAAGCAGCCAAGGAATACGGTCTGCGTAACCTTGACGTGCAAGTGAAGGGCCCGGGGCCGGGACGTGAGTCTGCAGTGCGGGCACTGAACGGCTGCGGCTACAAGATTACTAACATCACTGACGTGACACCGATTCCGCACAACGGTTGTCGCCCACCCAAGAAGCGTCGCGTTTAAGGCGCATAGAGAGGACTTAGCAAATGGCTCGATATATTGGACCGAAGTGCAAGCTCTCCCGCCGGGAGGGTACAGACCTGCAGTTGAAGAGTGGCGTCGCTGCCTTTGACAAAAAGTGCAAATCCGAGACGGCGCCAGGGCAGCACGGCGCGCGTCGCGGCCGTCTGTCGGATTATGGCGTGCAGCTGCGCGAGAAGCAGAAGGTGCGCCGTATTTATGGGGTGCTCGAGAAGCAATTCAGAAATTATTACAAAGAGGCTGCCCGTCTCAAGGGCGCTACTGGCGAGAATTTGCTCCAGCTGTTGGAAAGCCGTCTGGACAACGTAGTGTATCGCATGGGCTTTGGATCGACGCGATCAGAGGCTCGTCAGTTGGTCTCGCATAAAGGGATCCTGGTGAACGGCAAAGTGGTCAACATCCCGTCCTATCAGGTGCAGCCCGGCGACGTGGTTTCGGTTCGCGAGAAGGCAAAAAAACAGCTCAGAGTGCAATCGGCATTGGCCATTGCCGAGCAGCGTGGGGAGCCCATCTGGATTGAGGTGGATGTCGACAAGCTTGAGGGAACCTTCAAGTCGCGCCCTGATCGACAAGATCTGTCCAGCGAAATTAACGAAAACCTGATTGTGGAGCTGTACTCGAAGTAATTGTGCTTCGAGCTCACCCGCTACCCAATCCCTGACTTAATCGAAGGTGCTTTATGCAAAGTTCGGTCACTGAATTTTTGACTCCCCGCGTCATCAAGGTTGATGAGGCTTCTCCCACTCGCGCGACGGTTACTCTGGAGCCGCTTGAGCGCGGTTTTGGTCATACCTTGGGCAATGCCCTGCGTCGGATTCTTCTATCGTCCATGCCGGGTTGTGCCATCACCGAAGTCGAGATCGACGGCGTAGAACACGAGTATTCGGCCATAGAGGGTGTTCAGGAGGATGTCATCGAGATTCTTCTGAATCTCAAAGGCGTAGCACTGTCGCTATCTGGTAAGGATTCGGCGCAGCTGACCTTGTCAGCGCAAGGCCCCTGCACGGTAACTGCGGCTGATATCCAGGTAGATCACGACGTGGAAATCTCTAACCCCGATCACGTGATTTGCACTGTCACTGACAAGACCCATGTCGCTATTCGCCTGCTGGTGCAGCGCGGTCGCGGCTACTCGCCGGCCGACGCACGCGATAACCCCGAAGACGAAACGCGATCTATTGGTCGGTTGCCGCTGGACGCGTCATTTTCACCGATTCGCCGCGTGAGCTACGTGGTGGATTCCGCGCGGGTAGAACAGCGCACAGACCTCGATAAGCTGATTATTGATCTGGAAACCAACGGCACTTTGGATCCTGAGGAAGCGATCCGCCGCGCGGCAACGATTCTGCAGCAGCAGCTGGCGGTGTTTGTTGACCTCGAGGGCGAAGCGCAGGCGGCAGCGACAGAGGCAGCGGAGGAAGTCGATCCGATCCTGCTGCGACCGGTCGACGATTTGGAGTTGACCGTTCGCTCAGCTAACTGCCTCAAGGCGGAGAACATTTATTACATCGGCGATCTGGTGCAGCGCACCGAGGTCGAGCTGCTAAAGACCCCGAACCTGGGCAAGAAGTCACTCACCGAAATCAAGGATGTACTGGCTTCTCGTGGGCTGTCATTGGGTATGCGCCTAGAAGCCTGGCCGCCGGCCAGTCTGAAGAACGACGAGCGTTTGCTCAGCGTCTGATAAGGAATAACGTCCGGTAAGGCCGGACATCATTTGGAAGGAATAGAGTCATGCGTCATCGCCATAGCGGACGACAACTGAATCGCAACAGCTCGCACCGGAAAGCCATGTTTCGCAACATGACGGTATCTCTAGTAGAGCACGAGCTGATCAAGACAACCTTGCCCAAGGCGAAAGAGCTCCGCAGCTATGCCGAGCCGCTCATCACCTTGGCCAAAAGCGACAGCGTCGCCAATCGGCGTCTGGCCTTTGACCGTACGCGCTCCAAGGCAGCGGTGGGCAAGCTGTTCGAAGAGTTGGGGCCCCGCTATCAGGAGCGTCCCGGTGGGTACATTCGTATCCTTAAGTGTGGTTACCGTGCGGGCGACAAAGCACCCATGGCATTTGTTGAGCTGGTCGACAGGCCGGCGCAGGATGTCGAGGATGACGCGGTGATGGAAGAAACCGCAGAGGACTAAATCGCCTCCTGTGAAAGCCCCCGCCGATTTGCTTCGCGGGGGTTTTTTTTGCCCCGAATTCAGGCGCCAGTGACGCCTGAGAAAAGTCTTTCAATCCAGCTGTGGGCTTCCCAGCCGTGGCGCGCTCGAGGATCGCGAATGTGAGAAAGCCCGGCAAATGCCGGTTTTTTTCATGCCTGCTCGCAAATGATGTCGGTGAGCTGCCTATTGCAAATATTTGAGATTCTCGGCGGCGGATCGGGCGTTACGCTCCCGATGTTAATGGCTGGTCAGGCTGCCTTAGATCGCGACTTGGCAGTTGCCTTTTTGGTCGTAGATTTCTTCTGCGCAGGGAGCAGCGGCGCGAGAAAACGCCCGGTATGAGAGTCCTTGTTCGCTGCCACGTCTTCAGGCGTGCCGGTGGCTATGATTTGCCCGCCGCCCGAACCGCCCTCGGGTCCGAGATCAATGAGCCAGTCAGCCGTTTTGATGACATCAAGATTGTGCTCGATGATCACTACCGTATTGCCACCGTCTCTCAGCCGGTGGAGCACTTCGAGTAGTTGGCGGATGTCCTCAAAGTGTAAGCCTGTAGTGGGCTCA
This sequence comes from Halieaceae bacterium, assembly GCA_038135595.1. GTDB lineage: Bacteria > Pseudomonadota > Gammaproteobacteria > Pseudomonadales > Halieaceae > Luminiphilus. The sequence goes on from JAYPXQ010000002.1 coordinate 3,829, forward strand.
TCAAGAATATAGAGAGTCTTTCCCGTGTCGCGCTTGGAGAGTTCTCGGGACAGCTTTACCCGCTGCGCTTCGCCCCCCGACAAGGTGGTCGCGGCCTGCCCAAGCCTAATGTACGAGAGCCCCACATCCATCAGCGTCTGGAGCTTGCGATGGATAGCAGGCACGGCCTCAAAGAAAGACAGCGCGTCCTCGACAGTCAGCTCGAGCACTTCATAGATGTTAAGACCCTTGAAGCGGATCTCGAGGGTCTCACGATTGTAGCGTTTGCCCTTGCAGACGTCGCAGGGCACATAGATATCGGGCAGGAAGTGCATCTCGACTTTCGTTACGCCGTCACCCTGACACGCCTCACAACGACCGCCGCGCACGTTAAAGCTGAATCGGCCTGGCTTGTAACCCCGTGAACGGGCCTCCTGCGTACCGGCAAAGAGCTCCCTGATGGGGGTGAAGATTCCGGTATAGGTGGCCGGATTCGAGCGCGGTGTTCGGCCAATGGGGCTCTGGTCAATGTCGATACATTTGTCGAGTTTCTCGAGTCCGGTAATGCCCTCGTGGGTGGCCGCTTTTAAGGTGGTGGCGCCGTTCAGTGCGGTAGCGGCGAGGGGGTAGAGTGTCCCGTTGATAAGCGTGGACTTGCCGGAGCCCGACACCCCGGTAACGCAAGTGAGCAACCCGATGGGCAGATCCAACGACACATTTTGTAGGTTGTTACCGCAAGCGCCCATGATGGAGATCAGCTGCATCGGGTCGATCGGATGACGCCTCGTCGGTATGGGAATGTTTTGCTTGCCCGAAAGGTAGGCGCCTGTCAGCGAGTCTGGATGTGCAGTCACGTCCTCGAGCGATCCTGAGACCACCACCTCCCCGCCGTGCACCCCGGCACCGGGGCCGATATCAATAATATGGTCGGCGTTGCGAATGGCGTCTTCGTCGTGTTCAACCACCAGCACGGTGTTGCCAAGGTCGCGGAGGTGAATCAAGGTATTGAGCAGGCGTTCGTTGTCGCGCTGATGCAGACCGATCGAAGGCTCGTCGAGAATGTACATCACGCCCACCAGTCCCGCCCCAATTTGGCTGGCAAGCCGGATGCGCTGGGCCTCACCCCCCGAAAGGGTTTCGGCGCTGCGGTTCAAAGTCAGATAGTTGAGCCCGACGTCGACCAGAAAGCGATAGCGTGCACGCAGTTCCTTCAGGATCTTATCGGCAATTTCGCCCTGGCGGCCGGGAAGCGACAGAGCGTCAAAGTAGGCCTGAGCTTCACCTACGGGTAGCGCGGTGATATTCGGTAGGGTGCGATCGTCGACATAAACGCTGCGTGCGTCCGCACACAGCCGCGTGCCTTCACACGCCTTGCAGGCCGCCGTCGACACGTATTTGGCCAGTTCATCACGCACGGAGGAAGACTCTGTCTCGCGATAGCGCCGATCCATATTCGGGATCACGCCCTCGAACACGTGCACACGTTTAAATACCGTACCGCGGTCGTTGATATAGGAGAACTCAATCTCCTCGCCGCCACTGCCATGCAGAATAATGTCCCGGTGTTTCTGGGCGAGGCTATTGAAGGGTTGGTCCATGTCAAAGCCGTAGTGCCCCGCTAGCGAGCGGAGCAGGTGAAAGTAATAAACGTTGCGTCGATCCCAGCCGCGAATTGCACCTTCGGCGAGGCTCGCCTCAGGGTGCAGTACCACTCGGCTCTCGTCGAAGAATTGGGTAACGCCAAGGCCGTCGCAGCCGTCACAGGCACCGGCGGGGTTATTAAAGGAAAAGAGTCGGGGTTCGAGCTCATCGATAGAGTGGCCGCAGCTGGGGCAGGCGTAACGGGCCGAAAAAAGTGTCTCAGGACCCTCGCCCTCCATAGGCGCGACCGCCGCCACGCCGTCGGTCAGCTCAAGCGCCGTTTCAAAGGACTCAGCGAGGCGCAGCTTAAGGTCCTCCCGGACTTTGAAGCGATCGATGACCACATCAATACGATGCTTTTTCTTTTTGTCGAGCGCGGGTACGTCGTCCAGATCTACCACGATGCCATCCACCCGAACGCGAATAAAGCCCGCCGCGCGCATCTGTTCAAACACGTGCAGGTGCTCGCCTTTGCGGTCGCGTACCACGGGTGCCAGCAGCATGAGCTTGCTTCCCTCCGGCAGGGCAAGCACCGCGTCGACCATTTGCGTCACTGTCTGTGCCTTCAGTGTCACTCCATGGGTTGGGCAGCGCGGATCCCCGACCCGGGCAAAGAGCAAGCGAAGATAGTCGTAGATTTCCGTGATGGTACCGACGGTCGATCGAGGATTATGTGAGGTGGATTTTTGTTCGATAGAGATGGCAGGAGAGAGGCCCTCGATGTGGTCGACATCTGGCTTTTCCATCATCGACAAAAACTGTCTCGCGTAGGTCGAGAGTGACTCCACGTAGCGCCGCTGGCCCTCGGCGTAGAGCGTGTCGAATGCCAGGGACGATTTGCCAGAGCCCGATAGACCGGTGATCACGACCAATTTGTCTCTGGGGATATCGAGATCGATATTTTTGAGGTTATGGGTGCGCGCGCCGCGGACCTCAATGGTATCCATGGGTCTTCCTGTGGGGGATTTCTGCCAACTCGACAGTATACGAGGATCCGAGGGCGACGGACTGTATCGGGCAGGTTTTTCCCCCGTGTTACACTCAAATCTCGCTCAGGCGACGAATATTGTGCTGTCCAAAGAACCTTTTACGAGTGTTGAACGCCGCGCCGTCACGGGATTGGCGTGCCTCTATTGCCTGCGCATGCTCGGTCTGTTCATGGTGCTTCCCCTTTTCGCCGTCTACACGCAGGAATTGGCGGGCGCCAGCACCGCCAGTATTGGGCTGGCTCTGGGAGCCTATGGACTGACTCAGGCGCTACTGCAGGTGCCCCTCGGCTGGCTGTCTGATCGCATCGGTCGCAAGCCGGTCATTATGGGCGGCCTCTGCCTGTTGATTTGCGGCAGTCTGGTGGCGGCGTTTGCAGACACGTTGACAGAACTGGCCCTCGGGCGGTTGCTGCAGGGATCCGGGGCGATTGCATCGGCGACCATGGCGCTGGCAGCTGACTACACGCGTGTCGAGCAACGCACCAAAGCGTCCGCCATCATCGGTGCCAGTATTGGTATCTCCTTTGCGTTGGCGCTGGTGCTGGGTCCTGTATTGGCGGCTTGGGGTGGTCTGTCGGGGGTATTTGAGGTGACCGCCGTCATGGGCGCGCTGGGCCTTGTTGTTGTCTTGCTGTGGTTGCCTGTGACACCGCAGCTCACTGAAGGCGGGCGAGCTCACCTCGCCGACCGTCAGCGCCTGGGTGAAGCCCTGTGGGGGCCTGGCTTGGGCATACTTTATGGCAGTATTTTTTGCTTACATCTGCTACTCATGGCTGCGTTCACCGCCGTCCCGGCAATCATGAGTGAGCGGGTGGGATTGCCTGCGGCGCAACATGCGTGGATGTATCTCCTAACTTTGCTCATGTCACTGCCGGGGGTAGCGTTACTGATCCGCCGCCGCGGTGAACGACAACATCCCCGGCCGATTATTGTGGTGACTATTTTACTGGCGGTGGGTGGTTTATTTCTGGCGCTCAAGGCGAATGCGCTGTCCACACTGGGCGTAGGGCTGGTCCTGTTCTTTGTCGGGTTTACAGCGCTGGAAACGCTGCTACCGGCACTCGTATCGATGTTCGCACCCGTGTCGCTTCGGGGGACAGCGATGGGCGTTTTTTCCAGCGCGCAATTTTTTGGCGTATTCAGCGGCGGGATTGCAGGGGGTGCGGCATTGCAGTGGGGTGGCATCGAGGCGCTGGTGGCGCTTCTCTCCGGGCTTGCGGTGGTTTGGTTGGCAGGCGTCTGGCGCTACGCCCGTGCACCGGTTAGCGCGTTTTAGGCGAGTAAATGTCAGAGAATGATGTACCCGAGGAGCGGTAGCGTTGCTATAGTCTCGGACGTGTTAGATAAAACCGGAGGCCGCACGAGCAGCCTATCCCGGTGCAAATTTGGAGAACCTTATGGCCTCGCGTGGCATTAACAAAGTGATTTTGGTTGGGAATCTGGGCAATGACCCCGAGCATCGCGTGCTCCCCTCGGGGGGCGGTGTCACCAACGTGAGTCTCGCCACTTCGGAGAGCTGGCGCGATAAAAATACCGGTGAGCAGCAGGAGCGCACCGAGTGGCACAGGGTGGTATTTTTTAATCGACTCTCCGAGATCGCCGCCGAGTACCTGAAAAAAGGGTCCAAAGTGTATGTTGAGGGGTCCCTACGAACCCGGAAATGGCAGGACCAGTCTGGGCAGGATCGCTACACGACAGAAATTGTCGCCCAGGAAATGCAAATGCTCGACAGCCGCGGGGGCATGCAGGACGGTGGCGGCTATCAGCCTGCACCCGCCGCCAGTGCGCCTGCGGCCAGCAATCCCGCGCCCATTGATTTTCCGGAAGACGACATCCCGTTCTAATCGATGGGCAGATTGATGCCCGGTAATGGATGGGTCTGATTCCCGTGCGTATTTTGGTTTTAGGCTTGGACTCTCCTCTGGGGTTTTCACTGAGGTCATTTGCCGCGCCTTTGATGCGCCATGAAATCATTGGCGTCGATATGGATGCGACGCGTTGGCGCCGCGAGCGGCAGGTAAAAAAGCTGATTCGCCGACAAAGTGTCGATCTGATTCTGGATGCCCGGCTCGTCACCCAGATCGACGGTGTTGATCCTGTTGGCCAACCCGATCTCGAGCGAACACGGTGGCTGGCTGGTCTGGCCGCGCGCGACCACATTGCCTATTTGTTTCTGTCCAGTGCGCGGGTCTTCTCGGGCACGTTGTCCCGTCCGTACCGCGAGACCGATCAACCCGACGCCACTGATTCGGTTGGTCGGACCCTCATCGAGGTCGAGCAGTTACTCAGGGAGACGGTGGACGAGATTTTTATTTTACGTCTGGGCCTGATGTTCGGCGGTCGTCGTCCGAATCCGCTCGCGAGGGCGCTGGATGCCCTCTCAAGAGGAGACCGAGTCAAGGTGAGCGAGCAGGTCCGGGGCAGCCCGGTTCACGTTGCTGAGGTGGCGCGGGTCATTCACGGCATCATTGATCAACTGGGTGCAGGCGCGCCGAGGACAGGCCTCTATCACTACAGTGGTATCGGCGAGGTCAACGCGTATTCGTTTATGGAGGCAGTGCTGGCCAATGCGTCGCAGTATGCGCCGTTTAGGGGGGCTAGGGAGCTGATGGAGCTGACCAGTGAGGGTTCCAATGTGACCACCAGTCTAAGTCTTGATTGCGCCGAAATTCGTCACCAGTTCGGTATTCAGCAACTGAGCTGGCGAGAATTTGTTCCGCGGGCGGTGCAACGCTACATTGAACTCTACGCAGAGGGATGAGAACGACATTATGAGCACAGCCTTGAATGTGGCCGTACTGACTGTGAGCGATACTCGCACTACTGACACCGATACCTCGGGCGCTTTTCTTGAAGAAGCGTTGAGGTCGGCGGGTCACGCCGTGGTCGATCGACAGATTGTGATTGACGATATTTATCAGCTCCGTGCGGTGGTATCCCAGTGGATCGCAGATCCCGGCGTAGAGGTGGTGCTGACAACCGGAGGCACGGGGTTCTCAGGACGTGATTCCACGCCAGAGGCTGTGGCGCCTCTTTTCGACAAGGTCATCGAAGGTTTTGGAGAGGTATTTCGGGCGCTGAGTCTCGACGACATCGGCTCTTCCACGATTCAATCCCGAGCCCTGGCGGGGTTGGCAAATGGAACCGTGATTTTTTGTATGCCCGGATCGACCGGGGCCTGCCGCACGGCGTGGGAGGGCGTGATTCGGGATCAGCTCGACAGCGAGCATCGGCCGTGTAACTTTGTTGGGGTGTTGCGGGGGCACTAAGACATGTCATTAACCCCACTGGCGGACGCGCTCGAGATCATCCTTGATTCGGTTGACCGAGTTCCCAATGCCGAGCCAGTGGGGCTCGAAGTGGCGCTCAATCGATATGTCGCCGAAGCGGTTGTCGCGCCTTGCGCTGTGCCGCCGGCCGATAATAGCGCCATGGACGGTTACGCCGTCTGTAGCACTGACGTCCCCGGCCTGTTGCCAGTGAGCCAACGTATTCCCGCGGGTCAGCCGCCGCTGGCTTTGGCGCCTGGAACGGCAGCACGTATCTTTACCGGTGCCGAAATCCCCCCCGGGGCAGATGCCGTCATCCCTCAGGAGGACGCAGAGGCGACCGCCGCTGGCGTGCGCTTGCCACCTGTGAGTGAAGGACAGCATATCAGGCGCCAAGGCGACGATATTCGACCGGGTGACTGTTTGGTGCAACGAGGGCAGTGTTTGCGGCCACAGGATGTTGGCTTGCTCGCCTCGGTCGGTATTAACACGGTATCGGTCTATCGCCCCTTGCGTGTGGCAATACTCACCACTGGCGATGAGTTGCGTGATCCCGGTAAGGGTGAACTCGACCCTGGGCAAATCTTCAACAGTAACCGGTTTGTACTGGCGCATCAGGTTCAGGCGCTTGGCTTTGAGGTGACGGAGAACCGTCATGTTCCCGATGTCCCGGCCAGAATTGCGGCAGCGTTGCAAAGTGCGGCTGCGAGCGCCGATTGCATCGTGACGGCCGGCGGTGTGTCGGTAGGGGAGGAGGATCATGTCCGGGGAGAGATCGAGAAGCAGGGGACTTTGGCGATCTGGCGCCTGGCGATTAAGCCGGGTAAGCCACTGGCATTTGGTGAAGTGCAGGGCACTCCCATATTTGGATTGCCCGGCAATCCGGTCTCGGCTTGGATCACTTTTGCGCTGGTTGCAAGACCATGGCTGGTGAAGCGTCAGGGTGGGATGCTCCCAGTGGTGCCGCGTTTTCCGGTGCAGGCCCGCTTTACTATCGCGCGACCGGGCTCGCGAGAGGAGTTCTTACGCGTGCGTCTGGTGGGCCAGGGGCTGGCAATGGGGGCGGAGTTAACCGGTAGTCAAAGCTCTGGCGTGTTGACCAGCTTGAGTGCAGCCGATGGGTTGGCAGTGCTACCCGCGGGTGTAACCGTGACACCGGGAGATTGGGTCGAGGTGATTCCCTTGAGCGCGCTGTGGCAACCGGGATTCGGGTAGCCTCAGGCCCGATACCGTCGAAAGATCAACGTAGCGTTGGTACCACCAAAGCCGAAGCTGTTGGACATCACCTGCTCCAGCTGTGTGTTATCCAAGCGTTCCAGGACAATCGGCATACCCGCTGCGCCCTCGTCCAAGGTATCGATATTGGCCGACGCGGCGACGAAGTCGTCACCCAACATGAGAAGAGAATAAATCGCTTCCTGAACGCCTGCCGCACCCAGTGAATGGCCGGAGAGTGATTTGGTAGAGCCAATCATCGGCGCGCTGTCACCAAACACCGTGCGCATGGCATTGAGTTCCTGAATATCCCCTGCCGGGGTGCTGGTGCCATGGGCGTTAATGTAGTCGATACGACCCTCAAGCCCGTGCATGGCCTGTTGCATACACCGTATTGCGCCCTCTCCAGACGGTGCCACCATGTCATAGCCATCTGAGGTCGCTCCATAGCCCACCAATTCAGCCAGGATCGGGGCGCCTCTCGCTTGGGCGTGACTCAAAGATTCCAGCACTAACATACCGCCGCCGCCGGCGATCACGAAGCCGTCACGATCTGCGTCGTAGGCTCGAGAGGCCCGCTCGGGGGTCTCGTTATATTGGGTCGACAGCGCACCCATGGCGTCGAACAGCGCGCTCATGGTCCAGTGCAACTCCTCGCCACCGCCCGCAAAAACCACGTCCTGCTTACCGAGCTGGATGAGTTCCATGGCGTGTCCGATACAGTGAGCACTGGTGGAGCATGCTGAGGAGATAGAGTAGTTGACGCCCTTGATCTGAAATGGCGTTGCGAGGCAGGCAGATACGGTGCTGCCCATAGTCTGGGTAACGCGGTAGGGTCCCACCCGTCGGATACCGCGGTCTCGCAAAATGTCAGCTGCCTCGACCTGATTCGAGGAGGAGGCACCGCCCGAGCCCGCCACGATACCCGTGCGAGGATGTGATATCTGTTGCGCGGTCAGTCCAGACTGGGTAATGGCTTGCTGCAGGCTGAGGTAGGCGTAGCCCGCCGCATCCCCCATAAATCGCCACTGTTTTCGATCAATATGTTCGGCCAGATCGATTTGGGGAATGCCCGCAACGTGCGAGCGCATACCGGCTTCAATGTGGGCCTGGCAGGTTGCTATGCCTGATCTTCCGTCGAATAACGCTTCCTTTACTGATGGTGGGTCATTGCCCAAGCAGGAAATGATGCCCATCCCGGTGACGACAACGCGCTCCAGCATCAGAGTGACTCCGTATTCTTAAAGAGGCCGACCCGCAGATCGGTAGCGGTATAAATGACTTCTCCATCAACGGACACTGAGCCGTCGGCAATACCCATCACGAGCTTTCGTTCAATCACACGTTTCATGTGGATGTGGTAGCGCACCAGTGAGTGGCTTGGCAGGATCTGCCCGGTGAATTTGACCTCGCCGGAGCCCAGCGCTCGCCCGCGCCCGGGATTACCGCGCCAGCCAAGGAAAAAACCGACCAGTTGCCACATGGCGTCGAGTCCCAGGCACCCGGGCATCACCGGATCTCCTGGGAAGTGGCAATCGAAAAACCATAAATCGGGATGGATATCCAGCTCTGCTATGAGCTCTCCCTTGCCTGCCGAACCGCCCTCGGAGCTGATGTGGGTGATGCGATCGACCATCAGCATGTTGTCTACCGGTAGTTGGGCATTGCCGGGCCCAAAGAGCTCGCCCAACCCGCAGGCTACCAGGTCTGCCTTGTCGTAATGGGCCTGGGGGACAAAGGTCGAGCGTTCAGTCATGCCTTGGGTTTCCGTGGGGATAGAGCGGTTTAAAGCGGGGCGCGAGGGCCTGATGGCACCGCCTCGATCTGGGGCCGCAATTGTAGTGCAATGCCCCAGCAGGATCCAGATAGGAGCGGCCAGCCGCGAGGTGCACAAAAATCGGCTTGAATGCTGACCCCGGGCTGAGCGCTAAGGGTGAAAACCCACTCTGTATCCAGTAGCATCGCGCCCCTATCCAGAACGGTTGAGTCTTATGTTAGTACCCGTTTTACTCTCTGGCGGTGTTGGTAGCCGACTCTGGCCTGTGTCCCGGGCGGCGCGACCCAAGCAGTTTTTGCCCTTGGGCGGCGAGGGTTCAATGTTGCAGGAGACCCTGCGACGCCTCAGCGGTCTCGAGTGCCGCCCGCCTATGGTGGTATGCAATGCCGAGCACCGCTTCATGGTCGCTGAGCAACTGCGCGGAGAGTCTATGGCTCCCCCCGAGATCATCCTCGAGCCTGCGGGGCGCAATACCGCCCCGGCCATTGCACTGGCAGCGCTTCAGGTCAGACAGCACGATCCCCAGTCCCTGTTGTTGGTATTACCCGCAGATCACCACATCGTTGAGCCCACAAAGTTCTGCGAAGCGGTCGTCCGCGCGGCCTCCGAGGCGCGCGAGGGCCGACTGATGACCTTCGGCGTGGTGCCCACGCGCGCAGAGACTGGTTATGGCTATGTTCGCGCTGGAGAAAGCCTCGCCACGGGGCTGTTTGATCTCGCAGAGTTTGTTGAAAAGCCCGATCTCGCTACGGCCGAGTCTTACATTGCTGCGGGCACCTACTTTTGGAACAGTGGAATGTTCCTGTTTCGAGCTGATCGGTATCTTGAGGAGCTGGCTTTGCACCAGCCGGAGATGTTGGCCGCGTGCGAGCGTGCCATGGCTGCCGCGACTCAGGATCTGGATTTTATTCGACCTGATGAGGCCGCATTTCTCGCCTCCCCGGCAGATAGCATCGACTACGCCGTGATGGAAAAAACAACCCACGGCGGCGTCGCGACACTTGATTGCGGATGGAGTGACGTCGGCGCTTGGTCGGCGCTGTGGGAGTTGGGGCTGGGAGATGAACAGGGCAACGTCACCCGGGGTGATGTGGTGTTGCAGGACGCTCAGGGTAGCTATGTACACAGCGAGAGTCGCTTGGTGACCGCCCTCGGTATTGAAGATCTTGTGATCGTAGAAACGCCCGACGCAGTGATGGTCAGTCCCAAGCAACGGGTTCAAGACATCAAACAACTGGTAGATACCCTAAGCCGGGCAGATCGCTCTGAGGCGACCGTCCACCACCGGGTTTTCAGGCCCTGGGGAGCCTACGAATCGTTGGTTGTGGGCGAGCATTTTCAGGTCAAGCGCCTTACCGTCAATCCCGGACAAACACTGTCACTGCAGTTACACCATAAGCGCGCTGAGCACTGGGTGGTGGTATCCGGTGTGGCAGATATTGTCCGGGGCGAGGAGCACCTGACATTGGGCCCTGACGAATCTACCTATATACCTCTTGGCATGAAGCACCGTTTGGCCAATCGTGGCGAGACACCGCTCGAAGTGATTGAGGTCCAGTCCGGGTCGTATCTGGGTGAAGATGATATCGTGCGATTTGACGATGTTTATGGCAGGGAGGAGCCCGCGGCGTGATCAAAAAATGTCTGTTTCCGGTGGCGGGGTATGGCACGCGGTTCCTGCCCGCCACCAAGAGTATGCCGAAGGAAATGCTACCGATCGTCAATAAACCCCTCGTGCAGTATGGCGTTGAAGAAGCCATCGAGGCGGGCATGCTGAACTGTGCATTGGTGACGGGTCGAGGCAAGCGAGCCATCGCAGACCATTTTGATATTAGTTACGAACTCGAGCATCAGATCGCCGGTTCCTCCAAGGAGCAATACTTGACGGGTATTCGTGATGTGATCGAGCGCGGCGTGTTTACCATGGTACGCCAACGCGCGATGCTGGGTTTGGGGCACGCCATTCTGACAGGCGAACCCTTGATCGGTGATCAACCCTTCGGTGTGGTGCTATCCGATGACCTATGCCTGAATGGCAGTGGCCCGGGCGTACTGGCCCAAATGGCTGCACTTTACGAGGAGTTTCAGTGCTCCATCGTCGCGGTACAGGAAGTGCCCATGACAGATATCCACCAGTACGGCGTCGCGGCGGGGACGCCGGAGCGCGAAGGCTTGACCCGCGTTACGGCGATGGTAGAGAAGCCGCCGCGGGAGGAGGCGCCCTCGAATCTTGCGGTCATCGGCCGATACATTCTCACCCCAGATATCTTTGACATTATCCGCAGCACGCCTCCCGGTCGGAATGGGGAGGTGCAATTGACTGACGCTTTGCAAGTGCAGGCCAGTGAGGGGCGCGTGCTGGCTTACCGGTTCCAAGGGCAACGTTTTGACTGCGGTAGCGTACCGGGATTTGTAGAGGCGACTCAGCACGTGTACGAGCATTACTACGGCCGCGACCAATGACTGATAGCCTCGATTGTTTCAAGGCCTACGATGTGCGTGGCCGCATTCCGGATCAGTTGAATGAGGATGTTGCCTATCGCATCGGTCGAGCCTACGCGGAGGTCATCCAGCCGGGCATCGTCGTGGTGGGGCACGACATCCGCCTCACCAGCGAGTCTATCAAGCAGGCGCTGACCGACGGCCTCAGAACGCAGGGCGTGTCAGTACAGGACATCGGGCTGTGCGGAACCGAAGAGATTTATTTCGCGACGGCACACTTGGGTGTTGGAGGTGGCATCGTTGTGACCGCCAGCCACAACCCCAAAGACTACAACGGTATGAAATTTGTCAGGGAGGGTTCGCGCCCCATCTCGGGCGATTCGGGGTTAGCGGATATTCGTGCGCTCGCCGAGCAAAATGCGTTTGAGCCCGCCCCAGCACGGGGGGGCTACCAAACGGTCGACACCCGGGCGGCATACGTGCAGCACCTGCTCTCGTATGTCGATGTTTCAGCCCTAGCCCCGCTAAAGATTGTCTGTACGGCGGGTAATGGTGGCGCAGGTGCTGTGATTGATGCGTTGGAATCGCATTTGCCTTTTACCTTTATCAAAGTGCATCACGAGCCCGATGGTGAATTTCCCAATGGCGTGCCGAACCCGCTGTTGGTGGAAAATCGCGCGGTGACTGCGGAGCGTGTGGTCGCTGAGGGTGCCGACCTGGGTATCGCTTGGGACGGAGATTTCGATCGCTGCTTTTTCTTCGATAGCGCCGGACATTTTATCGAAGGCTATTACATTGTGGGCTTGCTGGCCGAGGCGTTTTTGTCTCGCCTTGGGCCTCAAAAAATCGTTCACGACCCTCGCCTGACATGGAATACGCAGGATATCGCCCGCGCCGGTGGCGGCGAGCCAGTGCTGAGTAAAACGGGCCACGCGTTTATCAAGGAACGCATGCGCGAGGTGGATGCGGTTTACGGCGGCGAGATGTCGGCCCACCACTATTTTCGTGACTTTGCTTATTGCGACAGCGGCATGATCCCCTGGCTGTTGATTGCCGGGTTAATGTCCCAAACAGAGCAGCCGCTCTCCGCATTGGTTGCAGCCAGAGAAAGCGCCTTTCCCTGCTCAGGAGAAATCAACCGACAGGTCGCTGATCCTCCTGCCCTGCTGTCGGCTGTCGAGTCGCGCTATGGCGAGCAGGCGGCGTCGATCGAAAAGCTGGATGGCTTGGGGATGGAGTTTGCCGATTGGCGTTTCAACCTGCGCATGTCCAACACCGAGCCCGTGGTCCGGCTCAATGTCGAGACCCGGGGCGATCAGGCCTTGATGGAAGCAAAGACTGAGGAACTCTTGTCCTTGATCGACGCCTGATCAGGGCTCGGGATTGGCGTCTCGCCAGGCGTTTACGGCACTCAAGGTAGCGGGGTCGGCATCGACCGAAACTGCGTCGTCACGCAGAAGCGCCTGCATTTCAGCGGCGATCTCTTTGCCGAGTTCGACGCCCCACTGGTCGAAGGAATTAATGCCCATTAGCACGCCGAGAAAGAAGGTTTTGTGCTCAAATGCCGCGATCAGCCCTCCCAGACACTCCGGTGATACGCTGCTCATGGTGATCAGCGAATGACTATGATTGCCCGGTAATTCGAATTGGCGGCTGGCCTCTGCCGAAAACCCGCGTTCAGCGCCAAGCCGAAGGGCGTCATCTCTGGGCCGACCAACCATCAGGGCACGGCTTTGCGCTAAAGCATGCCCAGCGAGCGCACGCCGCGCATCAAAGTCTCCGTCCCCTGATGAGAGGGGCAAAATAATGTCAGCGGTAAAAGATCGCGTGCCCTGGTGTAGCAGCTGGTAGTAGGAATGCTGCCCGATCGTGCCGGCTGAACCCCAGAGCACCGGCGCCGTATGGTGCGTGAGTGGTTGCCCTTCTGGCGTTACGTGTTTGCCGTTACTTTCCATGGTGAGTTGTTGTAGAAAATCGGGGAGTCGCGCCAGCCTTTGCGCGTAGGGTAATACGGCATGGGTATCGGTTTTCAGGTAATGGGTTTGCCACAGCTCAAGAAGTGCCATCATCATCGGCAAATTATTGGCGGGTGGGACCTCTGCCGTGTGCTCGTCCATGGCGCGAGCGCCCTCCAAAAGGCGGAAAAACGCTGACCACCCCAGGGCCAATGGGATGGCAATACCGATCGCCGACCACAGAGAGTAACGTCCTCCCACCCAGTCCCAGATCGGGAAGCATCGCTCGGGCCAAACGTTCCACTCCCCCGCGCGCGCGACCTGCGTGGTGACCGCAATCAGGTTATTCCCCAGTGTTTCGTTGGTAGCACCGCCCGCTATCAGCCAAGCTCTGGCCCTGATTGTGTTGGAGAGCGTCTCCTCGGTAGAGAACGACTTGGAGCAGATAACGAACAGCGTGCGCGCGGGGTTGAGCCCCGCCAGTGTCGTGTCGAGATCATGAGGGTCGATATTGGCGACGAAATGAGCCCGCAGGGGCGCGCCGTTATATTCCAGCGCCTCACAGACGAGCCGCGGTCCGAGGTCCGATCCGCCAATACCGAGGTTCACCACATCGGTGAAGGACTGGCCGTCAAAACCACAGGCATCACCGGCGTGCACTGCTGCCACCAGCTCAGCCATCCGGGACAATGTGTCCTCGACCAACTTCGACAGCGTCGGTTGCGTTGCGGTCCCGGTGCCTCGGAGCAGGGTATGGAGCGCTGCGCGTCGCTCCGAGGTGTTCACTTCCTCGCCGCGGGTCAGTGCCGAGAAAGCCTCCGCCAGAGCTCGGGCCTCCGCCAGTTCGAGCAAAATTTGCCGCGCGGCGTCGTCTAGGCGATGCTTGGCGAAATCCAAAACGAGTCCGGATGCGCTGCAGCGATATTGTGTGGCGCGGTCGGGTTCAGTGTCGAACAGGGTTTCTATCCGTCGATCATTGAGCGACGCCGCGGCGTGAAGTAGCCGATCGTGGAGCGGCGGGGGTGCGGCGTCCATTAGCCGAGGCGATCCACGGCTTGGTTTGCCATCTGCTGTAAGGCGTCCCGCGCGGAGGAGGGGTTGAGGGGACCAAGGGCCGCCGTCGCCTGTCGCTGATGTTTCATCGCTGCGTCTCGGGTAGCTTCGAGTCCGCCGGTGCGTCGCACAACGGCCATGACTTCCGCGAAGGCGTCGCCATTTTTCGTCCGCAGCGCCTCAGCCACGATGCCCCGATCGTTGTCATCACCGACTTCGAGCGCATGGAGTAGCGGGAGCGTAATTTTCCCCTCACTGAGATCATCACCAATATTTTTACCTGTCAGTGAGGGATCTCCGGCATAGTCGAGCAAGTCATCAGCCAGTTGGAAGGCGATACCCAGATTCATCCCATAGTCGAGCATGGTCGCCGCGATGGCGCTGTCTACGTTGTGCAGTAACGCGGCGCCGTGGCAAGCGGCAGCGAACAGGGCGGCGGTCTTGCGCCGAATAATTTCCTGATACTGATCGGCCTGCGTGTCGGGGTCACCTGCGTGCACCAGCTGCATGACTTCGCCCGCGGCGATGGTATTGGTGGTCTCGGCCATATGGGCGAGGAGTGGCATGTGATTGAGTTGCACCATGAGCTGAAAGGCGCGGGTATAGATGAAGTCTCCGACCAGGACGCTAGGTGCATTACCGAAAGCGGCGTTGGCGGTGGGCCTGCCCCGACGCAAGGTAGAGAGGTCGACCACGTCGTCATGCAGGAGCGTGGCGGTGTGAATGAATTCGACAACCGCCGCAAACTGGATGTGGCTTGTCTCTATGCCCCCCAGCGCCTGAGCTGACAGTAACACCAGTAGTGGTCGCATCCGCTTGCCGCCAGCCTGCACGATGTGGTGACCAATGCTCTCCACCATTTCGACATCTGACTGCAGCATGGATACGATCACTTCATCGACCTGCGCAAATTCAGCCGCGACGCTGTCTCTTATTGTGACATCCACTGCTCACCCCCCTCCGCGGCGAAGTATAGGCCGGGGAGGGCGATGCCGCCACGCCGACGGCCGATATCTTCTGGATCGAGAAAACGCAGACATTTTCTAGAAAAATCAGCCAGAATCCTCACACTTGCGCTCAACCTAATGAACGCGTATTGTTCGCGCCCTTGATCTGACCATACGGTCAGGTTTCGGTGCCTGAACTCTGCCCCGCTTTGGCGGTCTTTTTGCGAGCAGGCTAACTGAGAGGAAAAACAATGTACGCAGTAATTCAGAGCGGCGGTAAACAGCACCGCGTGGAAGAGGGCGAGCAGATCAAGCTCGAGAAGATCGAGGCTGCGACTGGCGACACCGTCGAGTTCGATCAGGTCCTGATGGTTGGCGCGGGTAGCGATGTCAAGATCGGCGCGCCGCTGGTGGCGGGCGGTAAGGTAACGGCTGAGGTCGTTTCCCACGGCCGACACGACAAAATCCGCATCGTTAAGTTCAACCGACGCAAGCACTACCGCAAGGAGACGGGTCACCGTCAGTGGTATACCGAAGTCAAAATCACAGCGATTACCGGCTGACAGGAGAGCACACTCATGGCACACAAAAAAGCAGGCGGTAGTACCCGCAACGGTAGAGATTCGGAGAGCAAGCGCCTTGGGGTAAAAGCCTTCGGCGGTCAGGCGGTTTCAGCAGGAAGCATCATTGTTCGTCAGCGAGGAACACGCTTTCATGCCGCTGAGAATGTTCGTGTTGGCAAAGACCACACGCTGTATGCGACAGCAGACGGTAAGGTAGAGTTTTTCACCGGCGGCCCGCAAAATCGCAAGCAGGTCCGTATTGTAACGGCCTGAGCTGGCCAGCCAGGGATTCGAAAAACCTCGTCAGCCGGCGAGGTTTTTTTTTGCTGAGACAGAGCACACCATGAAATTTGTCGACGAAGCCACAATAGAAGTCACCGCGGGTAAGGGCGGTAACGGTTGCGTGAGCTTTCGCCGCGAAAAGTTCGTACCTAAGGGTGGACCGGACGGCGGCGATGGTGGTGATGGCGGCTCGGTGTATATCGAGGGCGATGAATCTCTCAATACCATGATTGATTACCGATATACCCGTCGCTTCCGCGCCGAGAGTGGTGAGGCCGGTCGCGGTAGAAATTGCTCGGGAAAATCGGGGAGTGATCTGGTACTGCCCGTGCCCTTGGGTACCACCGTGCTGGACGAGTCATCGGGGGAGATTCTGGGAGATATTCGCGAAGCCGGTGAGCGACTGCTGGTTGCGCAGGGGGGATTTCATGGCCTTGGGAACACGCGTTACAAGTCCAGTATCAATCGCGCGCCGCGACAAAGCTCACCCGGTTCGGAGGGGGAGTCTCGCCAGCTCAAGCTGGAGCTTAAAGTATTAGCCGATGTCGGCCTGCTGGGGCTGCCGAATGCCGGTAAATCGACGCTGATCCGCGCAGTATCCGCAGCGACTCCGAAGGTCGCGGACTATCCCTTTACGACGCTGATTCCCAATCTCGGTGTGGTCAAGGTTGACGCCTACCGCTCTTTTGTCGTTGCCGACATCCCGGGTCTCATCGAGGGCGCCTCCGAGGGTGCCGGTTTGGGCATTCGCTTTCTCAAGCATCTCACACGCAATCGCGTATTGCTTCATTTGGTAGACGTTGCCCCCCTTGATGGCGGCGATCCCGGCGAGGCCGCCTGTGCGGTGATCCGAGAGCTCGAGGCTTTTAGTCCGACCTTGGCGCATCGACCGCGCTGGCTGGTGCTGAACAAAACCGACCTTGTGGATGAAACCCTTCTTTCTGAATGCCGCGACCGGATAGTGGCGGCTTTGAACTGGAGCGGGCCCGTCTACACTATTTCAGCGGTTGCAGGTCGTGGCACGGAGCGTCTCTGCGGTGATTTGATGACCTATCTTGAGGCGCAACAAGCGCTCTTTAGAGAAGATCCTGAAGCGTTGGAGATGGAGAGACTGGCGCAGGAGCAGATGCAGCAGGAGGCGCGGGAGCGGATTGCGACCCTCCAGGCGGCACGTGCCGAGGCGCGGCGGGCCCAATCGGCAGCATCGGACGTTGAGGACGATGACGACGTGGTGGTGGAGTACCGGCATTGAATCTGTCTGATGCTCTTGCCGACAGACAGCGATTGACCACTGCGCGGCGCTGGGTCGTGAAGGTGGGTAGCGCCTTACTCACCAACGATGGTCGTGGGTTGGATGCATCTGTCGTCCGCTCTTTGGCGGACCAATTGGTGGCGCTGCGCGACGCGGGCTGCGAGGTGGTATTGGTATCGAGCGGCGCAATTGCCGCAGGGCTCGTTCGTTTGAATATGGCTGAAAGACCTCACGAAGTTCATCTGTCCCAGGCGGCCGCCGCGGTGGGTCAGTCGGCGCTGGTGCGCGCCTATGAAGAGCACCTCAGCCCGCACGGCGTTACCAGCGCGCAAATTCTTCTGAGTCATGCGGATATCAGAGCCCGCGATCGTTACCTCAACGCCAGAAGCACACTGAGCACACTACTGGGTATGGGAGTGCTACCCATCGTCAATGAGAATGACACGGTGGTGACGGATGAGATTCGACTGGGCGACAACGACACCTTGGGGGCCTTGGTTGCGAATCTGGTCGATGCGGACGTACTGCTCATCTTGACCGATCAAGAGGGCTTGATGGATCGTGATCCGCGTCAGGGTGCTGGAGCCCAGGTGATTGCCTCCGCAGATGTCCACGACGCTGCGTTGGACAACGTGGCGGGACCGGGTGGCGGTGCTCTGGGGCGAGGTGGCATGGCGACCAAGCTCAGTGCCGCGCGACTCGCCGCCCGCTCGGGCACGGGTACCGTTATCGCCAGTGGACGTGTGCCCAATATTATTAATCGCGTGGCGGCCGGTGAGTCACTGGGCACTTTTTTGCAGACCCAGCGGCGCCCGCAGAGTGCGCGAAAGCAATGGCTGGCGAGCCTCCTCCATGCGCAGGGCCAATTGATATTGGATGAAGGTGCTGTGCGAGGGGTTATAGAACAGGGACGATCGCTCTTGCCCATTGGTATCACCGACGTGTCAGGGCAGTTTGAGCGCGGTGATCTGGTCAGTTGCGTCGATAGTGAGGGCAGAGAACGCGTCCGTGGATTGGTGAACTACAGCAGTGGTGAGGCCCGGGCCTTGGTGGGCAAGGCTTCAGCCCAGATTGAGCCGACGCTCGGCTATCGCGGCGAGGAAGAAATGATCCACCGCGATAATCTTGTGGCGGGGTAGTGTGATGTCGGGCCCATGGCTTCTCGCGTTTTATGGTGGCAGCCTGTTTGTCGCATCCCTGCTGGGGAGCTGGTTGCCGCGACAAATTGCGATGACCCATACGCGCACGCAAATGGTGTTGAGTATGGTGTCAGGGCTCATGCTCGGCGTCGCATTTTTGCACCTGATCCCCCACAGTTTTGCCGCTGCCCCCGACGAAATAGACAAGGTGATGGCGTGGACGCTGACCGGTCTGATTTTTATGTTATTGATGCTGAGACTGTTTCATTTTCATCAGCATGATTTTGGTGCGGCAGCGGATGACTGCGCAATTTCCTCAGGCGACGCCCACCATCACGCCCACGCCCATGATCACGCCCATCCGCCCGAGAGAATGTTGGGCGCGCTGGGTTTGTTGTTCGGTCTGTGCGTGCACACCGTTATTGACGGGATTGCGCTGGCCGCCGTGTTGGTTACTGACCAGCTGCTGCCAATGGCGGGAATAGGCGTGTTTATGGCGATCCTACTGCACAAGCCACTGGACGCCCTGTCTATTGAAACCGTCATGACAACAGGAGGATGGTCCTCGTCGGCGCGATGGTGGGCTGCGGTAAGCTTTGCGCTTCTGTGCCCGGCTGCCGCCCTCGGGTTTTATCTGGGCGTGGCGCCCATGCTGTCCAGCCTCTGGTTACCTGCGGTGCTGGCGTTTGCCGCCGGTGCTTTTATCTGTATCGCATTGGGGGATCTGCTCCCCGAGGTGCAGTTCCACAGTCATGACCGCATCCGTCTCACAGCGTTTTTTTTGGTGGGGGTGGCGCTTGCCATCGTGATCGGTTGGTTAGAGGGGACGCACTGACTCATCTCAGTCGGGTGCGCCCATGTGATGTGCCAGCTTTGCGCCGGTCTGGCGATCGACATCTCTATCCAGCCAGCCGTTCAGTTCTCCTGCGATGAGCTCAGTCAGGGCCTCGATATGTGCCGGCTCGGCATTCAGGCAGGGGATGTACTCATACCGGGTTCCGCCGGCCTCCAGAAAAGTATCCCGGTTTTCCATGCCGATTTCTTCGATGGTTTCAAGACAGTCGGCAGAAAATCCCGGGCACACCACCTGCACCGACGCCACACCTCGCTCAGGCAGCCCCCGCAGCGTTTCGTCGGTGTAGGGCTGCAACCACTCTTCACGGCCAAATCGTGATTGAAAGGTTGTGATCATTTCGGCGGCGTTGAGGCCAAGTTGTTCGCCAATCAGGCGAGAAGTTTTGTGGCATTGGCAGTGGTAGGGGTCCCCCTCGAGGAGGTAGCGCTTGGGCATGCCATGATAAGAAAGCACGAGTTTGTCGGCGCGACCATGGGTTTGCCAATGTGCCTCGATGCTCTGGCTAACGGCTTGAATGTATCCTGGGTTGTCGTGGTATGAGCTGACAAAGCGTAGCGATGGTAGCCATCTACGGCGCGTCAGTGCGCTACTCACCTCGTCATAGGTCGATCCGGTTGTCGGGCCGCCGTAATGGGGGTAGAGCGGTAGAACAACCAATTGCTCCATGCCCGCGGCAAACATCTCATCCAGTACGGTATGGATTGCCGGGGCGCCGTAGCGCATGGCGCCGCGCACAATAAAACGATCACCATATTGAGCCACAAGGCGTTGCTCGACACCGGCTACCTGATCCTCCAGGTGCATCAGTAACGGCGATCCGCGCTCGGTCCAAACCGCGCGATACGCCTCGGCGGACCGCTTGGGCCGAGTGTTGAGGATGATGCCATTCAAAATAAGCCACCAAATAGGGCGAGGCACTTCGACGACCCGGGGATCCCATAAAAACTGCTTGAGGTAAGGTCTCAGGGCTTTGGCTGTGGGCGCCTCTGGGGTACCCAAATTGGTCAGCAAAACACCGATGCGAGGCGCTGAGTTGTGCTGGTAATCGGACTGGCCGACATATTTCATAAGGGATTCCTGAAGCCGGTGCGTCGTGACCCTGACGCCCAATGATCTGCAAACTAAGTGTACCTTATACGCGAATTGACTCCGGGCTGATCAGTGCGTACAAACGGGATCCGGTTAGGTTTCTCTTACCTCGTTTTTTTATCGCCACAGGACTGAAACATGAGTCTCGATTTTGACAGTGCCAGACTCCCGAATCCGAACCTTACCGAGGAACACCTCGCCTGGAGGGCAGCGCTCAGGCGGTTTGTTGATACAGAGATCATGCCGCACGCCGACGCATGGGATGAGGCGGGCGCGATACCCGATGCCCTGTGGCCAAAGGCAGCTTCGGTGGGGCTACTCGGCTTGGGTTACCCCGAAGTCTTTGGCGGACAGCCCGCGGACAGCTGGTACTCCTGGATCGTTAACGAAGAGCTGTCCCGCGTCGGGGTCGGTGGGGTAGCCGCTTCGCTAATGGTGCACGGCATCGGCTTGCCGCCGGTTCTTAACTGGGGGCCCGAATGGATGCAGGCTGAGGTTGCGCCGCCGGTGCTGCGGGGCGAAAAATGGATTTCTCTGGGTATTACCGAGCCGGGAGGCGGCTCCGATGTGGCGAATCTGTCCACGCAGGCGGTGCGGGACGGCGATCACTATGTGGTCTCGGGCAGTAAAACCTACATTACCGGGGGGATGCGCGCCAATTGGGTATCAACCGCCGTGCGAACCGGCGGCGATGGCGCCGGTGGCGTATCGATGCTGCTAATACCCACGGATGCAGCGGGTTTTTCGCGCACGCCCCTCGATCGTAAAATGGGTTGGTGGGCATCCGACACCGCAACCCTCTATTTTGACGAGGTGCGCGTTCCCGTTAGCCACCTGATAGGACGGGAAAACGAAGGGTTCAAAGTCATCATGACCAATTTCAACAGCGAGCGTATGGGCATGGCGGCAGCCATGGAGGCCTACGGTCGCGTTTGTCTTGAGGAAGCTGTGATCTGGGCAAGGGAGCGAAAAACTTTTGGCCAACGCCTGGCAGATCATCAAGTGATTCGCCATAAAATCGCGCAGATGAAGCAACAGTTAAATGCGACTCAGGCCTATATTCGTTGTTGTTACGAAGCGATAGAGGCGGGGACCCCTAACCCGGGCGATATCGCTTTACTCAAGGTGCAGGCAAGTGAAGTCATGGAGTTCTGCGCCCGCGAGGCCATGCAGATTCTCGGGGGGCTTGGCTATATGCGTGGCAACCGCGTAGAACGTATCTATCGTGAGGTGAGGGTCAATGCGATTGGCGGGGGATCAGAAGAGATCATGAGGGATTTGGCCTCACGTCAATACGGCCTCTGACCGGGGTCAGTCAGTCGATGGCGGGGCTGAGCCCATGATTGGCGGGGAGGCGGGAGGCACGTTGGCGCATGCGCACTTGGCGGAGGAGCGTGCCCGGTGCTCTGATCCAGCGACTTCAGCACCGATATTACCGGGTAAGCGATTTCAATAAGAGAGAGTTCAGGAGAGAGAAGATGGCGGACAACAAAGCGGCATTGAAAACCTTTCGGGAGGAGGTATCAGCCTGGATGGCGGAAAACGTGCCCGCTGACCCGGGGTTTCTATTGCCCCTGACCTTTCTCGAGGTCGGCACCGAACAGCAGCTCGATTTTCTGCGTGAGTGGCAGTACAAACTCTGGAGCGCCGGCTATTTGGGGATGCATTGGCCGACCGAGTACGGTGGCCAAGGCGCCGATCCTGCCTATCAGTATGTGGTGGATAAAGAGCTCAGCCGTCACAACGCCCCGATTATCTTCAATACCATTGGACTCAACTGGGTGGGGCCGCTGTTGCTAGATATGGGGACTGATGAAGAGAAAGCGAAATACATCAAGCATATTCTCTCCGGCGAGGAGATTTGGTGTCAGGGATTCTCAGAGCCCGATCATGGCTCTGACCTGGGCGCTGTCCAAACCCGAGCAGTGAAGGACGGTGACGCGTACGTGGTGAACGGATCCAAGATCTGGACCACGTTGGGTAACTATGCAGACCACATGATCCTGTTGGCGCGCACCGACCCCACAGCAGAACGTAAATACGACGGTTTGTCATTTTTCCTTTCGCCGATGAAAGTCGCCGGTATCGAAGCCCATCCCATCCGCAAGGTTACGGGTGAGTACGGTTTTAATCAGACGTTTTTCACTGATGCACGCATTCCCGCAAGCTGCCTGATGGGTGAGGAGGGCGGTGGTTGGCGCGTGGCAATGAAGACATTGGAATACGAGCGGGGTGTCACCGCGGGACAGGCCAGCGGGCACTGGGGCGTGACCATCCAGATCGATGACATGATTAACGATTTGCGCGGGCTTGAGCAAGACGGTGAGGCGCTACTCTCTGATCCGATTGTTCGCGACGACTTGGTCGGCTTCATGATGGAGGCTAAGGCACTTTCATTATCGGCACGACGTATGGCAGTTCCCGCATTGAATACCGATTACCCGATGGGGCTTGCGTTGTCCGTGAAGTATCGGGGTACTGAGTACGAGCGGCGGATGAAGCAGTACACAGCGAGCAAGCAGGGCGCGCGCAGTGCACTCTATGTCGGCGATGCGGATGCTGTTCGGGGTGGGTTCTGGCAACGGGCTTACTTCAGTAATTTTGGCGCTACCATCGGCGGCGGCACGACCCAGGTACAAGCCAATATTATCGCCGAGCACGTGCTCGGGCTGCCGAAGTAGGAGGGCTGAAACATGTTTAGTTATCCGCAGAATTTAGCGATCAGCCTGACCGAAGAACAGGGCATGTTATTAGATGTGGCGCGAGGGTTTGTGCGTGATCAAGCCCCGATCGAAGTGGTGCGCGCACAGCTGGAAACGGAAACCGGATACGAATCGGGTATTTGGCAGAGCATGGTCGAGATGGGGTGGACAGGCCTCTCTCTTCCCGACGCAGTGGGCGGTGCCGGCATGGGTGTTGGGTCTGCCGTGCCTGTTTTCGAGGCGCTTGGTGGCGGATTACTGGGTACTCCCTTGTTGAGCACGACAGTGGCGGGCCAGTTGATTTGGCGCGCAGCGGGCGAGCAAGCTGCTGAGTGGCTGGGCCGGCTCTGCGAGGGTCAAATTGGCACGGTGGCTTTCCTTGATAACTCTGACTGGGGGGTGCCCAATACGGGCGTTGCACTGGACGCCTCGGGGGCTCTGAAGGGCCGCAAACACTTTGTTGCCGATGCCGGTGTGGCGGATTTTTTTGTGGTGGTAGCCAACGACAATGGAAGCCCGGTACTCGCATTGGTTGAACGCAGTGCCCTGGCCGCCGACGCGGTGTCCGTGAATGTTCTGATTGACCTGACCAAGCGCGCAGCCAATGTCGATTTTACCGGTGCGACGCCGGCCCACGTGGTGCGCGGTGAGGCGGTGACGAGCGCCCTTCGGGATACGTTATTACTCGCCGCTCTGTTGACGGCAGCCGAGACAACCGGCGCTGCAGGGCGATGTTTGTCCAGCATTATTGAGTATCTCAATACGCGCAAACAGTTCGGAAAATTGATCGGTTCCTACCAAGCACTCAAACATCCCACGGTCGATATCTATGTGGGCATGGAAAATGCACGGTCCTTTGTTTACCACGGCGCGACCATCGTGGCCGATGAGACCCTGTCTACCGACGCCGAGGTGGCCTGTCGCATGGCCAAGGTAGCGGCAGACAGCGTCATGGTTTACGCAGGGGATCGCGCGGTGCAGTTCCACGGTGGGTTCGGCTTTACTTGGGAGTGTGATTCGACCTTGTTTATCCGGCGCGCGCAGTGGGCACAGCAAATGTTCGGAGACGCGATCCATCATCGAAAGCGGCTGGCCGCCTTGTTGCTGGATGCCGCAGCGGGCGCCTAATTAACCTGGGTGCCTGAACTGCGTATTGCTTTGCCCGCCCCCCTAGGGAGCAGGCAAGTGTGCGTCCAAAAAGCGCACCAGATTACCCCCCATCACCGCACGAATCTCGGCTTCGGTGAAGCTGGCATCGACCAACGCCTGAGTCAGATGGGGTAACTGGGAGGCGTCGATGGGTGTCGTCACAGACCCGTCCCAGTCGGAACCCAGTGCAATGTGCTCCAGTCCGAAGCGATCGATGCCGTAGCGGATTGCACTGACAATTGCTTGAACGCCCTCGCCGCAGGTGACGTCTGCCCAGAATCCGACGCCGATGAGGCCACCCGCAGCCGCGATCATTTCCATGGTTTCGTCGCTGATATTCCTTGGGCTGGGGCAGTGGCCCTGAAAGCCGGTGTGACTCACTATCAGTGCGGCTCCCCCAGTCGTTGCCAGCGTGTCCCGCACTGTCGCTTCACTGCTATGTGCGACGTCGATCATGATATTGAGTGCCTGCATTCGGCGGACCGCCTCCTGACCAAAGGGGGTCAGGCCGGTTTGCGATTCGCCGTGCAGGGAACCACCCAGCCGGTTATCGAAGAAGTGTTGCAGAC
The DNA here is from genome assembly GCA_038135595.1 of Halieaceae bacterium. Taxonomy (GTDB): domain Bacteria; phylum Pseudomonadota; class Gammaproteobacteria; order Pseudomonadales; family Halieaceae; genus Luminiphilus. The sequence goes on from JAYPXQ010000002.1 coordinate 28,697, forward strand.
TCATCATGCGGAAACCGGCGGTGTACAGCTTTTCAATATTTTCCAGATCCCCGTCCAGCGCGTGGGAGCCTTCCGTACCCAGAAGCGCACCGACGACCTCGTCGCCAGATTGGCGTTGTGCGATAAGCGTATTTAAATCCGCTCGCGATCGAATCAGGCTGAGCTGCGCGTGTTGCTGAACAGCGGCGTGCACCCGTTCGGCCTGCAGCACAGCGCGGGCGTAGAGACTTTTTTGCGTCTCCGCAGGCCAGCGCTGTGCCAGCGCCAGTATGCTGATGTTGTCGGGGGCGTCATTGGCATTGCGGTCGTAATTCTGACCGCGGGGTGATTTGGTGACGGTGGTGAACATTTGCAGTGTGGCGCCACCCGCGAGCAATTTGGGCACATCCACTTGGCCGTGACTGTTGTCGGCCAGCAGATCTTTTCCCCAGAGGGCCGAATCGGCATGCAGGTCGCCAACGAGCAATGTCTTGTGCAGGCTGAGCGTTTCTGGGGTGGGGAGACGGCCCGGATCACCGACCACACGATTAGAAGCGCGATCGACCCACTGCGGGCCAAGGCCAAAAAAAGCCGCCGTCAGTGCAACAGACAAACCTGCCATTAGCGTCAGTATACGCTTCAGCCACTTCATGACGGCTCCTTGACGTAGCGGTAAACGCGACGTGAGGAGTCTGTCTGGTTTACTGGCGCTGAGCAACTGGTCTGCGTCAGAAACTCAACCGTAACTAGGGGCATGAACTCCAAGAACGGCATTCTTATCCTGGGTGATCAGCTGAGCTGGCGGCACCCTCTGCTTTTAGATGCTGATCCAGCCGACACTGTCATCATCCTCGCTGAAGTCGCGGAGGAGGCGACCTACGTCAGGCACAATCGACACAAAATAGCGCTGATATTTAGCGCCATGCGCCATTTCGCCCAGGCGCTCGAGGCACGTGGATTCACCGTCCAGTATTTCCGCTTCAAGGATAACGTGCCCACGTTGCTGGCCGCTTGTGAGCAAGCTCGCGAGATCTGGTCGTTAACCGCGCTTCATATTTGTGAGCCGGGCGAGTATCGATTGACCGCGCAGATGACAAACTGGGAGCAGTCCCTGGGCATCGCTGTCACGGTGCATGAGGACACTCGGTTTTTATCCTCTCGGGCGGACTTCGCGCTATGGGCTGAGGGCCGTAAGCAGTTGCGCATGGAGTATTTTTACCGCGACATGCGCAAGCGCTACCGCCTTTTGATGGACGGGGAGCAGCCAGAGGGAGGCAAATGGAATTACGACGCCGATAACCGTCAGGGTTGGCGTGGGCAAACCGATATTCCTGAACGCCCTGCGCCGGCCCTGGACGCTGTGACTCGTGAGGTCATCGAAGAGGTGGAGGCGGCTTTCCCGACCAATCCCGGAGACCTCTCTACTTTTCGCTGGGCTGTCACTGCTGAGGACGCCGAAAAGGAGTTGGTGTGGTTCTGTGAGCACGCCTTACCCCACTTTGGCACCTATCAGGACGCCTTGGCGGAGGCCTCACCGTGGCTGTTTCACGGATTGATCTCAATGTATCTCAACTGTGGTCTGCTGGAACCGCTGCCAGTGTGTGAGCGCGTTGAGGCAGCCTATCGTCGCGGTCATTGCAGCCTTGCGGCTGCGGAGGGCTTCATCCGTCAAGTGTTGGGGTGGCGGGAGTACGTTCGGGGACTGTACTGGTTAAAGATGCCGGATTACGGGGAGCTCAACGCGCTGGATGCGACGCGCGAGTTACCTGACTGGTTCTGGACTGGCGAGACGCAGATGCGTTGCCTGTCCCGTGCTCTCAAACAGTCACTGGATCTAGGCTATGCCCACCACATTCAGCGCTTGATGGTCATCGGTAATTTCGCTTTGCTAGCCGGGCTCGACGTTCAGGCGGTGTGTGACTGGTATCTTGCTGTTTATCTTGACGCCTTTGAATGGGTGGAACTACCCAATACCCTCGGCATGGCGCTGTTTGCCGACGGCGGCATCATGGCCTCCAAACCCTACGCAGCCAGCGGTAAATATATCCAGAAACAAGGTGACCATTGTCAGGCATGTCCCTATGACCCTAAACACGTCACCGGCGACCAAGCTTGTCCCTATAACAGCCTGTACTGGCATTTTATTGATCGACACAGCGACAGTTTGAGTCAAAACCCGCGTATGGGCCTGATTATGGGTGGGTGGAGAAAGCGCGCCGCAACCGATCGCGAGGCCGTCGTTGATTGGGGTGAGCAGATGTTACAGCGGCTACCGAGTCTCTAACGGCAACTTTTTCATCCACACTTACAATTTGCGCCGTCGCTGTCCACTGCAGCGACGCGAGCAGTAGACGATCTGATCCCATTGATTTTTCCACCGCGCTCGCCAGCTAAAAGGGCGTTCACATACCGGGCAGATTTTGGTCGGAAGATCTGATTTCTTTCGTTGCGCCATTAGCGCGGGCCTGTGATGGGCCAGTCTGCACCGTCTACGACGTGTGCGGGTTGAGGCGCACGAAAACCATCCCATTTTTGAGTGAAGACACCGGCCTCGTCGTATTGCGCGGCCTGTTTTTCAAGATTGAAGTGGCGACCACCGCGGGGGTCGCTGCCAACCCCCGCGATGTATTGCCAGTTGCCGTAGTTGCTGCCGACGTCGTAATCAATCAGGTGCTGCTCAAAGAACGCCGCGCCGTAACGCCAATCGAGATCCAGTTCGTGTATCAGGCAAGAGGCTGCGATCTGGCGGCCACGATTACTCATCCAGCCGGTTGCGGTCAGCTGGTGCATGAGTGCGTTGACCAGCGGATAATCGGTGTCGCCCGCGCACCAACGGGCAAATTGGCGAGGATCGAAAGTGCTGAGTAGCTGCCTGTTCGTCCGTCCGCCCTGTCGAAAGAGGCTCCGTCCGTCCAATGCGGTCCGCCAGTGAAAAAATTCTCGCCATAGCAACTCGAAGTAGAGCCAGTAAGTCGATTCGTTGGCGATTCGCGTTTTTTCGAAACGGAAAATAGCGTGAGCAATCTCTCTGACAGACAGGGCGCCATTGGCGATCCACGGTGATAGGGTACTGGAGCCGGCAAGGCCGTTAAGGTCGTTCCGCGTGTTTTTATAGTCGACTATCCCCTCTTCCTGAAAGAGAAACTGATCCAGCCGCCTAAGGCCCGCCAGTCGACCTCCTGGCAGCGGCAAGCCGGGGTGGGGAGACGCCGCGGCCACAGGTATGGCATCAAACTGCGCTGCAGGCGGAGGCGGCAGCGTCTCTGGCGCTGATTGCGGAGGCGCGATAGGAAGTTTTTCGACCTTTCGACGGAAAGGTGAAAACGTGTCGGGATAGGCGTCCCATCCGAAAGGGAATTGATCCGGCGTAAATAGGGTGTTCCCCGGATGCACGCTTACGGGAGCCTGTAGCTTGTCATTTAAGAATTTCACTGCCTGTGTTTCATACCAGCCCGGTGTCTGCGAAGTACTGACGGTGTCTATAGAAAAGCGTTCAACGACTTGCGGGATGACCAGCTCGGGGGATCCTTCCAGTACCATCAAGTCTTGGCCTAACCGCTGGAGTGCTTCGCGGAGCGCTTGCAGCGACTCCCGCAAAAAGCGGTCTCGCTGCGGGCCGATGCCTGTCAGGTTGCACCACGGACGCGTTTTGGGAAGCAGATAGATGCACAGCAGCGACTCGGCGTCACGGGCGCTATGTAGGGCCGGATTGTCGGCTAACCGTAAATCGTTCTGAAACCAGTGTAGGTGGCGCATGTCGCCTCAGAGAGGTGGGAGTTTTTGGTGTACGCTGGTGGCGAGGTGGCGGATCGGCCAGCGGATTGCGACTGTCGACGGACATCGCCCGGGCCATCCGTAATTTTCAGTCAACAGCATGTGCGCGGCATGATCGAACCCACTCCATCGTTGAACGCATTGGTTGAGCAGGCCGCTAGTCTCCTTAGGACCCATTTCCGTACTGAGCCGGTCTGGACAGGGATCGCACCGGGGCGGGTTAATCTGATTGGCGAGCATACGGACTACAATCAGGGTTGGGTGCTGCCTATTGCCATCGATCGGTACACGGTGCTGGCGGCGGCCCCGGGCGGCGTGCCCAACGAAATTCGCGTGTTCAGCGCGTCGCTGGGAGAACAGGCAGCGTTGCCATTGCGCGATAGCGGGGGGCGACACCCACAGGCCTGGATGCGTTATGTCGAGGGTATGGTTGCTGAATATCGTGATCTCGGCGTGATTTGCCCCCCGTTGGATATGGTGATTGTGTCGAGTGTTCCGGTAGGGAGTGGGCTCTCCAGCAGCGCGGCGCTCGAGCTCGCGTTGGCGCATGTGATTGAGGCGGCAACAGAACAGACAGCCACTCCCGAAGCGAGGATCGGTGCAAGCATTCGCGCGGAGCGTGCTTTTGCCGGAGTGCCCTGCGGTGTCATGGATCAGACCGTCGCGGAGAGGGCTCGCGCTGGACATGCCCTGCTACTGGACTGTCAGGACAACACTTTTTCTCATGTGCCCTTTTTCAGTCCGCAGGTTTCCTTGCTGGTGATTCATTCGGGCATCACCCATGAATTGGCGAGTGGCGCGTATGCAACGCGCCGAGCTGAGTGCGAGGCGGCTGCTGAAAAAATGGGCCTGAGCAGTCTTCGGTCGTTGGCGGCGGCTCATCTTAAAGCGCTGGAGGCAGAGGCAACGCTGTCAAAGCGCGCCCGTCATGTGATGACTGAAAACGCTAGGGTACGCGCTATGGTGGCCGCGCTTACCGCAGGAGATTATTGTGCGGCAGGTGCGTTGATGTCCGAGAGTCATGAGTCGCTGCGTGATGATTTTGCGGTGTCATGTGACGCTGTTGATCAATTGGTGACACTGGCAGAGGAAGAGGAGGGCGTTCTGGGTGCGAGAATGACGGGTGGCGGATTTGGCGGCTGTGTAATCGCGTTGGTCCGTAGCGAGTGGGTCGACACGGCAGCGACTGCGATTTGCCGACGCTACACAGAACATACCGGGAGACCGACACTTTGTTTTACGGTGAACGCCGCGGCAGGTGCGGGGCAGATGGATGCGCCGGTATGACTGATCTGTCCAGGCACAGGCCACACCGGCGGTTTAATGCCCTTACGGGCGATTGGGTGACAGTGTCGCCGCAGCGGGCTGAACGACCGTGGCAGGGTGAAGAAGCACCCAAACAATCCGAGACGACGGCGGCCCATGATCCCGGGTGTTACCTCTGCCCGGGTAATACCCGCGTTAATGGACAACAAAACCCCGATTACCAATCGCCCTGGGCGTTTGATAATGATTTCCCCGCAGTTGTTGGCCCCTCGCAGGGCAGTGCTGCTGGCATGGGGTCCGGGAATCTTCCTTCGCCCGATGAGCTCTTCCGGTCAGAGGTTCTTACGGGGTCGTGCCGTGTGCTCTGCTACAGCCCGGATCACTCGAAGACCTTATCTCAGCTAACCGAGGGCGAAATCCAGCAGGTGATCGCGCTGTGTAGAGACGAGGTTGCGATCTTGCGCCGTCGGCATGAGTGGGTTCAGGTGTTTGAGAATAAAGGCGCCATGATGGGATGCTCCAACCCGCATCCCCACGGGCAAATATGGGCTGTGGATACCCTGCCCAACGAAGCCCGTCGGGAGTCAGCGCAGCAGGCCGCGTGGTTTGCAGCGAACGGCGAGTCGCTGCTCGAGTCCTACAGAAAACGCGAGGAAGCCATCGGGGAGCGGGTGGTTGTCGCCAACTCCCATTGGTGTGCGGTCGTGCCTTATTGGGCTGTCTGGCCGTTCGAAACACTGTTGATGCCTCGGCGTCGCGTGGACCATCTTGATGCGCTCGACTCAGAGGAGCAGCAAGAGCTGGCCACGCTGTTGAAGCAGTTACTCAGCGGCTACGACCGGCTCTTTGCGACCCCCTGCCCCTACACCATGGGATGGCACGGCGCTCCCGGTCCCGGAGTGCGACCTGATTGGCAGCTACATGCTCATGTTTACCCGCCGTTGCTTCGGTCTGCTACGGTGCGCAAGCACATGGTGGGTTATGAGATGTTGAGCGAAGCGCAGCGCGATCTCACACCAGAGGCTGCGGCCGAGCAGCTGCGATATGCAATCGGGGACTGAGATCACCCGGCACTGCGGTGTGATTTTGATAGAGTTGATTGCAATCATTAAGCGGTTTGCAGCGAACAAAGCGGGGCCTCAGTTGGGCTCCCGTGTAGAGGAAGCACGATGCGAGTGATGGTGACTGGGGGTGCGGGCTACATAGGCAGTGTGGCCGCCGAAGTGCTGCTTGATCATGATCATGAGGTAGTGGTCTTTGACAATCTGTCTCAGGGGCATCGCGCCGCGGTACCCGACGCCGCGATCTGGGTGTTGGGAGATCTCTCTGTTCCCAATGAAATCCAGAGCGCGATGGCGATTCATCGCCCCGATGCGGTCATGCATTTTGCGGCTCGGTCACTGGTGGGTGAATCGATGGTGCACCCCTTCCCTTATTTGCGTGACAACGTCGTTAATGGCCTCAATCTCATTGAAGCGTGTGTTGCGGCAGGTGTAGATCGATTTATTCTGTCCTCCACCGCCAACCTTTTCGGGCAAGCCGCGGGCCCCTTGATTGATGAGCACAGTGCCATCTTGCCCGGCAGTCCCTATGGCGAGTCAAAGTGGGCGTTGGAGCGCGCTCTAAAGTGGGTCGCGGAAACACGGGGGCTCCGTTATGCCAGTCTCCGCTATTTCAATGCCGCTGGCGCGAGCGTGATGCGGGGCGAGCACCATGAACCGGAGACCCATTTGATTCCCTTGGTGTTGCAGGCAGCGGCGGGCCACCGCGAGTCCATTACGATCTTTGGAGATGACTACGACACGCCGGACGGCACCTGCATTCGCGATTATGTTCATGTTTTGGATCTGGCCGAGGCTCACGTACTCGCGTTAACAGCGATGGAAGAGCGCAACCGGATATACAACCTCGGTAATGGAGAGGGCTTTAGTGTCAGACAAGTCATCGATACCGCCCGGCGCGTCACGGGCAAGGCGATACCGGAACAGATTGGCCCCAGGCGGGCGGGTGACCCCCCGCGGCTGGTGGCGTCGAGTGAGCTCATTCGTAAAGAACTGGGGTGGCAACCTCAGCATGCTGATCTTGAAAGCATCATTGCCAGCGCCTGGCGTTGGCAGCAGCAGCATCCTTCGGGGTATCCACATTAACTAGAGGAGCAAATCCTCAGTCAGCCGGACCGTAGCGGGCAGCCTCTCCAGCCAGTATGGCTGGCTCGACCGTCTCTTCTCGGTGGCCTTAGCCGGGACTCATTAGGACGCCGCATCGACGCCCGGTTGCAGCCCCACAGCCGTCGTAAATGGCGCACCTGTCAACCTGCAAATGATCCTTCGCTCACCGCTGACAGGGGGGCGAAATAAGAGCAATTAGGGTAGTCTGCTCCGCTGGCAGATTTGTTGCGGAGCTTGGGCTTACTTTTGCCTGCGCTCCCTCGAATCATCCGGATAAACTCATTGCTAAGAGGTGGCGCGTGTCCGCGATTGACAGTCTTTTTAATCCTTTCTCTCTGAAATCCCTCGAGATGAACAATCGCGTGGTGATGGCGCCGATGACCCGCAATCAATCCCCGGATAATGTGCCCGGCGACGCGTCCGTTGAATATTATCGACGTCGCGCCGCGGGAGGTGTTGGGCTGATCATTACCGAGGGCACTTGCCCTAACCACATCGCGGCCAACGGATACGAGAATGTGCCTTACTTCCACGGTGAGGAGCGCTTGGCTGGGTGGAAGAAGGTGGTGGATGCGGTGCACAGTGAGGGCGGAAAGATCGCGCCACAGTTGTGGCACTGTGGCGGGATGCGCAAACGCGGCGTGATGCCAGAAGGAGATGTGGACGGGTATACGCCATCGGGTATGAATGTGCCCGGTAAAGTCGCGAGATATGTGATGACCCAGCAGGACATCGATGATGTGGTGCGCGCTTTTGCAGAGGGTGCGCGTGATGCGCAAAGGCTGGGGTTCGACGCAGTAGAACTCCATGGCGCCCACGGTTATCTGATTGACCAATTTTTCTGGGAGGGCACAAACCAGCGAAGCGATGGCTATGGCGGATCGATGGCGGCTCGGGGTCGCTTCGCGATTGAGGTCATTGAGGCCTGTCGCGCGGAAGTTGGGCCTGACTTCCCGCTGATTTTGCGTTGGTCGCAGTGGAAGCAACAGGACTTCACGGCGCGGCTGGCGCCTACGCCGCAGGAGCTTGAAGCATTTCTGACGCCGCTGATTGACGCGGGGATCGATGCTTTCCACTGCAGTCAGCGGCGTTTCTGGGAGCCTGAATTCGACGGCTCGGACCTGAATCTGGCTGGTTGGGTCAAGAAACTGACCGGTATGCCCACAATCACGGTGGGCAGCGTCAGTCTTGATCAGGACTTTATCGCCCAACCCGCTGAGGGGGATGGCGCGGCGAGCGAACCGGCGTCCATCGATCGGCTGCTAGAGATGATGGATCGGGGCGATTTTGATTTGGTTGCGGTTGGTCGGGCGCTAATTGCCAACGCCGATTGGCCAAAGGTTGTGCGTTCAGGCGATACCACGGGTTTACAGGCCTACAGCCGGGATATGCTGGCCAGTCTGGATTAGCGGAGGCGTCGCATGCGCGCACTCGCGTGCTGGGTTCTTTCCAACTAATCCGCGGCGCATGCCCCCGTCGCTTGATCAGGCAAAGGTTGAGTAATGTCTTCCGCCCCGTCATCTAACCCTTCTCTACCGGGTGCCCGCTTGATGCTGGCGATGACGGTGTTGGCGGTCTACATCTGCATGATCGACCGCATTGCCATTTCCATTGCGATTATTCCCATGGCGGAGGAGCAAGGCTGGTCCCCGACCGTTCAGGGTGCGGTGATGTCCGCCTTTTTTGTGGGATATCTTCTGCTACAGATCCCGGCGGGCTACCTCTCTGACCGATTTGGCGGCAAGTGGGTGCTGGGGCTGGGCGTAATCTTCTGGTCGCTATTCACGCTACTGACGCCGATATCCGCCATGCTGGGACTCAGCGTCTTGTTCCTCTGCAGATTTCTGATGGGGATGGCGGAGTCGGTTACCTGGCCGTCAATTTATGCCTTGTACTCGCAATGGATTCATCCTGATCGCCGGGCTTCTGCGGTGGGTTTGATGAACTCGGGCATTGCGGGGGGAAGCGTGATCGCTCTGATTTGTACGCCCTGGCTCATCACGGTGTGGTCGTGGCAGGGGGCTTTTTATCTATACGGTGTTTTGGGTGTGGCGTGGTTTTTCGTCTGGATAGTTAGCGCCCAATCGAGGCCGTCACCGCTGCCACAATGGCACTCCAGCGCTGCGCTGACGACAGACGCGGGATCCGCTTTGGCGCTCGAAGCATCGGAAGGCGCTGCAGCCTTCCCGCGGCTTACTATCGGACGGATGTTGCGCTCGCGGGCGGTGTGGGCGATCGCCATCGCTCATATCAGCATCAACTGGTCACTGTATTTGATTCTGTCTTGGTTCCCCACGTTTGTCAGCCAGGAGCTGGGAGCGGACCTGCAGACCGCGGGATTTTTGGCCCTGGCACCAACCCTGATGTCGCTGGTCATGGCGCCAGTAGCGGGACGTTTGTTCGATACCCTGGTTTCGCGGGGTTATGACAGACGCAAAGTGCGTCGCGTCATGCAGACCACGGCATTCGTCGGTATTACCCTGGCGATGCTGGCGGTCACGCTGACAGATTCGCTACTGATCAGTGTGGCCGTAATCACGGTCAGTAATGCTCTCACAGCGTTTTCTATTGGTGGCTTTGCTACCAATCATCTTGATATTGCACCCAATCAGTCGGGGCTATTGATGGGTGTCACCAATACGTTGGCGGCGGTGTCTTCCAGCGTATCGGTGTTCGTGTCCGGTTGGATTCAGGATCTCTCGGGAGGGTGGGATGCGGTTTTCTATCTGGCGGCGATCGTCTCGGTTTTTGGCGCGGCGTGTTATGGCTTACTCGCCGATGTTGACCGCGAGTTCGATTAGATGCCCGGTGAGGCCCTCGTGCCCGCTACAACCCGCTGGAACAAAAAATATAAATAATAGTTATTAATTAAAATAATTATTAAATAAAAATCATTTTTACCCATCTAAGGACACGATCAACTGCGCAGTCTGCCCTTATTTCTTCTATTATTCGCGGCGTTTTCAAGGCCTGAGGGGCCGCTAGCCGAGGATATTGGGATGAAAAAGCGATTTAACACTTGGATAAATAGTTTAGGATTATTACTTACGTACTATGCAGGCGTTTCAGTAATATTTTATTCTGTTGAGCGCCTTGTTTGATCAGCAGGTCTCGATTCAGTGATGCTTGGTAACACTGCACAGACGGCGGTATTCCTCAGGTCACGGGGCAGTCAATGAACCGGCGGCGACGTGGGGGCTAACGCGGCTGGTGTCCAGAGGGAGGGCCTCGGGGTACAGTAGTGCTTTCAATCGAGGCCACCCTCATGGTCAGCCTAGTGGGCATACTGATGTTATTGGCGGTTGCGGTGGGCCTGTCCTCCAACCGTCGCGCGATCCGCGGCAGGACGGTGCTTCTCGCCTTCGCACTTCAGGCAGGGATCGGCTTCTTTGCGCTGTTCACTGATTGGGGAATTACCGCATTGTCAGTCGCGTCAGAATACGTCGCGGCGCTGCTGGGATACAGCAGATCTGGCATCAATTTTGTATTTGGCGGTCTGGTCGACCCGTCCTCTTCATTGGGTTTTGTCTTTGCCTTTAACGTACTACCCGTAGTGATTTTTTTCAGTGCGTTGATAGCGGTGTTGTATCACCTCCGCGTCATGCAGTGGTTGATCCAGTTTTTGGGCGGGGGCCTCAAAGCGCTCTTGGGGACGAGTCACACAGAGTCGCTTTCCGCAGCGGCGAATATCTTCGTGGGGCAGGCCGAGGCGCCGCTGGTCGTTCGCCCGTATATCGCCGGTATGACCCGTTCCGAACTGTTTGCCGTGATGGTGGGTGGCATGGCCTCGATCGCCGGATCGGTGATGGCGGGCTACGTTGCTCTTGGCATCCCACTGGAATATTTGCTGGCGGCCAGCTTTATGGCGGCGCCGGGTGGGCTGTTGATGGCCAAGCTGATGGAACCCGAGACGGAGGAGCCGCTTGCGCCGGGTCCCGAGGCGGATGTGGCGGGTGAGCAGTATGTGAATGTGATCGACGCGGCGGCCAAAGGTGCGATGAGTGGCTTGCACATGGCGGGGGCCATTGGGGCGATGCTCCTCGCTTTTATCGGGCTGATTGCGCTGATCAACGGCATGCTGGGCGCAGTGGGCAATGGATTTGGGCTTGAGCATCTCACTCTCGAGTCTCTGTTGGGGAGTCTGTTACAACCGCTGGCTTGGTGCTTGGGAGTGCCGTGGGAAGAGGCCCAATTAGCGGGTAGCCTGATCGGTCAAAAGTTTATTCTCAATGAGTTTGTCGCCTATGTAGCGTTGAGCGATGTCATGACCCAGGTCGCGCCTAAAACACAGGCCATCGTCATTTTTGCCCTATGTGGCTTCGCCAATTTATCGTCTATCGCGATATTGCTGGGTGGGCTTGGGGCCATCGCACCCAATCGGCGCGACGATATCTCGCGTTTTGGTTTCCGCGCATTGCTCGCAGCGACCCTCGCAAATTTGATGAGTGCCGCCTTGGCTGGATTTTTTCTCAGCTTGGGCAGTGCCTAGGCGCTCGGTAATGCCTGACGCCTTCGAACTCTCGCCGCTCTCCTACCGGCATCCGGCTTTTCAGCGCCAGTTGGTGTCATCGTTGCGCCAATCTGGCTTCGCGTTGATCGTTGACCACCCGCTATCATTGGCGCGCGTAGCGCGTATCTATCGCGAATGGCACGCTTTTTTTTCCCGGGGTGAGGCTCAGGCCTTCGCCATGGATGCAAGCGGGCAGGACGGCTACTTCTCCTTGGGTGAGGCGGAGCATGCCAAAGGGTATACCCAACGTGATTACAAGGAGTACTTTCAATATTATCCCTGGGGTCGATGCCCCGAATCTCTGAGAGACGATCTCCACGCCTATTTCGAGGAAGCGGTGACACTGGGCACACAATTATTGAGTGATGTCGCGACACTGTTGCCTGACCACGTCAGCGCAAGCTTATCCGAGTCTCTGCCGGGTATGGTTCAAGGTAGCCAAACCTCGATGCTGCGCATCACCCATTATCCTCCCGTACAAGCTGACGCCGGGATGATGCGAGCCGCGCCCCATGAGGACATAAACCTGCTGACGTTACTGCCGGCTTCAGATGGTCCCGGTCTGGAGTTGAGGTTACAAACGGGTGAGTGGGCAAAAGTGCCTCAGCATCCCGAGCAGCTGATTGTTAACGTGGGCGACATGCTGCAGGAGGCAACCGGAGGTTACCTTCCCTCGGCAACTCACCGTGTGGTGACGCCCACCGCGCATGAGGGAAGACAAAGCCGCATGTCGCTGCCACTGTTTCTTCACCCGCGGCCCGAGGTGGCCTTGTCGGCGAGGTATACAGCGGAGTCCTATCTTTCACAGCGGCTCTTCGAGTTGGGCGTGGCCTGAGGTGAGACTGACTCGACGTTCATTGCTAGCGCGCGAATCACGCTCCAATCGTTGCTGGGGTCAATACGGATTTTTTCTGGGGCTTCTAATGCTCAGTTATCAAGTGCAATCGGCGGAGGCGACGATTGCCGTGGCAGCCAATTTTCGTGAGACCGCACAGGCGATCGCAGAACGCCTTGAGTCTACTTCCCCCCACCGGTTTACGATTATTTCGGGATCGACTGGCAAGCTGGTCAGTCAGGCGCTACACGGCGCACCTTTCGATGTGTTGATGGCGGCTGATCAAGCGAGACCGCTCAGGTTGATTACCGAAGGGCTCGCCGAGCCGGCTGCGCAGCGCACCTATGCGTTAGGGGAATTGGGGTTGTGGTGGCCTGATAAGGTGACCCCCTTTGGTATTGCGGATTTGAGCGAGCTCAGCCCGCAGTCCGTCTGTATTGCTAACCCTGCATTGGCCCCATATGGTGCCGCGGCATGGTCCCTTCTAGCGCAGTCGGGGCTGGCGGAGGATTGGCTCGCGGGAGTGGCGCGTGTGGACAATGTGCACATGGTGGCGGCGATGGTGGCTGAACGCCACGCTCGGGCGGGTTTCGTCGCACGAGCTTCCATTGCCGCAATGGTGCGAAAGGGTGATATCACCCTGGATGCGCAGTCGATACTGTGGTTGGTGCCTGAGACGCCAATAAGACAGGATCTTGTGCTGTTGAAGCGTGCCGAGGGAAATGCGGCGGCGCAATGGTGGGTTATGCAACTCTTTGAGGCGTCGGTGCAGCGCCTGCTCGTGTCTCACGGGTATCGATTACCCAAGGAGGATTCGCTCCAGTGAACGCCGACCTCGAGGCAATAGGTTTGACCGGGTTGCTCGCCGGCGTTACGACGCTGGTATTGGTATTCTTGGCGACACCTCTGGCGTGGTGGTTGGCAAGCTCTCGGTCCCGTTACCGCCCGATTGTTGAATCCTTGGTCGCCATGCCGCTTATTCTGCCGCCGACCGTGCTTGGTTTTTACTTGCTGGTATTTCTCAATCCGGAAAGCGTGCTGGGAGGCATCTGGGTTCGCGCCACCGGCCAGTCGCTGACATTTTCTTTCAGCGGGTTGGTGATAGCGTCAGTTATTTATTCGTTGCCGTTTATGGTGCAACCGCTACAGGGGGCTTTTCGTGCCGTGCCGATCTCTGTGAGGGAATCCGCCGCCGTGCTGGGTGCGTCACCGCAGGACGTTTTTTTCAACGTTGTGGTGCCACTCGCCCGGAGGGGTTTTCTGACCGGTATCGTGCTGACCTTTGCTCATACGATTGGCGAGTTTGGCGTGGTGCTGATGATGGGCGGCAATATTCCGGGAGAAACCCGGGTTCTCTCGATCGCGATCTACGAGCACGTCGAAACGCTGAATTATGACGCTGCACATGTCCTCGCATTGGGTTTGATGGGGTTTTCTTTCCTCTCCCTGTGGCTGATTTACCGCGTGGCGGGGCGGGGTGCTGAGGTGCTTCGCGGATGAGTCGGCGCCTGATTGTTGACGGCTGCCTCAGCAGGCCCGGCTTTATGCTTGAGGCGCAGCTTGATATTGATCTCGACCACACAGTAGGCCTGCAAGGTGCGACGGGGGCGGGTAAGACCTCCCTGCTTCGCATCGTTGCCGGGTTGGAGCCGGGTTTTACCGGGTACCTACAGTTCGGGGCCCAGGTATGGCATGACAGTACCAAGGGTATTAGCGTGCCGACTCACTTGCGGAAATTGGGTGTGGTGTTTCAGGACGCGCGCCTATTGCCGAGAAGAACGGTATTGGATAATTTGCGCTTCGCAGCATCGCGATCCGCTGCACCATCGTGCGCGGAGCCGCTTGCGAGTCTGGTGAGAGATTTTTCAGTCGATACCCTGATGGGTCGATCGGTCGACACGCTTTCCGGAGGCGAACGACAGCGCGTGTCGCTGGTGCAGGCCTTACTGACGCAGCCGCAGTTGCTGCTGCTGGATGAACCATTCTCCGCAAATGATGGCGATCACCGTCGGCAGGTGGCGACAGCGCTATCGGATTGGCTCAATAAAGAGGCGTTGCCCCTCATCTGCGTATCCCATTCTGCACAAGAGTTACATCTTCTGACTCGCACGACGTTAAAAATGAAAGCGGGACGAATTGTGCAGCAGGGTGCAACTGCCGACATGTTGCGGCGCGACGCTGATGACAAGGCTTTCGGCGCCACGGTGCTAGAGGTGGATCAGCTGAGTGGAAGAGCGACGTTTCAGTGGGATCCGTCCGACCCCGAAACCGCAGAGTTGACCGCTGGGGACCGCATTTATGTGAGTCAGCAACCCGAGCAGGGTTCACCTGTCGCCCCGCCTTTGCAGCCACAAGCCCAGCAAAATCATCGCAAGGCCGACTAAGGTGTAGGGTCTCAGGGGTTCTCCTGCGATCAGCCAAATCAACAGCAGTGACGCGGGCGGCGACAGAAAGATGAGGCTGGAAATTCGAATGGCAGACCGCGTTGCCTGCATCGCGCCCATCCATAGAACGAAGGCAACTCCCATCTCAAAAAGACCGACGTAGAGGCCGCCCAACCACCCTTGCCATGACGTGGGTATCGAGCTGCCCTGATACCAAACCATTACGAAAAGCAGGGGAAGCGCGCCCGAGAAATTCAGGAAGAGCTGTACTTCGGGGTCTATGGCTTTTCGCGCATTGATGACCCAGTAGAGGCTCCAGATGATTGTGCTGAGCAGTGCGAGCGCCACGCCCTCGGGTTGCGCAAAGTTCAATGCGGCCAGCTCGCCACGAGTGGCGATAATCAGGATGCCGAAGTAGCTGATGCCGCTGGTGAGTAGCGCGTAGAGACTCAGTTTCTGTCCCAGTATTGGCGCCGCGATGAGCGCCAGCGTGATGCCCCAAGAGTAGTTGATCGCCATCGCCTCTTGCGCGGGTAGCCGGTCATAGGCCGCGAATAGCACGAGGTAGTAGAGCGCCGGGTTGATCCAGCCCATGGCGAGTCCGAACAGTCGATCTCTTGAATCGGTGGCGCGTAGCGCCTGCCTTCGCCCCGGCTGCACAAGCCTGAGCGATAAAAAACACCAGCTGACAGCGCTCGCCAGCGTCACCAGTTGCAACGGCGTCAGGTATCTCAAACTGATGCTGAATGCGGTAGCGACGGTACTCCACAACATGACTGCGCTCAGCCCCAGTTTTAAGGCGCGACGCTCGTTTGCCGTCATAACGTTGAGTCCGTCAATGTTGGCCTAACCCCTAACCATTCATCTCGCAACGTGACAAGATGCGCGTTCTGAAAAACAAGTGGAAGTGAACAGCATGGGACACATTGGCGAACATGTCACCCTGGACAATCCAGCCTTTATTCACGAAAGCGCATGGCTCTACGGCAAAGTCTACGTGGGTCCTGGTGCCTCGATCTGGCCCAACGTAGTCACGCGCGCGGAAACCTATGAGATCCGAATCGGCGCGCGCACCAATATTCAGGATTTCGTGATGATCCATGTTGGGATCGCTTCTCCCACCATTATTGGTGAGGACTGCTCCATCACCCATCACGCGACGCTTCACGGCTGTGAAATTGGTGATCGCTGCTTGATCGGCATTAACGCCACCATCATGGACGGCGCAAAGATTGGCGAGAATTCGATTGTAGCCGGGCACACTATTATCACAGAGAACAAAGAATTCCCGCCGAATTCAGTCATCGCGGGAGTGCCTGGCAAGGTGGTCGCGACGCGCAATTGTGGGGATGCCAACTTACTCAATGCCCGGTTCTACACCGCCTGCGCGGAACAGTATCGCCAGGGTAATGATCTGCTGCCTGAAGATGAGCTGGCGCAATTTGCTAGTCTGTCTAAGTCGGCTGATAGCTGAATTCTCTCATCACCCGTTGAGCTTCAGTGGCCGCGTGCTTGCCTGTCTCTTCGCGGGTGCAGCACGGGGACAGGGCGTGGCCTAATGCTGAGGCGCCGCGTTCTCGGGAGTCACCATGGTTTGCTGGTGCACCGCGAGCAGCGTTTGCAGGTCGCCGCCATTTTGCAATTGTGAGAAGCCTGCTGACCTGAGCGTAGCCTCCGCTTTCCCGGACCGATTACCGCTTCTGCAGTAAAGCAGCAGCGGGGTGCTGGGGGACACAGAGCTGGCCGCTAATCCCTCCACAATACGGTCGTGAGGGATATTGATGGCCCCCGGAAAGTGCCCCGAGGCGAATTCCTCCGCTGCGCGCACATCAACAATGACTGCATTGGGCGGAATATCCCTGTTGAAGGCGCGGCTTGTATCGGCTGAGCAGGCAAAGAGCGCTGCGAAAGCACAAATGGCCAATAAGACTTTGGACACGTGAACGCCTCCTCTGCTGGCAGTGGAGGCGAGAGTGTATCAAGCCGTGGCGGGTTTGGCGGAGGTTCCGTCTGGTGAGGTGCCGCCCGCGGGCATGTTCTCAAATATCCAATCGCGGGCCGCCTGAAGTGCTTCCAGGCGCGTCGCGTAGCGGTGCTCGTCGGACAGATGTTCGTTGACACCGAGCCCCTCCAGACTTGCGGCTACTGCTTCATTGATCCCGCACAGATACAGGTGCTTGCCGGCATGAACGGCGTCCAGAGCAATCGTCTCGACAGCGCGAGCAGCCGAGACATCCATGAATGGCACTCTGCCAAAGTCCAGCACCAGTGAAGTGTGGTGCTTTGGGCTCAGCCGTTCTCTGACCTGATGACCTAAATCAGCAGCGGCCCCGAAACTCAATGGACCACCAAAATTGAAGTAGGTCAAACGGCTACCGCATTCCTCGAGTAGTTCGGTTTCGTCGTCAGTCAGTCCTTCAGTGGGATCGTCTGCGTGTCCGGCAGCTGATGCCAACTGTTCATCGGCGACTTGCTTGACGAACGCCACCGCCGCTACGACAACGCCCGCCACCACTGCAGTGATCAGATCTACAAATACGGTCAGGCTCAAGACCATGACCATCAGCAAAAGGTCAAAACGCGGACCGCGGTGTGCACGCCTCAAATATGACCAATCGATAATGTCGTAGCCTACTTTGACAAGTATCCCCGCGAGAACCGCGTGCGGTATTTTGGATGCCAAGGGCGCGAGCACCAGTACCACGGCCAGCAGTAATAAACTGTGCAACATGCCTGAAATTTTGGTCACGCCGCCCGTGCGGATATTAACGACGGTTCTCATCGTCGCTCCGGCGCCGGGAATCCCACCAAAAAATCCTGCCGCCATATTGCCAACGCCTTGACCGATGAGTTCTCGGTTGGAGTGATGTCGGGTGCGCGTCATGTTGTCTGCAACCAGCGAGGTCAGCAGGCTGTCTATGGCGCCAAGAATCGCAAGGATCATGGCCGCTTCGAACACGATTAGGATGGTCGCGCTGGAGAATGCAGGCACAATAAAGTCGGGTAGCCCGGTGGGAATGGCGCCCAATATGGGCACATCGGTTAATGCGAGGCTCACGAGGGTACCGATGATCAATGCTGCCAGCGGGCCGGGTAAATATCGTCCCCAGTTGCTGGGCCAGAAAAATACGATGCCGAGGGTTAGCAATCCCACGCCGAGCGCGCCCATGTTGGGATTGCTGACTGCTGTGGGGACCTCCATGAGCGCCGGGATCGTGCCGCTTTCTGCGGGTTCATGGCCGAACAACCGTGCTAGTTGTAGCGCAATGATGATGCAGCCGATCCCGCTCATAAATCCCGAAACCACGGGGTAAGGCACCAACCTGATGTACTGCCCAAACCCCAACAGGCCGAAGGCGATCTGCAGCGCGCCTGCAAGGATTACGGTGGCAAATACCAATGAAAGATCCCCGCTGAGCGAAGCAAAGACGCCAGCAAAAACCACAATCATTGGGCCCGTGGGTCCCGATATCTGTGACGGGGTACCCCCAAAGAGCGCTGCAAAAAACCCCACGAGGATGGCGCCATAGACACCGGCAATGGGGCCGGCACCAGAGGCTTCTCCGAAGGCAAGCGCTAGGGGAAGGGCGACCACGCCGGCGGTTAAGCCGCCAAAAATGTCGCCGCGCAGATGAGAGAAATCAAAAAAGCGGCTCACGGAAGAACCTCCAATATGAGTATGAAATTAGCCCAGTAAATTCGCGTAATGCTCTGCTACTGGGATGAATGCGCCGGTTTCGGGGTCATGGCAGGTGACTGCTCCCGAGCCGATGTGGTAAACCCAACCGTGTAAGTCGAGATCACCCGATTCGAGTCCCGCAGCTACAGCCGGATGGGTCGACAGGTGTTTTAGCTGCAGGACCACGTTGGCCTCGGTGACCGCCAACAAAGGGTTGTCATGTCCCTGCGAAGCCGCCTCGGCGGCCTCGCTGGCATAACCAAGCCACTCGTAAACCTGCGGCAGATTCGCTACGGCTTCGCGATTCATCGCGCCCTTCATTGCGCCACAATCGGTGTGGCCCATCACAATGATGTGCTTCACTTTTAGGGCTGCAACGCCAAACTCTACAGACGCAGCGATATCCCCGTTATAACCGGGCAAAGGTGGCACAATGTTGCCGGCGTTCCGGCAAACAAAAAGGTCACCAGGGGCAGTTTGGGTGATCAGTCCGGGATCTATTCGGGAGTCCGCGCAGGTAATAAGTAATGTGTCAGGTGCTTGCGCTCCTGCCAATTCGTCAAAAAGGGCCTGTTTGGCTGGCTGTTGTTCTTGCTGGAAGCGTATTACGCCTTGTACAACTTCTTTCATTGTTGCTTAACCCTTTCGTAGTGGGACGGTGATATCACGGGCGACGTTGTACGCAGTTTTACGTGATAGATAAATCGCAGATCATCATATTATGTGATAGATTTTATCTATATTTTGGCGGTTGCTTGGTTTCCAAGCATGTTTGCGCTGCGATTTACTGCAAATTAACGCCTACCTTTAATCCCTCAGCGTCGCGAGTAAAACAGATGGTAAAACCGGAGCAATTAAGCTTTAGGCAACTGCGGTATTTTGAGGCGATTGCAGATGCGGGCAGCTTTCGCCGGGCCGCCGATCGTCTGGGGGTGACGCAACCGACCCTGACCGTTCAGATTGCCGCTATGGAAAAGGCGTTGGACACCAGGCTTTTTGAGCGACAGCGCAACGGTGTCATTCTGACTCCGGTGGGTCGTGAGCTACTACCACGCGCGCGAAGCATTGCAGAAGAGCTGAAGGAATTCTGTGATCAAGCACGGGGCGTATCGAGCGGTAGCGTTTATCGCATGGGGGTAACCCGCACCCTCGGGCCCTACCTCCTGCCTCGCGTTTTGCCTCAGCTACATCAACGTTTCGAAAACCTTCGCTTGTATGTGCGTGAATCGACCCCGGCGCAGTTGGGAGCAGAGCTAAAGTCAGCGGTGCACGACGTCGTATTGACGACATTGCCATTAGCAGGCGATGAACTGGAGATCGCACCGCTATTTAGGGAGCCCGTGAAACTGGCGGTGCCACTCGAGCACCCGTTGGCATCTAAATCATCTGTAACGGGCACTGACCTGGTCGGCGAATCGGTGCTGACCATTGATGAGCAGCACCTGTACCACAAGCAGGTAAGCGATCTCTGCGAGAGTCTCGGTGCCACAGTGAACCGCGACTTTGAGGGAACCTCGCTCGATACGTTGCGGCAAATGGTGGTGATGGGAATGGGTATTTCTTTTTTACCGGCGCTGTATGTGGCGTCTGAAATTGGTGAATCGGATACGCCCCGTATTACAGATGTCCGGGGCGTCACCATGAGTAGAGATCATGCACTGGCTTGGCGTCGACGCTCGCCTTCACGCGTCGCTTTTAGACAGCTTGCCGATGCCATCAGAGACGTGGTGAGCGAGCATCTAGCCGGCGAGGTAACTCTCATTTGAGCCTTCAATAACTCGCATCAGGGCCCACAATGGCGCACAATGCGCGTCCCGTAAATACTGACCCCAGGTTATGTACCGAATTAAGACCTACAACACCATTTCTCCACGCGGCCTTGATCGATTCGAGCGCGGTAGTTACGAGGTGGGGCAAGACATTGCGCACCCGGATGCGCTCTTACTGCGCAGCCATAAACTGCAGGCCGAGGAGATCCCGCCGTCGGTGACCGCCATCGCTCGAGCAGGCGCGGGGGTCAACAACATCCCATTGGCGCTGTGCATCGAACGCGGTATCCCGGTCTTCAACACGCCTGGCGCGAATGCCAATGCAGTAAAAGAGCTCGTGGCAGCGGCAATGCTGCTGGCGTCGCGGGATATCGTGGGTGGCATCGCGTTTGCTCAATCCCAAGATGCCACGATGTCTGCCCAAGCGATGAATGCGCTGATGGAGCAGGAGAAGAAGCGATTTGCCGGTGCCGAACTGGCGGGAAAGACGCTGGGGGTTGTGGGCTTGGGTTCGATCGGAAGTCTGGTAGCGCGACTCGGACTGGATTTTGGAATGCGTGTCGTGGGTTATGACCCTGCGCTCTCGGTGGAAGCTGCCTGGCGCTTACCCAGTGACGTGCAGCGAATGGAGAACATGCAGTCGCTCTTCAGTCGCAGTGACTTTGTTAGCCTGCACCTGCCCGTGTTGGACAGCACCCGAGGGCTCATTAATAAGGAAATGCTGGGGCATTTCCGAAAAGGAAGTTGCTTACTTAACTTTGCCCGCGAAGAGATTGTGGACACGGAATCCGTCGTGTCAGCCCTTGATGCCAAGCAACTGCGTTTTTATGTCAGTGATTTTCCAAACCCTGCGCTCCTTGGCCGAAAAGATGCCTTGTTGATGCCACATATCGGCGCCAGTACGGCGGAAGCCGAGGAAAATTGTGCTGTTATGGCGGCCAGCCAGCTCAAGGCATTCCTGGAGCATGGCAACATTCGCAACTCGGTTAACTTCCCTTCGATTGAGCTCGAACGCACCACGGACTGTCGCGTCACGATATCCAATCGCAACGAGCCCGGCATGCTGAGTCACATTCTGACGCTCATCGGCGACGACGGATTGAATGTGGCGGATTTGCTGAACAAAAGTATCGGTGACGTTGCCTACAACATCATTGATCTTGACACCCCTCCGCAAGACGCGGTGTTGGAGAAAATCCGCAGCCTGAACGGAGTTATTAATCTTCGCGTGATCGAGGGTCCGCTGGGCTAGCGCTGATCCCCGCGCGTCGACATCTCCTCGTTCGCCTTGCTGAGCCGAGCGGCGCAAATGTTGCCGCTGGCACTCATCCGCTCGACAACATTTTGCGCCAATATAGACAAACCCCCTGTCATAACGGCCAGACTTCCCCCCACTACTGTGTTGGCAGGGTCCGCCATGATTTTGGGATCGGACAGCGTCCCCGAGACCTCGACATAAGGATTGATGACGCTACTCACGCTTAACCCCAACCCTTTTTGTGGAACCGTTTTAAATTTGGCTTTGATGCGCTCGGTGCCGAGGTCAAGCGTTACGTTGGAGAATATTTTTACATCGGGTGTGTCAACAACCACTGCAGGCTTCCCTGATAGTTTGCCGGCTTCGCTGGTGATGAAGGCGGCAGCGCAGTTGATCGACGTAACGTCTCTCTGGCTTTGCAGTGGATTCAGCACTTGCGCGAGCTCCTGTAAAAAGGAATTGGTGAGTCGATCGAAACCGGCGTTCAGCACCTTTCCCGATCCCATCACTACATTGAGATAACCCTCGAGACTCGATGCCAACTCGCGTGTTGTATTGCCGGCACCGGTCAATTTGGACTTGAACTCATAAGAGGGCAGGGAATCGACGTCTTCCGACGGGGCCTTGGGGATACCCATAACCAAATTGATTCCCTCGATCGCGATATCCAATTGAGGCGCGGCACCCTGATTGCTGAGGAGGGATCCCGTCAGAGTTGCCCCACCGGAGCGCTCGTTTTCTGCCGAGAAATGAGGGATCACAATGCCCTGTTCGCTGATGTTCAGCTCGCCCCTCACGTTAAAAACCGGTCTTGGGAGACCGACGAGTTCGGCGATGCTGAGTTCGGTGTTCACAACAACATCACGTAACCATTGGGTGGAGGTCGGATAATCGGGCAAAACCCGATGATTGTCGGCCAATCCAGCATCTTGCTCGGGCATCGCACTCTCGCCCTCGCGCAGTGCGGCGAGCCAGGGATCGAGATTCAGGCGACGGCCACTCACATTCAGCTTTACCTGCAGGCCCGAAGCGCGCACTGCCGCGCCTTTGACGCTGAGATCACTCTCGCCAGAGAGCAGCGTCAGGGTGTCAACAACGAGCGCTCCCTCCCGCGAATCGATATCCGCGGTGATCTGTAGGTCCTGGTCCGGAAAAGGGAAATCGAGCCACTCTTTGAGTAAGTTCAAACGCGCAATACTGATCACAGCGTCGAGGTGACTGTCAGAAAACGCCTCACTGGACAGTTCGAGTAAGCCGGCACTCTCAATCTGAAGCTCCGCCGAATTGATCCGCAGCGCCTCAACGCGCACTTGGTGTGCGTTCCAGTCACCCCTGACCGTCGCAGTCATGGGCATCAGAGGTGTGTCGGGACCGCGCTCAGCAGCGGGCAAATAGTCTCTCGCGTCTGGTGTGCTCGCTTGCCAATCGAATCCAGCCGTCCCTTCAATGAGATCCAACGAGAGGTGACCGTCGGCGGTAATCGATCCGTAGCGCAGCCGATTATCGGCAACATCAAGAGCGATGACGCCGGGCTTCCATATCACATCGCCACTGAAGTTAAGCGGTCTGTCGTAGCGCTGCGGCACCGCCAATGCCGGGAAAAGCTTTTGAAAAACGGGGACCGAGACGTCCAAAAATCCGGAAATGCTGGGTTCGGTGTCTTGCAGAGAAATGTCGCCCGCGAACGCCGCCACGTTTTGATCTGCCGTCAACATTGCCCTCTCAATCTTCATTACATCAGGCGAAGTAAAAGCCAGCTGAGCCTCGGCAACGGCAGGCAGGTCAGGCAAAAATTGTGTTTGTGACACCCAGGGCGCAAGCGCCTCCTGCAAATTCTGCGACTGAGCGGTGACGGAAATTGCGGTTTTTTCGGTAGCTTCTGCCCAGCCAATAAGGCCTCGCACAGACACCACATCGTTACTCGTACGAACGGTCAGGCTCTCTACTGTAAGGGTCTCGGGCGCAGAGAGGGTCGCTTCCCCCGCGAAGTCGATAGGGGCGAGTGGAGGGGGGGGGTCCATCAAGAGACCAAGCCACTGGCCAGGTGCTGCGCTGCGCCCCGAGAATTGCACCGATGATCCTGAATAGCCTGGGGCCGGTGTCAACCGACCGTTGAGCGTGAGTGTCAGCAGTGGAGATGTACTGGTGACGACTATGTCAGTGCCATCGGCATTACGGGCGAGTGACAGGGTGCCGCTGAGTGAGCCCTGTAGCGGTTTGGCGGGATCAAGCAGGCCTGAGAATGCACTCAAGTCGGGGATGTCGATATCGCCGCTGAGCTCGCCTGCGTTGAGCGAGTGATATCCCGGCAGTGTGCCCGACAGCGAGAGGGTGATTGCCTCACTGGTCAGCTGCAGTTGTTCAACGGTTACGGCTTGTCCATCGAGTAATGCCTCGATATCCATAGCAAAAGGCGCGGTAGGGAATCCTTGTGCATCCAGCAGCGCCCCGACTTGGGACAGGCTGGGGCCGCTGGCGCTGAGCACGATGTGGCCGCTCTCCACGCCTGAGTCAAGTGGTTGATCTGCGGAACCTGTCACGCGCAACTCGCCCAGGCGGCCACTGAGATTGACGACGCGTCGGTCGCCTTGCCTTCGGGACTGTAGCGCGAGATCAGCTGGACCTTCGGTGCTGGCCGGTAAGTTCAGGGATTGCAAGACGTTCTGCGCGCTATCGGTATGTATCGACAGATCGATATCGGCGCCGATGAGTTCATCAATTGACGCTACGGACGTGGACAGTTCAAACACAGTGTCTCCGAGAGACCCTTCCCAATGAACCTGCCAGTCGCGAATATCCAGTAGAGACGCGACACCCTCTACCATCACTGTAGTGCCGAAGGGACTGGTATTGAGACTGCCGCGGCTGCGCAGCTGTAGCGTGTCTTCGATGAGTGTCTCGTGAAGCGTCTCGATAAACAGCGTCCGTTGTTGATTGCTGCGGGCGTCCCACACGCGCAGCAGCGCTCGTTCGAAGCGCAGGTCGGTTGCACGTAGCGCATAGGGCAGTTTAGCCCCGCTGGGGTCTTCGGCGGTGAGATCTCCATCGCTGAATGTGGGCCAATTCCCCTGGCCGGTCTCATCGATGTCGATAAATACCCTTAGGTCGTCGACCGAAGCTGAAGGAACGACGATGGTGTCATCCCAGAGTGAAAAGAGGGAAACCTGTGCAACTAGCGCGCCTATTGTGGCAAATGCCGGTGTGCCCTCGCTGGTCCCAGCAACGGTGATGTTGTTGAGCGACAGCGTCGTGACGGAGCCAATGCGAAGGCTGATCGGGCCCGCTATCTGGACATCTCGATTTAACGCGGTGCGGGCAATCCACTCGTAAAGCGGTCGCGAGGCGCCTAAATTGAGGCTGACTACCGCCGCCGTCAGGGCGAGCACCAAAACAAGTGACGCCACAAAAAAGTATCGCAGGGCAGGCATTACTCTCCGCATGATGAAAGTCCTATAACGTCAAGCGCGCGTTACCCGGGATTGATGGGGTTGCGTATTGTATCGGGACACGCCCTTCCCCAAAACGCTTTTCGAGGCGGTGCACCAGGAGTGTCATAATCTGAACCTGTATTACGAGCAAAGGGTTGTGACAGTGGGTGATATGAGTTTCATCTCAGACAATCAGGCGGGCGTGCACCCAAGCGTGCTGGAGCGACTGCAATCGCTTTCGCGCGGTAGCGCGGCGGGCTATGGCGAGGATCAGTGGACTGCCGAGGCGGAGTCGGCGGTGCAGCGGGTTTTCGAGACCGACTGCGCGGTTTTTTTTGTTTCAACGGGCACTGCCGCCAACGCGCTCGCCTTGAGCGCGTTGTCTCCCCCCTGGGGCGCTATTTATTGTCATGACGGCGCGCACATCTGTAACGACGAGAACACGGCGGTAGAGTTTTATACCGGTGGCGCGCGTTTGGTGGGCGTGTCGGGGCCCGCGGGCAAGCCCGATGTGAATACCATGCGAGCGCATATGGAGATTGCCACGGTGCATGGTGTACATAATGCCAAACCCGCGGTCATCAGTTTGTCGAACGTTACTGAATCCGGCACTGTCTATAGCGCCCACGAAATCGCGCCTTACCGCGATCTCGCTGATACCTTCGGCTTGCGCCTTCACATGGATGGTGCTCGGTTTGCCAATGCTGTGGTTTCCAGCGGCGCGACTCCGGCAGCACTGACTTGGCAATCAGGCGTCGATTGCCTCAGCTTTGGATTAACAAAAGACGGCGGTATTGCCGCGGAGGCGGTAGTCATTTTCGATCATGCGCTGGCAGAAGAGTTTGCTTATCGCCGCAAGAGAGCGGGACACCTCTGGTCCAAACACCGGTTCCTGGCGGCTCAATGGCTTTCGCTGTTGGAAGGCGATTTGTGGCTGGACAACGCACGTCATGCCAACGCGATGGCGCAACGGCTTGCCGAGGCCTTTGGCGACCACGACAGTATTGATCTGCCCTGGGCCGTGGATGCCAACGAGATCTTTCCGGTAATCCCCGAGCAATTACGGGATGGATTAAGGCAGGCGGGGCTGGAGTTTTATGATTGGCCGGCGCGACCTGACATGACCCGATTTGTGACGAGCTTTAATACCGAGGCTGCGGCGGTAGATCAGGCGGTAGCGATTATTGCAGGAGCTTGAGTCCGGAATCCCGCAGCGACGTTAAAGTCAGGGCCATGGCTCGGCCGCTCAGGGAATAAGATCCCATCTATTCAACTGTCACATAGGGTGGGTCAGACCGCGTCGTCCAGCAGTATCGCCCGGTACGCTGAGGGCGTTTTACCGGTCCAGCGCTTGAAGGCGCGCGAAAATGAGGCCTGTTCGCTAAATCCGCAGTAAAACCCCACCTCGGCGAGCGTATTGGTGGCGTCTGCCAATAGACTCTCTGCCAACTGGGTGCGGGTTTGGTCGAGGAGCACGCGGAATCGCGTCCCCTCGCTCTCCAGTCTTCTCTGGAAAGTACGCAGGCTCATGTTGTGTGCCGCTGCCGCAGCCTCCTCGGTCAGTGTCTCATCGGGTAATCGATCGAGAATCGCCATCTTCACGGCTGCAGGTAGGCTGTTTTCCCGGACCGAGCGTACCAGCGATGCCAGCATGGGCTCGTTGCGCGTCAGGATGTCGACATTGCTCGTGGATATGGGTTGTTCCAGTGCGACCCGGGGGAGGACCATCGCGGCACTCTTGGCCGAAAAGGCCACTCGGGGACCAAAAATTTTTCGATACTTCGCCTCACTTCCCATGGGTTTTCCGGTGAAGGAAACGCTAACGATATCGCCGGCGAAGCCGGAGATTTCTCTGACCGCCGTTAACAGCACGGCGAACAGAAAGCTTTGAATAATATGCTCTCCCGGTTCTGCCTGTACTGTCGATTTGGTGACCGTGATGGTATCGCTGTGCTCCTGCAGTTGCAGCGGCTGTTGCGTCGAAATCAGCGCCTGGTACTGACTGAGGCGCCGCAGCGCATCCAATGTCGTCTCCGAAGAAATCGCCGTGATGCCGAGTACATGGGTGTCAGTAATTCTGTGGCAGGTGGCCAGGTCCAATCCCAGCTCGCGCTCGGGATACTTTCGAGCCAATTCATCAAGAAGCGCGCCTACTCGAAGCGATGGGATGCGCTCCCGCGGTTGTTTGAGGAGGTCCCGGGAAATTTGGGCGACCTGTAATAGCGACCCGATGTCGTCACCTTGGCTTGCAACGAAGCGTTCAATTACTCTGAGGTCGCTGGCAAGGATCGTATGCTGCGATGCCATGGTGGCTCCTTTGTTGGCGCTAACGCGTCGCTGCGATCAACCAGCACCCGCGTCTTTTCGCTTGGCATGATCATATGCCAGCAGGTGTCAATGGAAAACCCGTCGGGAAACCAGCCGCCAAACTGTAAATGCACCGTGGCCGATATCTGTCGGGGGCCGTCATGGAAGGGGTACGGTGCAAAAACGAGTGTTTGCGAGGTGACTTGGAAAAGCGCATGACCGGCCGGGATTAAAAAAGGGGCCGTAGGCCCCTTTTAATGCACTCCAGTATCACTAGCAGCTAACGTCTCCAACCAGCGTCCAGGGGTCGCGGTCGCTCGGTGCGGTGCCGCGGGTCCACCATTTGGCCTCGTAGAGCTTGCCTTGATAGCGCGTGCGATCGCCACCCTGATAGACAGTACTGTCGCTGTACTCGAGTACCACGTCAGAGATGAGTTCAAAGGCGTCAGTACGATCAGGTGCGTTGCCGCGGGTCCACCATTTGGCCCGGTAGACCAGTCCGTTATAGGAGATCATCTCGCCACCGGTATACGTAGTGCCTGCCTGATAGTCAGGATATGACTTAGCGGCAGGATCAGTGATCTTGCAGGTCTCTTCCCCGTCACCCGTTGCATCAGGCGCGGTTCGCGTGTCCTCGACGCGGACTACTGCGGTCATTTGCTCGGTACCGTTAGTATCGATAGCGTCTGCCACCACAACCAAGGTCAGTTCACCCTCTATCGCCTCATGAAGGTGGAGCTTGAGGTCCGCCGTATCGCCCACGGACCACTCATCACCCACAACGGTATCGCCCGCGGCGTCAAACAGCGTTGCCGTGACTTTAGCATTGGCGTTTACCGATACCGTGAAATGCACGTCCGCCATACCCATCGCGTCGACCTGTACGCGGCTGTCGGCCTCCAGCGTAGAGGAGAAGACAAATTCTGGTTCCGGCGCGTAGGTGACTCTAATCTCGACATTGGAGAGGGTGCCCTCGGCATAAATACGGTTTTGGCCTGCCACCGGAATGAACAAATCGCCGTCGCGTTGACCTGCAAAATAGCCTTGATCCGCATCATTGATGGCGCGAGCCAGTGCCAGCGATGCAGCTGCGCCCGAGGTGTAGTCAGCCGCCTCGTAGGAGACTGATAACGCGGGCCGCTCCTGAGAACCCTCGTAAACGACGGTAGAAATTGTGTCGCCCTTCTCCAAAGCAATTGCGCCGGAAATTAAGCCCACTTCTTTTATCGGGTCACTGTCGGGCGTGGGCTCGCCAATTTGATTGTTGCCCGCAAAGCTCACATCAATAGCATTGTAAAAAGAAGCGGCGGTATCACCGACATCCCATACGGCGAGAATGACATGGTATCCCTCCCGTTCGGGGACGTAGCAGTTATGTTGGATCGTCATTGGAGGCCGTTCCATCCCACCGTCGTATGCGCAAAATGGAGAGAGCTCAAAGGCGTCTCGACTCAGCGGCGCCGCAGGGTTCCAGTCGGTCTTGGTGATGAAATAACGCCAATCTTTGGACACATGATTTGCAGTAAAGGTCCACTCGAAGGTTTGATAACCCGCAGCGAATTCGTGCTTGAACCATCGTGACGGCGATTGCGCGTTTAATTCTGACCAGGAGGGAGAGCCCGCCGCAGCAATGGTGCCATCTGTGGGGCCTCCTACTGGGAATCGTGGCGCCCCGTCGGGACCCTCAACAGACTGTGGCTCCCATTGTACGGCGCCGCAGCCGGTGTTGTCACCCAGCTTGCACAGCAGTGGGCGCCCGGCGGGCTCCGAGACATACCCGTGGGCCGCTGATTCGACGGCGATGCCAGATGCTATTAAGCCCGCGGCGATGGCGAGCGGCTGTAGTTTAAAACCTCGTATTTTCTTATTCATGGTGGATCTCCTCGTGATCTCAGTTCATGACAGTGATGGGCGCTCCGGTAGTGCCCGCTGAGGTAATTTTCGCGAGAAGAAGGGACTTGGCCGATGTTCTGATCCGCCAAGCGATTGACAGATTGCGTCAGAATTTTTGAGGGGTCGGTATTGTCTGTATGGGAATAGGGCGGTGGTACTGCTCAGTAGATCACTGACACTCCGCCGTCAGATGAGTCCAAGCGGCACTATGAGCGGACGGGCTCGGATAGCACGGCGTTGAAAATAGTTGCCCCGAATGAGATTCGAGGGGTCAGTGCTTTGCCGCTCGCAGTGACTGAGATTAGTGTTTCTAGGGAGTATTGGTGATGTGAAAAACATCCCCCTCATCGGTAACGGTAACGATGCTGCCGTCGCTGAGGACACGAACGTCTCTCACCCGGCCGGAAATCTCAGGGAAAATGGCCTCGTCGAGAGTAACAGCATCGCCCTCGAGCTTAAGTCGGCGCATCTCTCTGTTGATCAAGGAACCGAGCAGAAGATCACCCTCCCATTCTGGGAACTGATCTCCGTGGTAAATGGCCAAGCCCGATGGGCCGATACTTGGCACCCAGTAGATCAAGGGCTGCTCCATGCCCGCTGCTTTGGTGAAGGGTGATATCACCGCGCCGCTGTAGTCCACGCCGTAGGTGATCGCCGGCCAGCCATAATTTTGTCCCGCAACGATGTGATTGAGTTCGTCCCCCCCTTTGGGGCCGTGCTCGAGCATGAGGATGCGGTTTGTCGCGGGGTCATAAACCAAGCCCTGGGGGTTACGGTGACCATAACTGAAAACCCGCGGCGCCTTGTCCGGGAAGGGGTTGTCGACGGGCGCGGAGCCATCGGCATTAATACGCAGCAATTTGCCCAATTCTGATTCGATGTTCTGAGCTTGCTCCCGATAGTTAAAGCCTTCGCCGACGCTGATCAGCAGAGTCCCATCGGGCAAAAAAGCCAGCTTGCCGCCGTAATGCGCCGGCCCTTGCTTGTCTGGCGAGACCTCGAGCAGTGTCATTACCTGAGTCAGTTGGCTACCTTCCAGAATGCCGCGTATGACGCTGGTGCGGTTGGCTTCCTTATTACCACCGGCAAAGCTCAGATAAAGGGTGTGATTCTGGCTGAAGAGTGGATCAGGGAGCACTTCAAGCAAGCCACCTTGATTGGCAAAATACACATCGGGTGTGCCCGTGATCGGAGTCAGATCGCCGTCAGCCCCCAACAGGATGAGTTGCCCACTTTTCTCGGTGACGAGAAAACGGCCCCCGTCTATCGCAGCGATAGACCAGGGCTTATTCAGTCCCGAAGCCAGCTTGTTCACCTCATAGCCATGTACCGCAAAGGTGAGAATGCTCCCTGCCAACACCGCCAGCACTTGCAGGTACCCTATGATCGAATGTCGCATGGTGCTACCACTGTCCTTTGAGCCAAAGAGATTACGCGAGCGTAGCATGGGTGGATCCTGACCACTGCCAGTGATGTCAGAATGAACCCTCGACAAAACTTGGAGAAGCATATGCTCAGAATCACCATAGGCTACGCGGTGGGCATAGTGGCCGCGTTTTTGCTGGGTTCGATGCTGGGCACCCAGGTCGTTTTGGCATCGGTACAGTCGATGGGGCTGGAAGTGAGCTGGGCGGCCAGAGTCGACGCAACCTTGGATGATGTGTTGGGTCTCAGTGCCACTTTGCTGCCGGTGATGGCGCTTGTGCTCGTGGTGGTGTGGGGGCTTTACGACGTCATCATGGCCCGTATGCGTAGCGCGCGCGGACCCTACCACTATGCGCTGGTAGGCGGCCTTTGTATCCTCGCGCTACACCCGCTGCTGGGCGCGGTGTTGGATGTCGATGTCTTCGCTGCAACGAGATCTTGGTTTGGCCTGCTGACTCAGGCGATAGCAGGCGCGTTTGGGGGTTGGTGCTGTGGGCGCTTGAGGATGGGGGTGTCTGCGTCGAATCACTCTACACACGATATACCGTGATCATCCGGACCAATGGCGCAGGGTGGTGCGCGCTTACTGCCTTAGCGACCCATCGCCCCGATAACTGGCGAGGAGGGGTGTAATGCCGCGGCAGGTCATCGTGTTTATATTGGCATTTGTCTTTCTTGCAGCCGTTGTCGTTGCATCGGTGAATTGCCTTTTTGGTTAGTGCTATCCGAATCTTCTTTAGAGAGCGGTTCGGGATCAGAAGTCAAAGCGAAAACCAATAAGGGGGCCGTGTTGCTTCATATCGAAGGTAAATCGATCGGCCCCGTCGCCGTCTTCATAATCGAAGTCTAAATAACGGTAGCCCAAGGACAGGCTCGACCAGTCATTGAAGCGATAAAACATGGCGCCACTCAGTATCACCACCAGCTCTGAGCCAACGCCAAAGCCGCCGATTTGGGCCGAACCCGCAAACTCCCATCCTGCGCCCACTGGCGTCTCAAACAATACGCCAACCAAGGGATCTACCCAGTCCTCGCCGATATTGGCCATGCGGGTAGCCTGCGGACCCGTCAGCGCGATATCCGTCGATAAATCAGCGTACATCGCGCCACCCATCAATCGCAGAGAATCGTTGAGGCGCCAGGTGGCGGAGGCAATAGCCAGGGTTTGTTCCAGCTCCAGTTCTCCGGATAACACCCCACGTGATCCCTCTGCGTCCATTTTTAGATCCATGTAAACCACATCGACCAGCATGCCCCAGCGCTCGCCTTCACCGCGATACATCCCCAGAAACCCTTTGTCGATAGCATCAAAGACGTCGCTCATCCCCAGATCGACCTCGGTTTCCAGGTCGCCGACGCCCGTAGTGCCATCGAGCGTGGGTCCGAGAAGGTACAGTAACCCCTGATTAGACCAGCCCGAGCCAGCTTGCGCCGTGGTGATGGAGGGTGTGAGGGCGAGTAAGACGAGGACTATCTTTACTCTGACTAACAGCCACTGACTGGATAGGAGATGGTTGTCACACATGATGTCTCGACCGAGGTTGGCAAAATGAACTTTAAAGTTACGGCACATCATTCGCGGCAAAAAGTGCACAAGGTGACAGCGGCGCTGTTTGATTTGCTCCGACATGAAATGATTCTATTCACGCGCAGCGAACTTCACTGCCCCATTGATGCAAAAAAACGCGGGTATCTCTGGCATTGCCCTGACTAAACGCATGCCGCGCAACGGGCATGAGCGATTGACGCGGTGATTCAAGGACCCCCGCTGCGATTGCGCCGAGGCCGCAGGTGAGTTTGAGGCGCTGGCGGGGTTTGGCGCGCTAAAAAATTGAGAGTATTGCGCCGAGTAACTCGTTCATTTTTGCTTGCGACTCATCCAAGGTCAGTCCAAGACGCACTATCACCAGTTCCCGCTCCGGAATCACAACCACAAATTGACCGGAGTTGCCCCCGGCATGAAAAGTGCTCTCGGGCGCGTCGGGAAAGCGCCGCTGCTGAGTATTGAGCCAAAATCCGAGCCCATAAATTTCGCCTTGATTGGCGGTGCCCGGTGTGACGGCGAGTTTTTGCCAGGTCTGACTGATGAGGCCGCTACGGCCGTGCCATGCATCGAGCCAGAGCTGTCCCATCAGCGCCCAATCGCGCGCCGTGAGGTACGCATAGCTGGAGCCCACCTGGACGCCACTGGCATCCGGCTCCAACACAATCTCCTGGAGACCCAACGGGGCAACAAAGGTGTCTGACAACCAGTCGGTATAGCGCTGCCCCTGAAGTGACTGGTGCCACATGAGAGAAGCGGTATTGATGTCGCCACTCGAGTACGAAAATTGCTCGCCGGGTTGGTGTAGATGACCTTTCAGGGGTGCTGAATACCCCATCGCGGCATGTCGATAGAGCATTGCCGTGACATCGTCACCCGGAAAGTAGCGCTCGGAAAAATCGAGACCGCTCGACATGGAAAGCAGATGCCTGAGAGATAACTGGTGGTCAATGCGATCAAGATTTTTGTCGCTAAAACCGGTCTGACGCAGAGCCTCTGACACAGAGTCATCCAGACTCATCCGCCCACTGTCGATTTGGCGCCCGATAAAAGTCGCCATCAGACTTTTATTCATCGACCAGCCCTGCATAGGCGTCATATCTGAGACGGGTGCTTGATAGCGCTCGGCGACCAGTTTCCCTTGATGCATCACCACCACCGCCAGGGTATTTCTCCCCCCCTCGAAAGGTTCGGCAAACGCCGCATCAAGCGCAGCATCGATTTTTGGTGTGACATCGCTCGACCGTATTAAAGGTGGAGTTCGATCTTGCGTTGCCGCGGGCCGCGGCGGTGTGGACGTTAGGAGTACGCGCGATTTCTCTGGGGGTGAATCCAAGGGGGAGTGCGTCGTAGGTTGTTGCTGTTTGCTTTCTTTATCGAATAACGTGCAGCCAAAGCCGGGCTCAAACTGCGCGATTACCCGTTGACCCAACAGGCTCGCAGAAATGCGATGCTGTATGGGGTCCACCGCGTAATCCAATAGCCTCGCCATTGGGCCCACGGTAGCGAGTCTCGGGAGCACGTCGTTATCCATCACAAAGCGCTCGGGCAGTCGTGCCACAAAGAGCCCCGAGCACAGTTGTTTTGCCGCATACCCGGCGCCAATGGCGCCCGCATCAGCGATAAATGAGACAGCGCGCGATAAAAGAACAAGCATCAAGGCGCCAATGATCAAGATGCCGGGCCTCAGAGCCCGTGTTGGGGTAGTAGGGGCTGTCGTCATATTTCCAGATCACACCATCGCCGGGCCATCAGCATAATCCAGTTTCGCACCGTCATACCTGTGTTGTGCAGAACAGCGCCCTGAGGAGCTGTCATAAAACTGCAATATTTCTGTCACAGAAATGCAAAGACCGCGTCACGAAACTGACACCTTCGCGCCACATAATCATCACCGCACTGAAATGTGTCGTCCAGAAATCAATCGGAGTTGTCACTATGCGTCACTTGGTCTCACGTTTGCGTTACTCGCTACCACTAGGAGCGATCTGTAGTGCGGTAGCCACCACCGCCTTGGCGACCGACAAGGCCCTACTGGATATTCTCTACGGGAACGGACTGATTACTGAGGCGCAGTATGAACAGCTTGTGCAGCAGGAAGAAGTGACCACCGCGGAGGTACTCTCGAGTGTCACCTTAGCGCCTACCCCGGACGCGTCGTCGACCGTGACAGTGCGGGAGGAGGAACTCTCGTCCTCGGTCGCGCTCGATGAAAACGTTCAGCGCGCCATAGATGAAGCGGTTGCTAGCGCCGTTGTCGCTGAGTCGCCGATAGTGGCCAGTTACGGTTCGAAGGGATTTCGATTCGAAACAAGAGATGGCAACTGGCAGACAAACCTCCAGTGGCGAGCGCAGATGCGTTATAGCAATCCCTACGGGTCTGATCCCCGGCAAATGGCAAATTATGAGGACTCCAGCGGTTCCAGTTTTGAGCAGCGTCGGCTTCGGATGAAGATTGGCGGGCATGGCTTTCAACCCTGGATCAAATACTACTTTGAGGTGGACCTTCAGCCGGCACGTGATGTTGATGCCGATGCAGTTTCATCTGGTGCCAGAGTGATCGATTGGCGAGTTGATCTCGCCAAGTGGGACTGGGGTGGCATTCGCATGGGCCAATGGAAGGTGGACTTGAACCGCGAGCGTGTGGACTCGTCAGGCCGGCAGCAGTTTGTGGAACGTTCGATTGTGAACCGCATTTTCACAGTAGACAGACAGGTGGGGGTTCAGCTCAGGGGGAGGCTGTTTGAGGGCACCATGGCCGACATGCGCTACTACGCGGGCATTTTTAACGGCGAGGGTCGTGGCGTGAAAAACAACTCCACAGATCACCTGCACATGGGGCGCCTGCAGTGGAATTTTCTGGGTCGAGACCTTGCATGGAAGCAAACCGATGTCGAGTACACGGACAAGCCCACGGGTTCGTTTGCAATTGCGGGCTTTACTAACACAGGTCCCTGTACCAGATGGTCCTCTTCAGGTTGCGGTAACTTAGACGGCTTTACCAAGCCCATTTTTGCCGCAGAAGATCAGTTCAAGATCGAACAAGCGGTACAAGAGTTTGCGTTTAAGTACCGCGGCCTCTCGATACAGCAGGAATGGCATCGCAAGTTTGTAACAGATCGCGTCATGGGGACTGAGAGTGATCTGACCGGTTTTTATGTGCAGTCAGGTTATTTCTTCCACAACTTGATCAAAGGATTCCCGGCGCCCTTGGAGCTCGCAGCGCGTTACGCCTACGTCAGCGAACCCAACAAGTCGGAGCGCTCACTCTACAACGAGCGAGAGGAATTCACGCTGGGCGCCAACTGGTTCTTTTCGGGGCACAGCAACAAGATCACGGTGGATTTTTCGCACCTGACGTTGGACGACGCGTTGTTGGGATCGAACTACTCTGACAATCGCTTCAGAATTCAGTGGGACGTGTCATTTTGACGCTGGATCCGAGAGCGGGGTTGTCAGTTTGTCCTGCGAGTCGGGCGACTGCGCGCTATTCATATGATTGTCACAATTATCCGGTAAGTTGGAAAAACGGTAACAGAGGGCTTCTCCCATGGAAATTCTAGCGTCACACGGCTTTATTTTGCTCGCCCTTGCCTGTGTTTTTGGTCTCTTTATGGCTTGGGGCATTGGCGCAAACGATGTCGCTAACGCGATGGGAACCTCGGTGGGTTCGAGAGCCCTGACTCTGAAACAAGCGATTCTGGTCGCGGCGATATTTGAATTCGCAGGCGCTTATCTGGCGGGTGGCGAGGTGACTTCGACTATCCGCAAGGGCATTATCGATCCCGCGGTGTTGGCGAACTCTCCCGAGCTATTGGTGTTCGGCATGTTGTCCGCGTTGCTCGCGGCCGCCACCTGGCTTCTGATTGCGAGTATGCGGGGATGGCCGGTATCGACGACCCACTCCATTGTCGGTGCCATTGTCGGGTTCGCGGCAGTGGGTATTTCTGTCGAAGCGGTTGCTTGGGGAAAGGTTGGCACTATCGCTGCGAGTTGGGTCGTATCTCCGTTGCTGGCGGGGTCGATGTCTTTTGCGCTCTTTATCTCTGTGAAGCGCCTCATTCTCGACCACGAAAATACTTTCGACCGCGCCCGGCAGTATGTACCCGTCTACATGTGGATGGTGGGCTTTATGATCAGCATGGTCACGTTGCTGAAAGGTCTCAAGCACATCGGTGTAGATTTCGATCTCGGCATGGGTTCCAAGTTCACCAACGCGATGGTGTTGTCGGCGGCCGTTGGCCTGGTCGTCGCGTTTATCGGCTCCATCGCATTGCGGCGTATTAAAGTTGATGGCGATATCAACAGTGTCGACAACGTTGAGAAAGTTTTCGGCATTCTGATGATTTTTACAGCCTGTGGCATGGCCTTTGCCCACGGGTCAAACGACGTGGCCAATGCGGTGGGCCCCCTGGCAGCCGTGGTCAGTACGGTGCAGTCGGGCGGGGTGATTGGTGCGAAGTCGGTCATGCCCTGGTGGGTGTTGGGCATTGGTGCTGCCGGTATTGTTGTCGGATTGGCGACCTACGGGTGGCGGGTGATTCAAACTATTGGTAGAAAAATCACTGAGCTGACGCCAAGTCGCGGATTTGCTGCAGAACTGGCGGCGGCTTCTACCGTCGTGTTGGCATCGGCAACTGGATTGCCGATATCGACAACCCATACGCTGGTGGGCGCCGTGCTGGGGGTCGGTCTGGCTCGCGGTGTTGAAGCCCTGCATTTGCCAACGGTGGGTGCGATCATTACCTCATGGGTTGTGACACTGCCCGCCGGCGCAGGGTTAGCGGTGATATTTTTCTATGTGCTGTCGGCCATATTTGGCTAACAGTGGGTGAGTCATGCCGGATCATGGGGTGATCGCTAATCGATCGACATCCGGTTTTCAACTAACAGCTGAAAGGAAATAAGCAATGGCAGTTAAACCCGCTTTATCTGAGGTGCTCAGTAGTTCGCCGCTAGCGATCATGGAGCGGCACGCCGCCGCTTGTCTGGATTGCGTCATGCGACTTGGCCCGTACTTTGAGGCGGCTCAAGGGGGTCATTGGGGAAAAGCAGAGAAGTTGCAGCTGGAGATAGCCCGTCTCGAGGGTATTGCAGATGAAATTAAAATGGACGTGCGCCGCAATCTACCCAGAGGGCTGTGGATGTCGGTATCGCGGCCCGATCTTCTCGAGCTCGTTCGCATGCAAGATAAAATGGCCAATGAGACCAAGGATATTGCGGGTTTGTCTTTGGGTCGGGAGCTGGCCTTCCCTGAGAAATTAGAGAAATCACTCTTTAAGTTTATTGCGACCGTCACTGAGGCGGCCGAAAAGGCAGTTGAGGTCGTTTCTGCGACGCGCGAGTTGTCCAGAACCGCTTTTGGGGCGCGTCAGGCCAAAGCGATTGTGACCAAGTGCATGCTGGTTGAGAAGATTGAGCGTCGCTCCGACGAGCTGCAGTCCAAGCTGAGGGCGAAATTGCGCAAACACGAGGAGGAGATTTCTCCGATCGATGCCATTTTCCTGTACGAGCTACTGTCGAATATTGGTGAGATTGCAGATCACGCTGAGAAAGTGTCACACCGGGCGCAGATCATCGCGGCCAGCTAATGGCTGGGTCACAGGGCTTCAAATCGAAGCCCAATTTTCCGGTACCCGTGAGAGGCGAAGCTGGGTAGGTGAGTGAGATCACTGGATGCCTCGTCGAGTGTGATATTGCCAAGACGGGTGAATAGTTCCTCAAAGGCCACCCGCGCCTCGATGCGCGCCAGCTCGGCCCCCGCACAAAAATGGGGACCGAAACCAAAGCCCATATGGGGCTTGGTCATGGCACGATCGATGTCGAATCGCTCTGGGTTGGGGAATACCGCTGGATCCCAGTTGGCGCCCGCCCACATGGGGATCACCATACTGCCTCGCTCTACGGGCACACCCTCGAGGTCGTCGTCCCGCGTCGTACGTCGGTAGGTACACTGAATCGGCGGATCCCAGCGAAGCGCCTCTTCGACCATCGCCGGAATATCAGCAGGATTGCCGCGTAATCGCGCCATCAGCGCGTCGTCATTCAGAAGCACTAACATCGCATTGCCAATCAGGTTGGTCGTCGTTTCGTGACCCGCCAGTAAAATTTGGTCGATGATTGGCAGGAGTTCCTCGGTTGTAAGAGGGGGTTCTCCGTCTACTTCCGTATTCACCATGATGCTGAGCAGGTCATCGGTGGGCTTGCGCCGACGTTCCTCAATTCTCGGAACAAAATACTCATGGAGTTCCACCACGGCGTGGGCTACTTCGCGGCGCCGCTCGTGACTGAGCATGTCGATGTTGCCCGATATCATCAGGTCGCCCCATTCTTTAAACGTCCAGATGTCTTTCCGGTCAACACCGAGAATGTCGGCGATAACAGTAACCGGCAGCGGCACCGCAAATTCCGGAATGAAATCGACACTACCTCGGCCAATGAATGCGTCGATGAGCGTCGTTGTAATCTCACGAATTTGTGGTTCCAGCGCGCGCACGCTGCGCGGACTCAGTGCTTTACTGATCAATTTACGATGACGCGTGTGCTCCGGTGGATCTGCGGTGAAGAGCGCATTGACGATAGGGTGTGCTCTGGAAAGTATCTCCTCGACGTCGTCTTGCACTGGCTCTGGATTGATGCCCATATGCCGTGGCCCGCGCCCATCTTCGGTGATGCTCGACGAGTAGACCTGGGTATTTTTTGCAACCGCTGCCAGCACGTCGTATCCCGCCACCACTGTGCCGATGTTCGGGTCGACACCAATCCCGCCCTGCTTGTGAAGGTGCTCGTAAATTTTGTACGGGCACTCTATGTGGGCGGTGTCCAATAAATCGATTTCTGGTGCGGGGTCTTCAGTCATGGTGGTTTTCTTTAATGAGCAGCGGAATGAGCACCAGTATAAATAGAAAATGGACACTAAATCTGCGAATGTGTAGTTGACCGTTGAAGAATGGTCAGAGGCCAATGCCGCGCCGTAGATGTTTTGAAAAAAATCAGTCGTTAAAAAAGGGGAAAAATGAGAATGAAAGCTATTTTTAAAGCCACTGTGGGCATGATGGCGGCGGTTAGCGCAGCGACTGCCTTATCGCAGGATGTGCCCGTCGTTTCAGTGATCAATGTCAAAACAATGGATCCACAGGGTTACACCCAGTATCTGGCGGATAACCCTCAAATTATGTCCTCACTGGGGGCACAGATGGGAGGGACCTGCCTCACCGTCAGCGGACACCGCTACCCGAATCAGGCTTTCGCCTGGACTATTTTCCCCAACGCGGCTGCGGCGTTCAAAGCGGCTCGAATGTACTCGCAAGCTCCAGCTAATCCTGAGTTGGATGCTTTGCGGGAGAATGTCTCCTCGGAGTTCTATGCGATCTTAAAGCCTTTCACCAAGCCCTCGGGCTGGGAGCGGCGTTTTCAAATGGTGATCAATGACGTGCCCGGCTTTATTAAGGCGGCTACCGCGCTAGAGAAGTCCATGCAAGATGCCGGGCATCCTGTGGAAATTGGCATTTTCATGCCCATGGGTGCAGGAAAAACCAAAGCGGGCCTCATTGATATTCGCATCTTTGCCGTAGAGCCAGAGATTGGTGGCGCGCTGGCGCAATATGTCTTGAGCGGTCAGCACGACCGCGCAGTGATGGGGGAAATGCAATCGTTTATAGAGTCAGTCGAGCTGGATACCTTTGAGGATTGTAAGCAGGTGTTCGCGGCGGACTGATGCCGTGGTCTAGGAGAGCTCGGCTGCCGAGCTCTCCTCTTCCGATCGATCGCGCTTCACCGGAACAATAATTTCATTGCGGCGGAGAAAACCCAATGTCCACGGCGGATTGTATTGGTTCAATGTGGGTTCCCCTAGGATCTCGATACCCTCTCTAATGAGAAAGCTCCTCAGCTTTTGCCAATTTGCGTCAGCTTTCTCGGCGTTAGCCCAACCGCTAAAGCGAATAACAGCAGCGGTATAGGCGGGCGCCTGTCTGAAAGCAACGCGCGCGTCGTTGGGCTCGGGCAACTCATCAAAAGCGTATTCGGCGGGCATCATAAACGCCATCTCAGCCGGGCCGCTCATGGTTTGCTGCACCGGTGCAGTCATTGCGATTTCCTGTTCCCGCGCGTTGCCACCGAATATATAGCCGGCAAGCACCCTGAATCCGTCGTTCTCGCGTTCGGCCATTTCGGTCACCGCCATGATACGCGGCGCATATTCCCGAATTTCAATTTGTTCTTCGTCCCAGCGCTGGCGGACCTCGAAAGCCGGTTCTTCTATGGCGTTCGCGCTCGTGCCCGCAAGTAGGGTTGATAACAACAGCCACAGCCGTGCGCCAAGCAATGTACCTGTTCGCATTCGTTGCATGGTTCGTAATCCCTTTGCCGCAGAGTTTTTGAATACGCCAATGACGAATACCGGATCAACTTTCTACAGCAATGGCTTCAATCTCTATCATCAGTTCGGGCAGTGCCAGCGCCTTGACCTCGACAATGGTGTCGGCCGGGTAGGGCTCCGAAAACCACTCCCCTCTCAGCGCCACAATCTTCTCAAAGTGCGACATGTCAGTAAGGTAAATGGTGACTTTGATGACCTTTGAAAGGTCTGAACCCCCCGCTTTTAACGTCCGCTGCAGGGATTCAAACGTGGCTTTTGCCTGAGCGTCGAAGTCGCCGACACCCACCAGTTCGCCGGACTCACTAATGGCGGCATGGCCAGAAAGATACAACATGCCATTGACCTTAAAGCCCGGCGAGATCCGGTATGGCGCCAGCGGATCCGGGTTAAGTAGGATAGGCTCGGATTTCATGACGGTCGCGCCAATACGGCGGTGGGTGTTGAAGCTGCCATGGCCCACTCTTCTTCGGTCATCTCGGCCTCAATGTCTGCGAAGAGGGGTGTCGAGAGGTAGCGCTCTCCGGTATCAGGCAGCGTGCACAGAATGACCGATCCCTCGGGTGCTCGTTCCGCAACGTCGAGCGCGGCTGCAAAAGTGGCGCCACAGGAAATGCCGCAGAAGATGCCTTCTTTTTGCGCCAGTGCTTGCGCGGTGGCAAAAGAAATCTCTGCTGACACCGGAATCACTTCATCGATATAGCCTTTGTCGATCGACTCTTGCGCAACCAGCGGAATAAAGTCGGGGGTCCAGCCCTGAATCATATGGGGCGCCCAGGCGGGGTGACTGCCGCTGGCCGAGCCATCTTCGTTGCGATCTTGCGCTCGCCCATCGGAGAGCAGTGCCGCACCGTCCGGTTCTGTTGTTACGATCTTGGTATCGGGGCGCTCAGCCCTCAGCACCCGCGCAACGCCGGTAATGGTGCCGCCCGTTCCGTAGCCCGAGACAAAGTAATCTAACCGTTC
>JAYPXQ010000003.1:0-32093 GCA_038135595.1 Halieaceae bacterium
TTGGAGCTGGCGAGAGGAATCGAACCCCCGACCGGCTGATTACAAATCAGCTGCTCTACCTACTGAGCTACGCCAGCTAAGCGTGAAGCGCCGTCTGCACCTGCGGTACCACCAGCGGAGGCGAATGATCTACTCAGGAGAGTCGATCGTCAAGTTGCTGCATTAACCAGAGCCTCAACCCCTCCATTACGAGGTCGGGTTGATGCTCAATCCAGGGCGTCAATGTGAGGAGCCCCGCCGCGCCGCCGCCTGTCAGCACAAACCGGTGCTCCGGATAAGCGTCCAACGCCGCGCCCAGCAAGCCTTTAACTGCCAGCCAAATACCCCCACTGACGCAGGCTGCGGTGTCTTCCCCTGGAGCCACCGCAGGCGCCGTCAAACTATTCACGCGAATCTTGCCAGTGCTCATTCCCAATGACCGGTGCATGAGTTCGGCACCTGGCAGAATAAAACCGCCCTGGTGCATGCCGTCTCGCGCAATGAGGTCCAGCGTGATTGCTGTGCCCGCGTCGACCACACACAGGGGGCCACCCAAGTGATGCCAGGCGGCGAGCATCGCGAGCCAACGATCTACACCCAGGCTCTGAGGTGCGGGGTATCGGTTGCGTAATCCCAGCAGCTCGGCGTCGGAAGTAGCGTAGTGGACCTCGACGGGCCGTCCCGCGGTGGCCACCTCAGCCAGAGTTGCATCCCTATGATCTGCGGCCACACTGGCGATCGCCACCCGTTGCCAGTCGCGCCCCTCGAGCATAGTGCTCAGTGTCGCCACGTCATCGGCCCTGCCGCCTTCACTCAACAATCCAGACGCAGAGGCGAGTCGCCACTTAATGGCGCTATTCCCAATATCGAGTAACAGCCATGGCCCAGTGTCGTTCACGATAATCCCCCAAAATCCAACACACTCACCTCTCCGCCCGACACGGCTAACCGGCCGCTCGGAGTCTCTATCAAGAGCGCCCCATCATCACTGACACCTGCGGCGGTGCCGGTTATTGGTGCCGCATCAGCAACCGTCACCGATCTGCCCAACAAGAAATCGCGCCCTCGCCAGCGCGAGAGCCAATAGGAGAAACCCTGTGTGTCATAGTGATCAAGCCCCGACACCATGGCGTTAATCATGAGTGATGCCAGCCGGTTGCGGTCTACTGGCGCGCCTACCACATTGGCTAGATCAGTCCACGGCCGATCGATCGTATCAGGCGCCAGCGCAGGCATCTGAACGTTCAGACCTACGCCCAAAACGAGGCACTGTCGTTCCTCTCGCTCCGGCAACATCTCAACCAAAATGCCCCCCAGCTTTTGGCCATCAAAATAGAAATCGTTGGGCCACTTGAGCTGGAGCTCGGCACCCATGTCACTGGCAAAAGCGTCGGCAAGCATGGCGCCTACCGCCAGGCTGAGACCGGATAGCCGCGCGAGAGGCATGTCGAGCTCCCAACCCATCGACAGATAGAGATTGCCACCCGCAGGGCTGTGCCAAACTTTACCGCGCCGACCCCGGCCTTCGGTCTGCTCCTCCGCCAACACCGTGAAACCATGCAATTCACCCAAATTTCCGCGATCACGCACGACATCGTTGGTCGAACCTACACTGTCAAAAATCGACAGCGAGACCACCTGCGCCACCGAGGGCGACAGCCGGTCCACAATGCGCTGGGCATCCATTGCGTGTCTCTTCATGGGGGCTATGTTAAACGTCTGTCCGTCGCGACGCGCGGCCATAATTCAATTGTTGCCACATTCTGAACCGCGGAATTCCAGTTGACGCAATCATGGGGAAATCACTACTCAGGCATGTCCGCGCCTGTCATGATAGCGCCTCACGCTATGATCAATTTTCAACGCGCAATGGCATCGGAAAAACCGCTTCAGATACGAGAACATCTGCGTCTGCTGACGATGCTGCTGGCGCTGTCCACAGGGATTCTGCTCATCGCCCAACTCTGGCAAGCACCGCTTACGGAGGCTCTCCTCACCGGGGCGGCTCGCGGCGTTATCTTTATCTTGCTGACACTGGGGCTGATGGGAACACAACGCTTGAGCCTCATCCTCACCGCGCTGGTCTGTGCAAGCTCCCTTCCCGATCTCCTGGCCGTGAACAATCCCGTGAACCTCAGCTTATGGCTGGAGCTGCCAATGCTGCTGCTGTGTATGGGGCTCCTTCTCGCGCCGACCGAAACGCACGCTGCGCAAGAAATGCAGTAGTGAACCTGGTGGCGGACACTTTGAGGACCCCGCTGGGTACCCTGACGTTAGAGGCAAGCGAGCATGGCTTGACCGCAATCCAGTTTCCCTCAGCGCCGAAGTCGCCCACTCAAGGCGATGAGAGTAATCCGATGCTGGATCGCGCCAAGATCGAACTCGAGGCTTACTTTCGCGGGGATTTGACGCAGTTCACGGTCCCCTTGCATTGGCAAGGAACACCGTTCCAGCAAGCAGTTTGGGAAGCGCTTACACGCATTCCCTTTGGACAAACGGTGAGCTACCGAGATATCGCCAAAATAATCGATCGCCCCCGTGCTGCGAGACCTGTGGGGGGGGCTGTTGGACGAAATCCGCTACCTATTATCGTGCCGTGTCAT
Source organism: Halieaceae bacterium (assembly GCA_038135595.1). Taxonomy (GTDB): domain Bacteria; phylum Pseudomonadota; class Gammaproteobacteria; order Pseudomonadales; family Halieaceae; genus Luminiphilus. The sequence continues at coordinate 2,583 of JAYPXQ010000003.1, forward strand.
CGCGTCATCGGCAGCGATCAATCGCTGACAGGTTTTACGGGAGGGCTGTGGATCAAAGAACAACTGCTCAAGCTCGAAGGGGCACTCCCCACAACCTGATCACGCGTTGAGGTCTGGGATGATCTCGTCTTTCAGGCGCTCGATCGCTTCTTTCAGCCTGAGTTTTTCCTTCTTTAAGCGCTGAACCAGCAGCTGGTTCTGCCACGGTCTGGTCTGCAGGTCGATGATTTTCTGATCCAATAACCGATGCTGGGCCTGCATCAGCGCGAGGCGCTCGCCCGCTGATAACTCCTCATTCGCCGCTGCTTGGTCTGGTCCGACTCGTTCCGTCATGCACTATCCTGCGCCTGCCCCCGCGGAGAAATCTACTGGGGAGTACTGACGCTGACAAGCGTCATACCCAATTTCTCCTCAGGAGGCGCACCCCTCGACCCTGCAGACCTTCAGCGTTCAAAGGTCGGGTTCTCGCAGCAGCGCCGTATAGTCAATGTTCGGATCGGCGGCAGCGACAAATTGCGGCGCCTTCAAACTATCCCATCGGTTATAGCGAATGGGCTCACCTTCCAGCGTCGTCACCCTGCCACCGGCAGCACGCACCAGCGCATCACCGGCGGCAAGGTCCCACTCATAGCAGGGGGATGTTCTGGGATAAACATCAGCATCACCCGACACCAGATCACAGAACTTGAGCGCACTCCCGGCGTTGAGCCGCTGCGCGCCATTTGCCAACGGTGAGAGGCGATCCATCATCACCTGCACTCTTTCAACACGGTGGCGAACGCTGGCCGAGAGGGTCAAGGCCGCTGACCCATCCAGCGAACGCGTTCGCAGAATTTGGCCCTCGGTTCGCTCCATAAGCGGAAAACGTCGCGCACCCCATAGCGGCACGCCCACATCTACATGCGCCCTGTTAGGCGCCGCAATCAGACCCAATACCGCCTCGGAGTCCACGATCAGCGCGATATTTATCGTGAACTCGCCGGTTCCCTCGATGAATTCTTTGGTGCCATCGAGGGGGTCAATCATCCAGCACACTGGCCAATCCCGTCGGCCGATCAGTTGCTCGAGGGTCGATTCCTCAGAGAGTATGGGGATGTCCGGCGTTAGCCGCTGCAGGGCGCGGCAAATCAAACGATGCGAGGCATGGTCGGCCTCAGTAACCGGACTCGAATCAGACTTTTGCGTCACCGCAACTTCGCTCGCCTTGGCGTAAAGATCGAGCACACACTGAGACGCATCCGCCGCCAACAACAATAGGGCGTGCAGGAGTTCGTCAAAACTCAAATTTGTCTCTTGCAACATCCCATCGAGACTGGGGTTGCCGCTATAGTGGAGGTCACTCATGGTGATAGGGTAGCACTCGATGGCACTGACCGTGGCCAATAGTCTGCAGGTTGAGCACGTTGACTGGGGGCAACTCGACACCATCTTGCTGGATATGGACGGAACCTTACTCGATCTGGCGTTCGACAATCATTTCTGGGGCACCATTATCCCCGAGCAATGGGGTCGCAATAACGGCCTGGACCTACCCGCAAGCCAACACCATCTGGCGCCCCTGTTTGCCGCAGAACAAGGATCACTGAATTGGTACTGCCTCGATTTCTGGGGGCAGACCCTTGAGCTCGACATACCCGCGATCAAGACGACCTACGCTGATGGCATTCGCTGGCGGCCGCAGGCGGAAACATTTCTCAGCCGACTGTGGAACAGCCATTTGGATGTAGTGCTCATTACCAACGCTCATCCCGTGACGCTGGAGATCAAGGCAGCGAGAGTGCCGCTAGCAAAGTGGTTCAATAAAATGGTGAGTTCGCACGGCTACGGGGCACCAAAGGAGACGATACCGTTCTGGGAAGCACTGATCGCGGACCGTCCCTTCAACCCCCAACGCACCTTGTTTATCGACGACTCGGAACACGTGCTGGACGCCGCGCAAAGCTATGGCATCGGGCATCTCATTACCCTGCGACAGCCGGATTCGTCGGCACCGCCCAAAACGAATACCCGCCACCCATCCATTCATCACTTCGAAGAAATCATGCAGGGGCTACCCACCATTGGATGATGGAGAAAACATGCGGAGCAAGGTGCGAGTGGATAAATGGCTCTGGGCTGCACGATTCTTCAAAACGCGCACTCTGGCAAAAACCGCCATCGAGGGCGGTAAGGTCCAAATAGACGGCCAGCGCGTCAAGGTCTCCCGAGAAATCGCCCCCGGGGATGTGCTTCGGGTTCGTCAGGGATGGGACGAGCGCGAGGTCGTTGTCGCCGCAGTGAGTGACCAACGGCGCGCCGCACCGATCGCGCAAACGCTTTATGAGGAGACGCAAGAGAGCATAGAGCGGCGGTCGAGAGCTGCTGAAGCACGAAAGGCCGCGGGCGCCATCAGTAGGCCGACGCAAAAACCTGGGAAACATGAGCGCAAAGCGTTGGAGCGTTTGAGAAAACAGTTTGATCCCTCCTGATTAAAGCCATCGCGCATGCAGACAGTTGCGGTATGATCGGCGACATGATTGAAGAACTGCCCACAATCCGCCCGGACACCCCGCTTCTCGATTCTGTCCTGCATCAGTTCGATAAATTGGGGGAGATGGAGCCCCATGATCTGGTGCGTCTTGCCGAGGAACTGCGTCAGGATCTGCTATTTAGCGTGGCGGGAACCGGAGGGCACTTTGGCGCTGGCTTGGGGGTCGTGGAACTGACGGTGGCACTGCACCATGTCTTCAACACGCCCCACGACCGCATTGTTTGGGACGTGGGACACCAAACCTATCCGCACAAGATCCTCACGGGTCGTCGCAGCGAAATGGGTACGATGCGACAACTTCAGGGGCTGTCTGGCTTTCCCAAGCGCTCAGAGAGCCCCTTCGATACCTTTGGCGTAGGGCACTCCTCCACCAGCATCTCCGCCGCGATGGGCATGGCCATGGCGGCGCAGCAGCAAGGCATTGATCGAAAGGTGGTGGCCGTCATTGGTGACGGTGCCATCACCGGCGGCATGGCTTTCGAAGCGCTGGCCCACGCGGGCCATGAGCGCCCCAATATGCTGGTGATCCTCAACGATAACCAGATGTCCATCGGCCACAACACCGGGGGACTCGCCACTTACTTTGCCAAAATCTGGGCGAGTAAGACCTACACCGCCCTCAGGGAAGGCTCCAAAAAAATTCTGGGGCACGTGCGAGGGGCGTGGGACCTCGCTAAAAAAACCGAAGAGCATATGAAGGGTATGGTGGCGCCCGGGACGATGTTCGAAGAACTCGGCTGGCATTACATCGGACCCTTTGACGGCCATGATCTTCCTCAACTGGTGAGTACGCTACGCGTCATGTCCGAACTCAAAGGACCGCAGTTCTTACACGTTCGTACGATCAAGGGAAAGGGATTCGCACCAGCAGAACGCGACCCCATCGGCTATCACGCCATTAACAAGCTGGAACCGGCAAAACCCGCAGAAACAAAGACCGTGATTGCCAAACCCAAGGCACCAAAATACCAGGATGTATTTGGTCAGTGGTTGTGCGACCTCGCGGCGCAAGATCAAAGAGTTGTCGGCATTACGCCAGCCATGTGTGAAGGCTCAGGCATGGTCACCTATGCCAAACAATATCCAGACCGGTTCTTCGACGTCGCTATTGCAGAGCAACACTCAGTGACCTTGGCCGCCGGCATGGCGTGTGACGGCCTCAAGCCGGTGCTGGCTATTTACTCCACCTTTTTACAACGCGGTTACGATCAGTTGATCCACGATGTGGCGCTACAAAACCTGGATGTCACGCTGGCGATTGATCGCGCCGGTCTCGTAGGACAAGACGGTCCCACCCATCATGGCACCTTCGACCTCTCTTACCTGCGCTGCATCCCCAATATGGTGATCGGTGCTCCCAGCGACGAAGACCAGTGCCGTAAGATGCTCCAGAGCGCCTGGCTGCATGAGGGCCCGGCAGCGATCCGTTATCCGAGAGGTGAAGGCACGGGCGTCGCCCTAGATCCAAACCTGGCCAGCCTAGAGATCGGCAAGGGTCACGTTGTACGTCAGGGTACCGACGTTGCGATTCTCAACTTTGGCGTGCTTCTCGATCAGGCGGTGTTGGCGGCTGAGCGCCTAAATGCAACCGTCGTCGATATGCGCTGGGTTAAGCCTTTGGATGAAGCGCTGATTCTCTCGCTGATTGAAACCCACCACTGCCTTCTAACGTTAGAAGAGAACGCCGTGGCGGGTGGCGCAGGCAGCGGTGTTGCTGAATTTCTCGCACAGTCAGGTGTGTCATGCGCCGTGAGACACATTGGCATTCCCGATCAGTTCGTCGCCCACGCCGGTCAAGGGGAGTGTCGTCAACTGGCAGGGCTTACCGCTGATGATATTGTGGCGGCTGCGGGCAGCATGCTGCCACCGCAGCAGCAGAAAGCGCTGTGATTTCGCGCCGATCGGGGGACAACTGACGTGGCCAAATCACAAAAAAACGCATCCACACCAACTTTGGCACAACAAATGAGCGAACTCGGGGAGCTAGTAGAGCAACTCGAAAATCCCGAGATCGAGCTCGAAACCGCGCTCAAACTCTACGAGGAGGGCGTTAAGCTGAGCAGCGCCATCCAGAAGACGCTAGAAGAAGCTGAGCAACGCGTAGTGCAGGTCACACAGGACGGATTGGTGCAAGAGGAAGACCTGTCCGAAGCACAATAGCAGCCTCATGAAACCTTTTGCCTGGCTGAGCTGTCCCGAGCCGAGACTCGCCGAAGCGCTGGAGTACTTGGCGCAGCAACCGGGTAAACAGCTGCGCAGTACCCTCGCTCGGACCTGTGCCGAACTGATCGCAGGGCAACCTGTGCCCGCGGCTCAGTCCGTGGGCGAGGCCATTGAACTATTGCATACCTACTCGTTGGTGCATGACGACTTGCCCGCGATGGACGACGACGACCTGCGTCGAGGACAGCCCACCTTACACCGGGCTTTTGATGAAGCCACCGCCATTCTGGCGGGAGATGGGCTTCAGGCGGCCGCCTTTGAGCATATCACTGCCATCGAATCGCTCAGCGCTGAACAGCGGCTCGAGATTGTTCGGCTACTCAGCATCGCGGTCGGTTTCAGCGGTATGGTGGGGGGACAGGCGCTGGATCTCGCGGCAGAACATCAGGCCGTGGATGTCGCCGCCCTGAGGCATATTCACCAGCTAAAAACCGGCGCGCTCATCGCAGCGGCCGCTGAAACGGGCGCCATTTGCGGCGGCGCATCGGCCTCGGAGCGATCGCAGCTGGTTCAATTTGCCAAGGCCATCGGACTCGCATTTCAAGTGATGGACGATGTATTGGATGTGACGGGGGACAGCCTCGCATTGGGCAAGACGGCCGGTAAAGATGCGCGTGCGGAAAAATCCACCTATGTCAGCACACTGGGACTATCGGGGGCTCGCGCAGAGGCCAATGCACTACTGGACGAGGCGCTGAGCGCGTTAAGCCCCTTTGGTAAGGCCGCAGAGCCCCTGCGGCAGCTGGCCAAAAAAATGGTTCACCGCGAGCGCTGAATCGAGCACCCTGCGCTTACACCATCAGCTGGGCAGTCATTAACAGGCAAAGGATAAAGCCAGCCATGGCGCCTGCGACCAGGTCATCGGCAACCACCCCCACCCCGCGCGATAAGCGACGCTCGGCCCAATTGACCGGCCAGGGCTTGGCAATGTCATAGATCCGAAACAGTATCAGCGCCCCGAGTATCACCTGCAGCGTATCGAGCTCGGCACTTAGGAGCGTCGCCGGAATCAAATAGGCTAGCCAGACGCCGACCACCTCATCGATGACAATAGCGGGGTGATCCACGACCTGCCAATCGGCTCCCGCGCTGTCTGCCGACCAGACGGCGAGGAAACATGTGAATAGCCACACAAGCCAAAGCCACTCGAGAGAAAGGTAGCCAAGCGGCCAGAGACAGAGCACACCGATGATGCTGCCGGCGGTACCGGGCGCAATAGGAGACAAACCGGCGCCCGCGCCGCTGGCAATCAACGTTGCTACATTGTGGATCCGGGGCGTCTGCCACGAATCGTCAGCGTCACCGTTCAAAATGATCGTATCCCGTGATATTGGTCACCCCGTCGCAACGCACGCCGTTACCCGAAATCACCTGACCGATTTCAGTGCAACCATCGGGCAGTTTGGCATGACTCGGTAGCGTAAAGAGTAGTTCGTAATCATCCCCACCTCGCAGCGCCCACTCTTGGACCTGAGCAGGATCCGGGTAGGCGCGGAGAGCGGCGGATATCGGAATAGCACCCGGATCGACGATCAATCCAACTGAGGACAACCTCGCCAAGTGACCCGCATCGGCCAACAAACCGTCTGACACATCAATCGCCGCTGTGGCCATGCCGTTCAGCGTCTGGCCCAAGGTCAACTGCGGCGTCGGCCCCAAGAATCGCTGGCGGAGAAACCCTAAGTCAGCCGCGGAGACGGACGTGTCGTCGATTTCAAGTAAAAAAAGTCCCGCCGCCGCGTCCCCCAGCGTGCCGCTGACACAGAGACGATCGCCGGGCTGCGCGCCACTGCGCGTCAAATACTGCCCTGATGGCGCTGAACCCAAGACAGTCACGGTGACAGACAAAGGTCCGCGTGTCGTGTCCCCGCCAATCAACGGCAAAGCAGCGTGCTCTGATGCGCCCCGCACACCCTCTGCGAAGGAGGCCAGCCAATCGGCGTTTGCCTCCGGCAGGGTCAGCGCCAGCAACATCGCCTCTGGCTTGGCCCCCATGGCCGCAAGGTCGCTGGCGGAGGCCATAACGGCGCGATAGGCGATAACGTAGGGTGCCGAATCGGGTAAAAAATGGACACCGGATACCGCCGTATCGGTGGAGATGAGATGGACATGGCCCGCGGGCAACGCCAATACCGCAGCGTCATCGCCGACGCCCAGCTGCACCGAGGGAGAAGCGCCGACTTGGGCAAAATACCGCTCGATCAGATCGAATTCACCGAGCGCCATTACTGCTCTGCTGCGAGTTCAATCGTCCTGAGATCGCGCGCCACTTTGTCGAGCACGCCGTTGATATAGCGATGCGACTCGGTCGCCCCAAATTTTTTCGCCAGAGAAACAGCCTCATTGATAACGACTTTGTAGGGCACGTCGATTCGATCTCTGAGTTCAAAGGTGCCCAGTCTCAGCAAATTACGTTCGATCGGGTCGAGATCATCGAGCGCACGGTCCAACGCGGGCGCAAACAGCGCCTCCAAGGCATCAACATCTGAGGTAACGCCCTTCAGCACGGCCGAAAAGTAATCCCCGTCGGTGTGGCGAAAATCATTGTCGACGCGAAACTCAGCCTCGATGTCCGCCAGATCTGCACCCGAGAGGGTCCATTGATACAGCGCCTGAAGACCAAAATGCCGCGCCTTGCGCCGCTGCGCTGCCAGAGTGTTGGGCTGGGACATCAGTGTGCCAGGGTCCGCAGCAGATTGACCATTTCCACCGCGCTCATCGCAGCTTCCGCCCCTTTGTTTTCCTCGTTATCGCCGGAACGCTCCAAAGCTTGCTCAATCGAATCAACCGTGAGCACGCCAAAGGCAACCGGCTTCCCGGTTTGCAACGCCACCTCGCCAATCCCTCGCGTGCACTCACCCGCAACATACTCAAAATGAGGGGTGCCTCCCCGAATAACCGCGCCCAACGCGATCACCGCATTACAATCCTGGCGGGATGCGGCAGCCTGACACGCCAGAGGAATCTCGAAAGCTCCCGGTACCTGCACCACGCTAATCTGCTCATCAGTAATGCCAACGCCGTTCAAGGCCCTGACAGCCCCCTTCAGCAACCCCTCGACAATATCCGGGTTCCAGCGAGTGATCACGATGGTGTACCCGCCATCGTTACCCGAGACCTGAGATGGAGAGTTATCGATACCCTTGCTGACCATAAGCGTTGCTGCCCTTCCGCTAATCCTGGGTGATCTCGGGCGCCAGAAAATCAATCACTTCCAAGCCGAAACCCGCCAGCGCATTGTACTTGAGCGGTGCGCCCAGCAGGCGGATTTGGCCCACGCCCAGATCGCGCAGAATTTGCGCGCCCATGCCGATCTGATTGTAGCCATCGGCGCCGGGCTGGGAGTCGACCTGTGCCTGCCCCATCAACCGATCGATGTCCCCCAATAAATCATCAGCGGTTTCCGGCTTACCGAGCAAAACCAGTACGCCAGACTCGGCCTCAGCAATCGCTTTGAGGCTGGCATCAAACGACCATGAAGCACGACCATCCAGTGTGGTACCCACGAGGTCTCTCAGCACTGCGGTCACATGCACCCGAACCAAGGTCGGTTGAGTGGCGCTGATACTCCCACGCTTGAGCGCGATATGGACCCGCCCATGGGTCATGTCCCGATAAGCAAATACCTCAAATTCGCCGTGGCGAGTCTGCATCGCCCCCTGACGCACCAGTTCGATGGTCCGCTGATGCGCGAGACGATAGGTCACGAGATCTGATACCCGCCCGGCTACCAGCTGGTGCCGCTGGGCAAATGCCTCAAGGAAGGATCCGTCGGCCAAGGCGCCCTCGTTGTCCAGCACCTCGGTAAAGACAGCCGCAGGAATCAAGCCCGCCAAAGTCGCAAGGTCGATCGCCGCCTCTGCGGGTGCAGTGCGCGTCAGCACCCCGCCTGCCGCCGCAGCGATCGGGAATATATGCCCCGGCTGTACCAAATCCGCCGCCCGACTGGTTGCATCCACCGCAACGCGCACTGTTCTCGCGCGGTCCGCCGCAGAAATCCCGGTATCAATGCCAGTTGCTGCCTCGATCGATAAGGTAAAGGGCGATTGCGAATCGTCTCCTTCCACCATGAGCGGCAACGCCAACTCAGCACAGCGTGCGGGGGTCATGGCCAGACAAACCAACCCCCTCGCTTGGCGCGCCATAAAAGCAATGTGGTCAGGCTCGCAGTGCTCGCCTCCGACAACAACAAAACCGGTCACGCCGCCGGCGCTGTTTTCATTCAGCATCAAGCAGCTTTGCCCGTGCCGGAGCGCACTGAGAACTTGATCTATCTGGGCAAAATCCGTCATGAAGTTGAGGCGTCCGTGTCGACTTGATCGTATTGCATCAGCCGCTCAAGGTACCGGGCGATAACATCCACCTCCAGATTAACGGCACTTCCCACCGCATACTCACTGAATACCGTCTCTTCCCAAGTTTGAGGAATGATCGTGAGTTCGAAGCGAGGGCCAGTCACCTGATTCACTGTCAGGCTGGTGCCATCGACACAAATACTGCCCTTCACGGCGATGTAACGGGCGAGATTGGCTGGCGCCTCGACGCTGACCCGCCAAAAACGCGCGTCCTCAACGATGGAGTCGATTCGCCCCACACCATCAACATGTCCGCTCACCAAGTGCCCTCCGAGCGGCGTATTGAGCGTCAGCGACGGCTCCAAATTGACGGCATCACCGACGCTTTTCTGGCCCAGTGTGGTGAGAGACAGGGTCTCGGGAGAGACATCGGCCCAATAGCCATCGCCCGGCAACTCGGTCACCGTAAGGCAAACGCCACTGGTGGCGATACTGTCACCTAAAGCCACGCTGTCCAGCGGCAGCTTCCCCGTTTCAATTCTCAGACGAATGTCCTGACCGCCGCCCTCGATTGCCGCGATACGACCTACTGACTGAATAATTCCTGTAAACACACTGACTCCCTAACGCGTGCGCGACGCCGCTCACTCACTGCCGCTTCTAGCACGGGTCGCAATAATACGCAGGTCTTCCCCAATACGGGTCACATCCTGAAAGACAAAGCCCGGCGCGGCAGATAGCTGTTCTACCTCGAAAGCGCCGATGGGACGGGCGAACGCGCCGAGAAACTTAGGTGCTTGATAAAGGAGCACACGGTCGACCCAGCCTTCACGAATCAACGCGCCGGACAAGGTAGGACCCGCCTCGACCAAAATCTCGTTGTACTGTGCTTCGCCCAGCACGCGTATCCAGTCTTCGAGCACTATACGTCCGGCAGGATCAGACGCTACCTGCACCGATGTCGAAAAGTCAGTTGCGCCTGTCGTGACGACAACGGTGGGGGCACCCTGCAGGACTGCCGCATTAGCGGGTGTCCGGCCCCGGGAATCCAGCACCATCCGGGTCGGTGGATGGGCAAGCGCGCGCGCTTTATCACCATCCTCCAACGACAGATCGTCAGCGCGCAACGTCAATCGACAGTCATCAGCAATGACGGTTTCAACCCCAGTAACGATGGCGTCAGATTGCGCGCGCCATAGCTGCACATCCCGCCGGGCCGCCGCGCCGGTAATCCACTGGCTTTCACCCGAGGCCATGGCAGTTCGACCATCCAGAGACGCGGCAACCTTGAGCGTAATTCTGCCCCAGCCACGGCGCATGCGAAGCAAAAAGCCCTGAAGATCGACCGACACGCGATCGCCGAGCAATCCCACCTCGACCGTCACACCTGCCTCGCGTAGCGCTGCAATACCCCGGCCTGAGACGTCAGGGTTGGGGTCCTCCAAGCCGACGACGACACGGCTGACACCGGCCTCAATCAGCGCGCCGATGCAGGGCGGTGTTCGCCCGTGGTGGCTGCAAGGCTCTAGGGTGACGTAGGCAGTCATGCCCCGGGCGTCGTCTACCCCCTGCAAAGCCATTATTTCTGCGTGGGGCTGCCCCGCTGGTTGGGTAAAACCGGTAGCAACAATCGTATCCTGGTGCGCCAGTACGCAACCCACAGCAGGGTTCGGTGCTGACCAAAAACGGCCGTGGCGGCCTATCTCAATCGCATGCTCCATCAACACGCGATCGCGCTCGCGACTCATGGACTGGCGCCGCTAGGGGGCTCTGCCTCAAGGGATTCGATTGCATCTCGGAACTCCGCGAGGTCCTGAAAGCTGCGGTAAACCGAGGCAAAGCGCACATAGGCCACATGATCCAGCATTTTGAGCGAATCCATCACCAACTCACCGACCTGCAGCGACTGCACCTCTCTCTCACCGGTGGCGCGCAATCGATGTTTAATTTGATCTATCTCCGCCTCGATACTCTCAACAGAAACAGGCCTCTTCTCCAGAGCGCGCAATAATCCGGATCGCAACTTTTCTTCATCGAAGGGTTCGCGACTGCCGTCTTGCTTAATCACGCGCGGCAACACCAGTTCCGCCGCCTCATAGGTGGTAAAGCGCTCTGTACAACTCAGGCACTCTCTGCGACGACGCACCTGAGCGCCCTCGGCAACGAGCCGAGAATCAATCACCTTGGTTTCGTCGGTGCTACAAAAGGGACAGTGCATGATCGTCAGCTTCGGCTCGAGGCAATCGGTTTGTTAGCGCGCGTAAACTGGCATGGCAGCGCAGAGCGCCTTTACCTGATCTCTGATCCCGGGGATCACCTGCTCAGAAGTACCCGCTTCTAATGACGCCAAGACATCGCATATCCAGCCCGTCAGCTGTTCGGTTTCTGCTTCGCCAAACCCCCGGGTGGTAATGGCGGGGGTACCAAGACGCAAGCCGGAGGTGACAAAGGGTGACCGTGGATCGTTGGGGACGGCGTTTTTGTTAACGGTGATATAAGCCTCACCCAGCGCCGCGTCAGCATCCTTGCCCGTGTAATCCTTGCCAATCAAATCCAGCAACATCAGATGATTGTCTGTGCCTCCGGAAACAATTTTATGTCCCCGCGCCATAAAAGTTGCCGCCATCGCCTGGGCGTTGCGGATAACCTGCTTCTGATAATCAATAAACTCCGGCGCCATCGCTTCCTTGAACGCAACCGCCTTGGCAGCAATCACGTGCATTAAGGGCCCGCCCTGAGCACCCGGGAAAATCGCAGAATTAAATTGCTTTTCTAGGGCTTCATTGGCCTTCGCCAGAATCAGCCCGGACCGGGGTCCTCGCAGGGTTTTGTGGGTGGTAGTGGTCACAACGTCGGCAAAGGGAATGGGGCTGGGGTAAACCCCGGCCGCGACCAGCCCGGCAACGTGGGCCATATCTACCAATAAATAAGCACCCACCTCATCGGCGATCTCACGGAACTTCGCCCAATCAAGGGTGCGACTGTAGGCGGAGAATCCACCAATAATCATCTTGGGCTTGTGCGCCAGGGCTAGTGCTCTCACCGCCTCGTAATCAATCAAGCCCGTCTGTGGGTCGATGCCATACTGCACCGCGTTGTAAATCTTTCCGGAAAAATTGACCGCCGCCCCGTGGGTTAAATGACCCCCATCGGCGAGGCTCATGCCAAGCACGGTGTCCCCCGGCTTGAGCAACGCCTGAAACACCGCGATATTGGCGCTGGAGCCTGAGTGAGGCTGCACATTGGCAAAATCGGCACCAAAGAGGCGCTTGGCGCGCTCAATGGCGAGGGTCTCCGCCTGATCGACAAACTCGCAACCACCATAGTAGCGCTTACCCGGATAGCCCTCAGCGTACTTGTTGGTGAGTACGGAGCCCTGGGCTTCCAACACGCGCGGGCTGCAATAATTCTCCGAAGCGATCAGCTCGATGTGCTCCTCTTGCCGCACTGTCTCGGCGTGCATGGCCGCCCAGAGTTCCGCATCAAATGCTTCGATCGTCTGTGCGTCGCGGTCGAGGTACTGGGAAAGATGGGTTGCGGCGTGGTTCATTTTGCTGTCCTAATCGGGGGCGCCATACTCAGAGGGCGGCGTGGAACGGAAGCGAAATGGTAGCCGAACGGCGGGCCGACGTCAGGCATTTATCCGATAAACACTACGTCTGTTTGCGATTAAGCGTTTACGATAGCCGAGTTATCGGTCAGGAGTACTGCGGTGCAGATGCTTGAGCGTTTATTTTTAAACAAACCACAACAAGACGCCCCGTCGTGACCGATTGTGTACAGGTAGGCTGGCGCGAGTGGATTACGCTCCCAGACTTGGCGGTCCCGTGGATCAAAGCCAAAGTCGACACCGGCGCGCGCACGAGCGCGCTGAACGCACAGGACATTCAAGCCTTCGAGCGGGATGCATCCCAGTGGGTCAGCTTTCGTCTTCGACCCTCACCCGCCGCTGATCAATCAATTGCCTGCGAAATGCCGATCCATGAATTTCGTGATATCACCGACTCTGGGGGCAATACTGAGCGCAGACCCGTCATTCGCACTGAAGTACACATCGGCACGCTGCAATCAATTATCGACATCACGCTGACGGATCGCAGTACAATGCGGTTTTCCATGTTACTCGGTCGAACCGCGCTTCCCGCAGACGCGTCGGTGTGGCCGCGACGTTCTTTTCTACTGGGCGGCGATCGATTCGCCCCACCGGAAACACAATGAAAATAGGCATTTTGTCCCGAAATCCCAAGCTCTACAGTACCTCGCGGTTGCTTGAGGAAGCCGTTGCCTCCGGGCACGAGTGCCGGGTTATAGACACGCTCAAGTGCTACATGGATATCAGTTCGTCGAAACCGGCGATATGGTATCGCGGCAACCAGCTTGACCACCTCGACGCAATCATTCCTCGCATCGGCGCCTCTGTTACCAACTACGGGACCGCTGTGATTCGCCAATTTGAAATGATGGACACCTATGCGCTGGTCGGGTCGATTCCGCTGGGGCGGTCTCGATCAAAGTTACGCGCGCTGCAATTGCTCTCCAAAAAAGGGCTGGGCATGCCAGCGACCGGCTTCGCCCACGACATCTCCAATACGCGACAGCTGATCAAACTGGTGGGCGGCGCGCCGGTGGTGGTGAAGTTGCTCGAGGGGACACAGGGGCGTGGTGTCGTGCTGGCAGAGACCGCAAAAGCCGCCGAGTCGGTGATCGACGCGTTCAAAGAGCTGGGGGCTGACTTCTTGGTACAGGAATTTATCAAGGAAGCCGGGGGCTCGGACGTGCGCTGCTTTGTCATTGGCAATCGCGTCGTGGCAGCGATGGAACGAACCTCTGCGGCGGGCGAATTTCGCTCAAACCTGCATCGAGGCGGCAGCGCCAAACTCACGAAGCTCAGCACCGTAGAGCGGCGTACCGCGATCAAAGCGGCCCAGACCATGGGCCTCAATGTGGCCGGCGTGGACATTTTGCGATCAGATCGCGGCCCGCTGGTCATGGAAGTCAATTCCTCGCCCGGGCTCAAGGGGATCGAAGAAGCAACCGGCGTCAATGTCGCCGGGAAGATCATCAAATTCATCGAGTCCCACGTACATACCGGGAAGTCTCAGCGTCGCATCAAGGGGTAGCGGCATGGTGGGCAACAACACCCGCGTCACCGAATTGGCGACGCACTTCAAGATTGGCGGCGCTGTCATCGCCCCTGGCGAATCCAGAACCGTTGAAATTCCCGTAGCCCCCACCTACGCGCATGACGATCTGGCTATATCAGTCCACGTTGTCCACGGTAAGCGCGCGGGACCCGCCCTCTTCGTCTGCGCCGCCATTCATGGCGACGAGATCAACGGCATCGAAATTATTCGTCGTCTCATCAAGCGCATCGATGTCCGCAAGCTACGCGGAACGCTGTTGGCGATCCCCATTGTGAATGTCTACGGTGTGATTTCTCACTCCCGCTATTTACCCGACGGGCGAGACCTCAACCGAAGCTTCCCCGGTTCCGCTACCGGATCGCTCACGGGTCGGGTCGCACATACCTTCATGCAGGAGATCGTTGCCCACTGCACCCATGGCATCGATTTACACACGGGCGGCAGACATCGCAGCAACTTCCCGCAAATTCGCGCTGAGCTGAATGACCCTTCCGTGCGCGCCATGACCGAGGCCTTTGGCGCGCCACTGGTCATTAATTCGGCGGTGCGCGATGGCTCTCTGCGGCAATGCGCGACCGAACTCGGTGTGCCAGTTATCCTCTATGAGAGCTGTGAAGCCCTGCGCTTTGACGAAGTTCATATTCGCGCTGGCGTCAAAGGCGTGGTCAACGTCATGCGCCATCTGGGTATGTTGCGAAAAAGCCGCGCAAAGCAGCGGCGCGCGCCCATTTTCAGCAGACACACCCAATGGCTAAGGGCGCCCGCCAGCGGCATACATCGCATGCTGGTCCCATTGGGCGCTCAAGTCAGCGAAGATCAGGTGATCGGCTTAATCGCGGATCCATTGGGCATCGAGGAAACCGAGGTCAGAGCACCGGTCGCCGGCGTCATCATAGGACGATCCAATCTGCCGCTTGTGTATGCGGGAGACGCCCTGTTCCACATTGCCGATATGCACGAAGAAGCCGTATTTGAAGTCGAATCATTCCATGAACAATTAATGCCCTCGGACTATCAGCCCGCGGAAGATGACCCCAGCAGCGCACCCATCGCCCTCTAAACGCGCCGGATGCCAGCGATTGAAAATCGCACTGCAGACACCGGTGAAGTGTGGGATGGGGAAATCATCAGCAATTCGATAGAATGCGCGCGGCTGCGAAGGGTCTCCGACGAGGCCTTGAGATGCTGCCACTGCAATGCACCCGCCCATCCGTAGAAAATTACCCGACACAGACGAGGAAAAACCGGTAATGACGAAGAAGTACATGACCTTCAAGCACTGGAAAACCGACGAGGTGAAAACCATTGAATTCCGTGAAGCTGATGTACCCGTGAACCCAGGGAGTGAGCGACTTGTTGTCTGGAACGAAACCGAGCAAAAGCTGGAGGACGTTATTAAGTCCACCATTGTAGAGATCCGAGAGGAATAACCTGTCAAACCCGCGCAATCGGCATTAGGTGCGGAGGTCTTTCATTCAGTACACTCGCCTGCGGTAGCGACTTCACCAGCCCCGGAGCGGGGACTTGTGACACCCCGTAAGTAACGATTTTAGGGAGCCAGATCGTGGCGCAATACGTTTACACCATGAACCGCGTGGGAAAAATTGTCCCCCCGAAAAAAGAAATTCTGAAAGACATATCTCTGTCGTTCTTTCCAGGCGCGAAAATAGGCGTGCTCGGCCTAAACGGTGCCGGCAAGTCCACCTTGCTGAAAATCATGGCCAGGATCGACACAGATATTCTGGGCGAGGCGCGCCCACAGCCAGACATTAAGATAGGTTACTTGGCGCAGGAGCCGCAGCTCAATCCTGATAAAACCGTGCGGGGCAATGTGGAAGAGGGGGTGCAGGACGCCATCGATGCGTTGGCAGGGCTCGAAAAAATTTACGCTGACTATGCGGAGCCCGACGCCGATTTTGATGCGCTGGCCAAGGAGCAGGCTCGCCTCGAGGACATTATTCAGGCCAAGGATGCACATAATCTCGATACCCGGCTTGAAATCGCCGCCAACGCACTGCGACTTCCCCCTTGGGATGCCAATGTAGACACCCTCTCGGGGGGAGAGAAGCGCCGCGTCGCGCTGGCACGTCTGTTGCTCTCAGAACCCGATATGTTGCTGTTGGACGAGCCCACAAACCACCTTGATGCCGAGTCTGTCGCCTGGCTGGAGCACTTTCTCGAAGATTTTCCGGGCACGGTTGTGGCGATAACCCACGACCGATACTTCCTCGACAATGCCGCCGGCTGGATATTAGAGCTCGACCGCGGTCGCGGCATCCCCTACGAGGGCAACTACTCCACCTGGCTGGAAACCAAGGAAAAAAGACTGGAGCAAGAGCAGCGTCAAGAGGCATCGCATCAGAAAGCCATCAAGGCCGAACTGGAATGGGTTCGCTCCAACCCCAAAGGCCGGCAGGCAAAGAACAAAGCCCGATTGCAGCGCTTTGAGGAGCTCAACTCTCAGGAATTTCAGACCCGCAACGAGACCAATGAGATTTACATCCCCCCCGGTGCCCGCCTGGGAGACAAAGTCATCGAGGTCAGCGGTCTGCGCAAAACTTTTGGTGACAGACTGTTGTTTGAGGACGTCAATTTTGTCGTGCCAAAGGGCAGTATCGTCGGGATCATCGGCGCCAATGGCATGGGTAAATCCACACTGTTTCGCGTGCTGATGGGCCTCGAGACACCTGATGGCGGCGACGTCGTTGTCGGCGAGACCGTCGAGCTCGGTTACGTTGATCAGTCCCGGGATGATCTCGATGGGAGCAAAACCGTGTGGGAGGAGGTGTCAGACGGCCTCGATATCATCCGCATTGGTAGCTATGAGATACCTTCGAGAAGCTACGTAGGACGGTTTAATTTCAAGGGGTCTGACCAACAGAAGTTTGTCAAAGATCTGTCGGGAGGGGAGCGCAACCGGCTGCACTTGGCGAAACTATTGAAGCAAGGTGCCAATGTCTTGTTATTGGACGAGCCTACCAATGACCTTGATGTTGAGACACTGCGCGCGCTGGAAGAAGCCTTGTTGGCGTTTCCAGGCTCTGCACTGGTGATTTCACATGACCGATGGTTTCTCGACCGCATTGCCACACACATTCTCGCCTACGAAGATGATGGCAACGTCGTCTTCCACGAGGGCAATTACACCGATTATGAAGAGGACCGAAAGCAGCGCATGGGCGCCGCCGCCGCGGTGCCCAGCCGGGTCAAACATCGCAAGCTCAAGTAGCGCCTATCGCGCGTAGCGCTCCCTCGGGGAAGGATCTTCCGGGGGCAGCGAGGCGGCGTCAGGAACAGGCGTCGAGGGCCTCCGATAGCCGCGCCACGGGAATCACCTTGAGGTTGGGAATGGGCTTTTTCGGCGCATTGGACTTGGGCACGATCGCCACCTTGAACCCATGCTTGGCCGCTTCTGCCAGTCGCTCCTGACCACTGGCTACCGGTCGAATTTCACCGGAGAGACCCACCTCGCCAAAGACTACCCAGTCTCTCGGCAGCGCGCGATTGCGCAGACTCGACACTACTGCCAACAGCAAAGCGAGATCCGCCGAGGTCTCCATTACGCGAACACCGCCGACCACATTGGCAAAGACATCCTGATCACCCACATGAATGCCACCGTGGCGATGCAAGACTGCGAGCAGCATGGCCAGACGGTTCTGTTCAAAACCCACCGTGACTCTTCTCGGATTGCCCAGAGAGCTGTCGTCCACCAAGGCCTGAATCTCGACCAACAACGGTCGGGTGCCCTCCCAAACCACAACCACGGTGGTACCCGGGGCGGTATGCTCGGAACGATCGAGAAAAATAGCCGAGGGGTTGGACACTTCCTTCAAACCCACATCGGTCATGGCGAAAATGCCCAGCTCGTTAACCGCGCCAAAGCGATTTTTTTGGCCCCTGAGTGTGCGGTAACGGGAGTCGTGATCGCCCTCGAGCAAGATAGAGCAATCAATCATGTGCTCGAGCACCTTGGGGCCGGCCAAGCTGCCATCTTTGGTGACATGGCCCACGAGGATCAGCACTGTCCCCGTTTGTTTCGCGTAACGCGTTAGCTGTGCAGCGCAATCTCGGACCTGAGAAACGCTACCCGGGGCAGAGGTCAGGGTCTCGCTGTGCACGACCTGAATCGAGTCCACCACCAGTATCGTGGGATTCAGTGCCTCGGCGGAGGTGAGAATAACATCCACATCGGTCTCGGCGAGCAGCTGCAGTTGATCGGCGGGTAGGCCCAGTCGCTTCGCCCGCATCGCAATTTGCTCTGGTGATTCCTCTCCCGTGACGTAAAGCGCTGTTTGGCGGGTCGCCAGACGACAAAGCGTTTGCAACAGCAATGTGCTTTTGCCAGCGCCGGGATGCCCCCCGATCAGGATACTGGACCCGGGAACAAGGCCCCCGCCCAACACGCGATCAAACTCTTCAAAGCCTGATTCCAGCCGCGGCAGGTCGACCACCGCCACGTCCGCCAACTTTTGTACCGCGGATGTGGTCCCGGCAAAACCGGCGCGACGCGCGCTACGGCCACCCGCCGCAGTTTTCCCAGCGGGAGCGCTCAAACGGATTTCCGAGAGGGTGTTCCAGGCATGGCACTCGCCACACTGGCCCTGCCACTTCGGATAATCTGCCCCACAATCGTTGCAGACAAATGCTGTTTTTGCCTTGGCCACGCGAAACTCCAGAGAACCTGATCGTAGAGGCTGTAATCACTCAGGTAAGCCGGTATCCTATCAGACCGTTCACTCCCTAACGCATCTGATGCAATCCGGTTCACTCATTCCCGATCGCCAACTGACCTTCTCCCCCGAACTGGCTGCGACCATTGGGCTGGAGGAGGCTGTCCTGCTTCAGGAAATCGGCGGGATATTGAAAGATCGCACGGGTTGGACGACGGTCAATTTGCAGCAACTGCAAGCGCAGCTCCCGTTCTGGTCGACAACACACATTGGCGAGCTGATCGGAAAATTGGCAGAGCTGGGAATCCTCGCGTCTGCGCAACATCCGGACCCGCAAATGCTCATGCTGGCTATCGCCTCTACCGAGCGTAATGACCACAGTGCCGGTGTACAGGATCACGGCCGCTATGCCGTCACTACACCCTGGATACCGGATCGCGCATTGATAGATCTGCTCATTCTGAACCACGGTATGACTGAAGCATTTATCGATGATGCGAGGCAGAGCTTTATTCCAGAGGCAAACAGAGAAATCGAAACCCAGTTCAGACAACACGTGCTGTCGCAATGGCGGAATCGGCAATCGCAACGCAACACCTTCGAAATCAGTCCACCGGCGCCCTTTGGCAAGGACTGGGTGCCCAGCCAAGACGCCCTAGACATTTTGGCTCAAGCCGGGATTGATGCTGCGTTTGCTAACGCGGTCAGGGCTGAGTTCGTGCTGTACTGGAGTGAGCGCGGTGGCGCCCCCAAAGAGATTAATAGCCGATTCGTTGAGCATGTGAGACGCCGCTGGCTGCGACACACAAGCCAGATGCAGCACAGTACGGAACCCACTCGTATTCCCCGCAACTGGCAACCCGACTCTGCGGTTTACGATACCTTGCGTTTGGCGGGTATCAACGAGGCGGCGGCGCGGGCCTTGCTGCCCGAATTTGTGATGTATTGGCTCGACAGCAATGAGGTGCATACCTCATGGAACAGCAAATTTTTGCAGCACGTAAAACGCCAGTGCCGGGCGGACACTGAGGGAGATCAGCATAGTGGAGAACAAGGACGCGGCAACGCTGGCACAGGCTATCGTTCAAAAGACCGAAGCCTCAGCGATGACCTCACCGACACCAGCTGGGCCAGCTGATAAGCCAACCCAACCGGAGGCACAGACGGTGGAGACCATTAATCAGGTCTTTGCGCTCTTTCGCCTTAACTACCACAACCAGTATTACGCAGCCTGGAGTGACGCCGAGCAAGTCAAGCAGGTTAAGCGGCTCTGGCTGGAGGCCTTGGCCGCCTACCCCACGGCCGTGATTCTCCGAGCAGCGCAACACGCGATCGAGAACAGTGACTATCTGCCCACGCTGAACAAAATGATCGACGCCTGTCGGTTCTGCCTCACCGACCTCGGCCTGCCGACACCCTACGACGCCTACCGGGAGGCCTGCCTCGCGCCGTCCCCAAAAGTGGAAGCCTCATGGCAGCACCCGGCGGTCTACCTTGCGGGGCGCGATAGTGACTGGTTTTTCCTCGCGAATGAACCCGAGACCAAAACATGGCCCGTGTACAGAGGACACTACGAACGCTGGGCCAGCCGGGCGGCACAGGGGGAGACGCTGCAGGGTCCCGAGCGACTGGCAATTGAGGCACCCGATACAAACCTACCCAGCCCTGATGAACAAACGAGCAATTTGGCCCGACTCAGGAGAGAGGTGGGCCTCTAACTATTGCGCGGTATCGGGATTTGCCCGCCAACGCTGGATGGCATCGATCAACCGTTGCGACTGATCACACATCATCTCGTGCTTGAGGGTCACCAACCCATAGTCGGCCTCGGCACAGGCGGATTCCAATTCCCGCGCACTCGCCGACAACACAGTGGCGTGAAGATTGGCGCTGGTCCCTTTAATACGATGCGCGATTTGCCTCAGTGCCTCGGTATCTTGGCCCTCTACCGCGCGCCGACCGGCATCAATATCGGTCGCCAATTCCGCAACAAATGTATCTAACAGACTTGCCACAACCTCGCGCTTGCCACCAAGCATCTCGAGGAGCGCACTAAAATCGATGGGCGCCACAGAATAGCTCACACCGCGTCTCCAACACTCAGGATGATGAAGCCCGCGGACAGCGCAGCAAGCTCATGCCTCAGTAGCCCGCATAGTCGTCCCGCGCAAGATTTTCAAAACGGGTGAATTCCCCCTGAAAGGCCAGACGACAGGTGCCGATGGGGCCGTTGCGCTGCTTGCCGATGATAATTTCGGCAACGCCTTTGTCGGGCGAGTCTTCGTGATACACCTCATCACGATAAATAAACATCACCACATCGGCGTCCTGCTCGATCGCACCAGACTCACGCAGGTCAGAGTTGACCGGACGTTTGTTTGGCCTTTGCTCCAGAGCGCGGTTGAGTTGCGACAGCGCCACCACAGGGCACCGGAACTCTTTGGCAATGGCTTTGAGGTTGCGCGAGATCTCGGAGATCTCTGCGGTGCGCCCCTCTGATGCGCCCGCTACCCTCATCAGCTGAAGGTAATCGACCATGATCATTGCGAGGTCACCATGCTCCCTCGAGAGTCTTCGCGCCCTGGCCCGCACTTCGGTGGGCGTCAGGGCTGGCGTGTCATCGATGAAGATGGAAGTGTCTTTAAGCTTAGCCATCGCGGCGGAGAGTTTCGGCCAGTCGTCCTGCTGGAGCTTTCCTGTCCGCAGCCGCGACTGATCGATTCTGCCAAGTGACGACATCATCCGCACTACCAATTGCTCGGCCGGCATCTCCATGGAAAAAACCACAATGGGTTTGTCGGTATGAGCCGCCGCATTCTCGACGAGATTCATAGCAAAACTGGTTTTTCCCATCGACGGCCGACCGGCGACGATCACCAGATCTGAGGGCTGCAAGCCCGACGTTTTTCTATCGAGATCAATAAAGCCGGTGGTCAGCCCGGTAATATCGCCGCCGGTATTGTAAAGCTCCTCGATACGCTCCAATGCCCCCGTCAGCAGCGGTGCCATGCCTCTGGGACCACCCGTCTTGAGGCCGCTTTCGGACACCGCCATGATGAGGCGCTCTGCCTCATCTACCAGCTCCTCGGCACTCCGGCCTTCAGGATTAAACCCGGCGGTAGCAATATCCTGAGCGGCGCCAATGAGCTTTCTCAGCAGCGCTCGCTCCCTGACCGCGCGAGCATAAGCACTGACGTTGGCCGCGGTGGGCGTTTGCTCAACCAGATCAGTGAGATAAGTATGGCCACCCGCCGCATCCAACTCCCCGGTAGCGAGCAGTCGATCTGCCACGGTGATGACATCAATGGGTTCGTTACGATCAACCAATAGCGTGATCTGGCGAAAGATTGCGCGATGCTCTGGCCGGTAAAAATCTCCCGCGTCTACCAGTTCCGCAATCGCATCCCAACTTTCGGGCGCAAGTAGAATGCCGCCAATGACGGAACGCTCAGCTTCGACTGACTGGGGTTGCATGCGGATGCGCGCGATATCTGCATCCTGAGATTTAACCGACTCCAAGACCTAACCTTTTCAGTGACCCATCTAACCCGTGGCGTGAGGGGGTACCGGGCTCAACATCCTCGGCACCACCAAACGTTGTCGGGCCGATTAGATTACCTGCGACGGGTATGACACGCCAGCAGAGATGGTGGAGACATCGGCGGGATAAGCCCCGCCAAGCCTTATTCGGCGACGATATTGATCGCTACCGACGCAGTGACTTCAGCATGCAGCTGAATCATGACCTCGAATTCGCCGAGCTCGCGGATAGCGCCTTCGGGCAAGCGAACTTCCGCTTTGTCGACCTCACAACCGGCCGCTGTCAGCGCATCCGCAATATCGCGGGTACCGACGGAACCAAACAGCTTGCCCTCTTCACCCGCCGTGGCCGCGATTTCGACAGCACCCAGGGCGGTCAACGCTTCGCCCCGCGCTGATGCAGCCGCCAGGGTTTCAGCAGCAGCCGCTTCCAATTCAGCGCGTCGCGCCTCAAATTTTGCGACGTTATCTTCGGTTGCAGGTACCGCTTTCCCCTGAGGGATCAGGAAATTACGTCCATACCCAGGCTTTACGTCGACTTTGTCGCCGAGCCCACCCAGATTGCCAATGTTCTCAAGCAAAATAACTTCCATCGTTCCTTCCTCTACTCTCCGCCCCGCCGATTCACCGTCTTGTGAATGGGCACGACCGGTTAAATCCCGTTTGAACCACCACCAGAGGGCGCTGCCCACCTGGCCCTGAAATCAACGAATGCGTCGATAACGACGCACCCCACCCACAGCCACTTTGCAGGGTCCAATACGACCCACAGCATGTACATGAGCGTCAACCAAGTGGCGCCTTTACCCGCATGCACCGCATAGGCGTGCACGAGGGCAAAGCCCACGATGGTAAGAGGCAACACCACTGCCGCGCTCCACACCATCCAATCTGGCCCCAACCACCACAGTAACGAGGCCAGCCCGATCATCCCAACCACGGCCACCTGAGGCAGCCGTAAGGCCCGAAATTCAGCACCAAACCCACCCGGATTAAACAGTGCTGCCTGCCAAAAACGTCCCAACAGCAGGCTCATCACCGCAATGACCGCGTTACCGGTCGCCAGCAGCGCGGCTACCTGAGAGACTGTCAGCGAAGTGAAAGCCAACTCTCCCGTCGCTTCAGGCTGCACATCTTGCTCTAACTGTGCGAGCGCCTGATTGAAGGTCGCGACCAACTCCTCCAAAAAAACCCCGTTGAGGGTTGTCAAAACAAACCCACCCACTATCGCCAAGGGCAGGCTGGTCAAAATTGCCAGCGAGAGGCTGACACTCTCTCGCAGCACAATCGCCAACACGAACACACCGACCAACAAAAGCACGCTGCCGGTATCGCCCGTCATCAGGGCGATAATCACCGCGGGGAGTAACGCCCACAGGACCAGCCACCCGCCGGCGGCAATACCTCTTCTCAGTGTGACCAGCGCGATCGCTGCCGCACTGATCCAGCCGAACAGCAAACTGCCGGACCCGAGTACCGCTACGGCCAGCGCCTGCCACCGGCCGCGCATTATAAATTCAGCGAGGCCGCGCACGGTTACTATTTAGTCGTGAGCGTCGGTGTACGGCAACAGCGCGAGGTAACGGGCGCGCTTTACGGCCGTTGCCAGCTGTCGCTGATACTTTGCTTTTGTGCCAGTGATCCGGCTCGGTACTATCTTGCCGGTCTCTGAAATGTATTGCTTGAGCATGTCCAGATCTTTGTAGTCGATCTCTGTCACGCCCTCAGCGGTAAACCGGCAGAACTTACGTCGGCGAAAAAAACGTGACATGGCTTACTCCTCGTTGTCTGTGTCAGATGCGTCGGAATCGTCGTCATCATCTGCGTCGTCGCTGGACTGCTCAGCCGCTTTTCTGGCCTCGCTATCCTGGCGCTCCTGATATCGCGCCTTGCGCTCCTTGTCCTCACGCTCGGCTTTCATCAGCAGCGACTCTTCCAACACCGGGCCATCGCGACGAATCACCATATTGCGGATCACCGCATCGTTGTAGCGGAATGTGGTCGTCAACTCTTCCATAGCCTCGTTGGAAGCCTCGACATTCATCAAGACATAGTGGGCTTTGTGGATTTTATTGATGTGGTAAGCCAACTGACGTCGGCCCCAGTCCTCCAGACGATGGACTGTGCCGCCATCTTTGGTGATGACGTTACTGTAACGCTCGATCATTCCGGGGACTTGTTCAGACTGGTCTGGGTGGACCATGAACACAACTTCGTAGTGTCGCACTCGCGTACTCCCTATGGTTTACAGCCACCCGTCAAGCGGTGTGGCAAGGAGGATGGGCTTAAACAAAGCCCGGCCAAATTTTTGAGGGGCGGAGTCTACAAAGGCATTTACCAGTTTGCAACGCCCATTTTTGGGCCGATTTAGGGCCTAACTCGCCACTTGACGCCGACGTTGGCGCACCGCCTCAAACAAGCAGACGCCAGCGGCCACGGACACGTTAAGACTCGAGACAGCACCGGCCATTGGCAGTGACACCATAAAATCGCAGGCCTCCCGCGTCAGGCGACGCATCCCACTGCCCTCGGAACCCAACACCAGCGCACAGGGCACCGTCAGATCCTGATCGTGGAGCGTGTCTGACGCGTCCCCCGAAGTGCCAATAACCCACACTCCCGCCTGCTTGAGCTGCGCTATGGTCCGCGCGAGGTTGGTCACTCTGACCCAGGGAACCGTCTCGGCGGCGCCGCTGGCAACCTTGCGCGCCACGTCGTTGATATCAGCGCTCTTATCTTTGGGGAATATCACCGCTGTCACCCCGGCGGCGTCGGCACTGCGTAAGCAGGCACCCAAATTATGGGGGTCGGTCACCCCGTCGAGAATCAGCAGTAATGGCTGTTCCGCGGACGCCACCATTGCCATTAAATCGGGCTCACTGGTTTGACCCGCGGCCTCGTGAGAGGCCCCGGGCTGCAGTCTTGCCACAACACCTTGATGCCGCCCTGAGGTCGACGTATCCAGATCGGACTTCGAACAGCGCTCGACGGCAACACCCTGCGACTGCGCAAGATCAATCAGCGCCTGCATCCGTTTGTCACTGCGGTCCCTCTGTACCATCAAGGTTTGAATCTGTCCCGGGCGCTGACGAATCAGACTCTCGGTGGCGTGATAACCAAAGACGAGCTCAGACATGGCTTAGCGCGGCTTGCGGCTGCCCGACGGTCGTTTTGCGGCCGCGGCAGACTTCTTGGCACGGGCAGATTTGCCGCGACCTGCCTTTTTGGCGGCGGACTTTGGACGAGCGGCTTTTTCAGCCGCTTTTTTCTTGCTTGGTTTGGCCCTACCCTTTTTCTTGGCTTTACCGGGGCGAGCATCTCCGTCTGTGGCATCACGCCGCGACGCCCGTTCGGTCTTCCCTGAACGACGCACCTCATCCATGCCGGCGAGTTCGAGGTCAATCTTTCGATCATCGAGGTCTACCCGCGCAACTTTAACCGTAACCGCTCCACCCAATTGAAACACCCGACGGGTGCGCTCACCCACCAGGCGCTGCTTGGCCTGATCAAAATGATAGTAATCTCCGGGCAAAGCACTGACATGCATCAAACCTTCGATGAACAAGTCGCTCAGCTCGACAAAGCAACCGAAGTTGGTCACCGCCGCGATCACCCCATCGAACTCCTCGCCAATACGGTCTTTTAAAAATTCACATTTGAGCCAAGCGTCGACCTCTCGGGTCGCGTCATCGGCCCGTCGCTCGGTCATCGAGCACTGCTCGCCAAAGGTCACCATGGCCGCCGTATCGTAGGGATAAATGCGCTCACGCTTCAGCGCACCCGCACCCGGCACTCGCTGTATATGGGCCACAGCTCCACGGCTGCGAATAGCGGCGCGGATGGCGCGGTGGACCAACAGGTCAGGATAACGGCGAATAGGTGAGGTGAAATGGGCATAAGCCGCGTAATGCAACCCAAAATGGCCCAGGTTCTCCGGTTGATACACTGCCTGAGAGAGCGATCTCAACAGCATGGTCTGAATGATATGCGCGTCGTCTCGACCCTCCACCGTAGCGAGTAAGGACTGATAATGCTCAGGAGTGGGCTTTAGCCCGCCCGGGAGATCGAGGGACAATTCGCCCAAAAATGCGCGCAAGTTCTCAAGCTTTTCCGCGCTCGGGCCCTCATGCACTCGGAACAAAGCGGGTTGATCCAGACTTTCCAAAAACTGCGCGGTCGCCACGTTCGCGATCAGCATGCACTCCTCAATGAGCTTGTGTGCATCGTTGCGATGCACCGGCTCAATGGCCGCGATTTTGCGCTGATCGTCAAATAAAATACGTGTTTCCTGAGTATCGAAGTCCAACGCACCGCGCTGTTCACGAGCCCGACGCAAAATGGCGTAAAGTCGATATAGGCGGTCGATGTCTTCAACCCGTTCGGCCGGCACGCGCTCACTCCAACCCTGCTCAATCACGGCACCCACATCGGTGTATGTAAGACGGGCGTGGGAGTGAATTACTGCCTCGTAAAAGCAGTAATCAACGAGCTGGCCGCCCCCGTCTATCTGCATATCGCACACCATGGCAAGGCGATCGACCCGAGGCTTGAGTGAGCACAAACCGTTAGACAGCACCTCAGGAAACATCGGCACGACCCGCTCGGGAAAATACACCGAATTGCCGCGCAAGCTGGCTTCTTCATCCAGCGCCGAACCAACCGGCACGTAGTGGGAGACATCCGCAATGGCAACGCACAAACGAAACCCTTGCTGATGAGACTCACACCAGACTGCGTCGTCAAAGTCTCTGGCGTCCTCACCATCAATGGTGACAAAAGGCATATCGCGCAAATCAACGCGATGGGCCTTATCCTGTTCCCGGGGTTCCTCACCGAGACTACCCGCCTCGCGTAAGACCTCGTCCGGCCATTCCCAGGGAATCCCATGGGCTCTTATGGCCACATCAATCTCGAGTCCAGGGTCTAGATGGTCTCCCAATACCTCCTCGACGCGCCCCTTAGCACCGAGCGTTGCCGAGGGGTAATCGGTCAATGACACCGACACCAACTGGCCGTGCTTTGCACCGCCCTTCCCTTTGGGGGGAATCAAAATATGATTGCGGATGCGCGTGTTATGGGGCAGCAAAAAGCCGATGCCGCTCTCTTCCATGTAGCGACCCACCACGGCGGTGTGGGCGCGTGCCAGCACCTCAACGATCTGCCCCTCGGCGCGTCCTCGCCGATCCAGCCCCGCCACGGCGACCAAAACTTCGTCGCCGTCAAAGACCTGATACATCTCCCGAGCAGAGAGAAACAGATCCTCACCACCCGCTAGCGGTCGGGCAAACCCATAACCATCGCGATGACCCATCACCCGGCAGTGCTGTAGATCCATGCGCTTGGGCACCCCATAGGCACCGCGTCGACCTGAAATAATCTGTCCGTCACGCTGCATGGCGCGCAACCGCTTGCGCAGTGCCTCGAGGTCTCGATCTTGACTCAACGCCAGTTGCCCTGCGATGGCATCAAAGCCGAGTGGGGCGTCAGCAGCCTCCAGCAATTGGAGAATAGCCTCTCGACTGGCTATCGGATGCGCATAGCGGCCTTGCTCGCGCGCGGCATAGGGGTCAGAGGGTGTTGCTGGCGTTTTGGATTTTCGGCGTGGCGCCAAGAGACAGTCCGATGGCTGATAGCAGCCGGCTGTGTGAGAGGAGGTATTATACGCCGTAAACCCAAAAACGTTGACCGGGAGCAGAGCCCCAATATCACCACTTGAAATTGACAGCGCTCGGGGGAGGCAGTAGTCTGCGCGCCCTCTGAGTCATCAGAGCTTTTCCCGCTGCCCAGGTGGTGAAATTGGTAGACACGCTAGCTTCAGGTGCTAGTGCTCGCAAGGGCGTGGAGGTTCAAGTCCTCTCCTGGGCACCAAATTTCTCAGCTACCGATATGAGCCCTCTGCCAAGTCACGAATCGTGCCTGTAAAGAGAAGAGGACTATTCCAGCCACTCAGCGTAGCTGAGCGGCATTCGCTGCGGCGCAACGCACGCGTTGCAAATGCCTAAAATGACTCGGATTCTCGTGACAATATCACCAGCCTGCACAAAGCCCTTACAAAGTATCCATACACGACCGTAAGGGCCATCACTGCGCAGGCAGGGCCTATCCACTCTATAGATTGCTCGTCGAAGTTGCCCAAGATCATAACGCTGCCATAAAGAGCGCCCAGCCAGCCAGCAATCACTGCGCCCTCTGCGGCGTTACTCAATCTGCTGACAGAAAACCAGCCGCCGCTTCCAAACAAGGCAAAGGCTATCGCGACACCTAAAACGATGAGTAGTGATGCTATATCAATAAACATTGGCAGGTTCTCCGATACCGCCATGTAGTTAAGAAGCAAAAATATGGGTAGCGCTATCAGGATGCTTTTGTTCACGGTTTAACCTCTTAAGCCAATTTTTACTCACACTACCCCACACACCCCTGCTTGTCCAACCGCCCACCAACCGAGATCTCTCTGAGCCCAGTTCACTGCGCGCATTTGTCCAGCGCTACACCAGAAAGCCCGCTTTGCTAAAGGGCAAGGTCCGTATTCGTTCTCCGCAAGCTGCGAAGATGGCATTGCCCACCGCCGGCGCGACGGGCGGCAGTGCCGGCTCCCCTGCTCCAGTTGGCGAGTACCCCGACGCCATCATCTGCACATGAACATTGGGCGCTTGTGGCATCCTCAGCAGCGGGTATTGATCAAAATTGGTTTCTTGTACCTGACCTTGTCGAATCGTAATTCGCTGATTGGCCAACGCACTCAGGCCGTCGACGACCGAACCCTCGATTTGATTCTCAACCCCGCTGAGATTGATGACCTGACCCACATCGGCGGCGACCCAAACGTCATGTACCGTGAATTTGCGATCTTTATCGACACTGACTTCGGCCACCTCAGCAACATGCCCCGCGTGGCTAAAGTAAAACGCCAAACCCAACCCACGCCCCGCTGGCATCTCTCTGCCCCAGCTCGCTTGCTCGCAAACCGCGCGAATCACTTGCTTGGCGCGCGCAGTGTTGAGCGCATTGCGATCCCCTTCCTGAAACCACTCGTCCCGTCCTAGGGCCGCCAGTAAAAACTCCTTGTGGTCGATTCCCGCAGCCACTGCCAGCTCATTCAAAAA
>JAYPXQ010000003.1:32103-65674 GCA_038135595.1 Halieaceae bacterium
CTGGCTTGGCGCGCGAGGTATGATGGGCATTGCGATCACCCGCCTTGAACCAATGCTCCTCACCCAGCAGTTCAATGAAAAAGTCGCGATACCCGCGCCCCGCGGCGGCCGCCAGCTCACACAAAAACGACTGCTCGGCGAAGGCATAAACATTGGAGAAAGGCGCCCGCCAGGCGCCAGTCGGCGTCTTTGAAGTAAGTAGCGTCTGACTGATCTCAACATTGGGAACCAGATCATCAGGGAAGTTTTGCCCACGATAATGGGCGCCGTAGTTGGCTTTCTGCCCATCTGCTGACCCGGATATCACGTGATGCTTCCAGGCCACCAGACGGCCCTGCTCCGATACACCGCCATCCATATTGAGATAGAGCGGCGACCGGAAATAATCAAAGGCCATATCGTCCTCACGGGACCATTGCAATTTGACGGGCTTGCCGACGCGTTGTGAGATACGCGCCGCCTCAAAAATGTACTCATTTGACAAACGACGCCCGAAACCGCCCCCACCGCGCACTGAGTGAATAGTGATCGCCTCTGGGGGTAATGAGAGAAATGCCGGCAACAACTGTTCAACGGCCGAGGGCGTCTGGCTTGAGGTCCAAACCTCGGCTGACTGATCGGTCACGCTGGCCACACAGCTCTGGGGCTCTAATTGCGCATGGGAGATAAAGTCAGCGCTGTAAAAGGCAGTGGCTGTGACACTCGCATCGGCCATCGCCGCGCTCACATCGCCCGTCGAGCGCACAATCTCGGCGCCGTTGGCCCGCTTCGCCGCGGCTCTCGCCGCTGCCGAGATCTGTTCGCTGTCGTCGCTTGATGCTGACGATGTGTCCCAATCGACCTTAAGCCCCTTTCTTGCCCGCATGGCAGACCAGGTATCCCTCGCCACGATTGCCACGCCCGGTGAAACCCGCGTGGAATTCCTGATGTCGAAGGTGTAAGGGCCCGCTTCGCCCTCGATAATGAAGGCGTCCAGCACGCCGCGCTGTGCTTTGATTTCATCTAGGTTGGCCGCTAACGGGGCCCCGCCGATATGCGGACATTTAACGAAGCAGGCGTAGACCATATCGGGCACCTGAACATCGATGCCAAATAGTGGCTTACCTCGGGCGACAGCGGCCGCTGAGGCATTGGTAATACGCTTGCCCAGTAACCGATATTGCTCAGCGCTCTTCAGTATCAGATCGTCGGTGTCGGGGAGGGGAAACTGTGAGGCGCCAAGAGCCAGCTCGGCGTAAGTAAGACTCCGGCCCGACTCCTCGTGCGTGACTCTAGAGTCTCGCGTGCTCAATTCTACCTCCGGCACCTCCATTTCTTCCGAGGCCGCCCGAAGTAGCATCGCTCTGGCGGTTGCCCCCACCCGACGAAGCTCGTCCCACCGCATTGGCACCGATAAGGAGCCCCCCGCAAATTGAGCGCCGAAGCGCGAAGCGTCAACCGGGGCACTCACCACTTTGACG
Organism: Halieaceae bacterium; assembly: GCA_038135595.1. Classification (GTDB taxonomy): domain Bacteria; phylum Pseudomonadota; class Gammaproteobacteria; order Pseudomonadales; family Halieaceae; genus Luminiphilus. The sequence goes on from JAYPXQ010000003.1 coordinate 33,564, forward strand.
TCGCTCCAAGCGGCATCCAGCTCCTCGGCAATAATCATCGGCAATGAGGTATTTACACCCTGACCGACCTCCGGGTTGGGGGCGCCGATGGTAATGACGCCGTCGTGTCCGATGCTGATATAGGCGCTTAAGGTCGAGGGCTCTGTATCGCTCGCGGCCATCACCTTGACCACGCGACCACCAGCAGTGAGCGCCAAACCCAATCCTGAGGCTTGCAGGAACTGCCGTCTTTTGAGGGTGGCATGCATTTCGCTCGCACTCATGACAACACTTCCTGTGGAACGGAGGTATCGGCGGGTTCATAAAAAGCCACACCTGCCCCCAATGCGTCCGACGCAGCCCTGATAGCCTTCCTGATGCGAACATAGGTACCGCAGCGGCAAATATTGCCCGCCATCGCGACATCAATGTCCTCATCAGACGGACTCGGATTACGAGCCAGCAGCGCCGCCGCCGACATAATCTGTCCCGCCTGACAATAGCCGCATTGCGCTACGTCGTGGTCGATCCACGCCCGCTGTACAGGATGCAAAGCGTCAGATGCCAATCCCTCGACAGTGGTGATTGACTTGCCCTCCAATTGCCCCACAGGCAGCTGGCAGGCACGGGCGGGCTCATCATCCAACCACACGGTGCAGGCCCCGCACTGCGCGATGCCGCAACCATACTTGGTCCCCACTAACCCCAAATGATCTCTCAGCGCCCACAGCAAGGGCATATCGGGATCAATGTGACTCAGGTCGTGCGACTCGTTATTGATTGTCAAATTAAGTGTCATGAGTCCTCTCTGGGCTAACCGCTTGGGACTCGCTCGACGCGAGTCAAGCCCTCTGTTTCGTTGGCCAACATAAATTTTAAAGACAGTTTTGCATCAAGCGCCATCAAAGGGCATTAAGTTTTTATCAACCTCACACCACCGAGGCGCACTGGCACTGAAGTAAGCAATTTTTGGCTCAAATTGCGAGTTATCATCAAAAGTCATTGCATTCACGGATGCCACCCCTAAGGCATCAGACTGCACCATGATTTGAGTGCCGCAAGTGCCACAAAAGTGTCTGGTTACCTCGCGGCCAGAACCCGGATCGTAGGTGTAGCCGGTCAAACTGCCTCGCACCAGATGAAAGTCAGACGGCGCAACGGCGTAGGACGTCCAGTGCGAACTGCCACCGATGGTCTGGCAATCCGTGCAATAGCACAATCCTTGCATCTGCGATTTTGCAGAAACCTCATATTGCACAGCGTGACAAAAACAACTCCCGGAAATCATTGCCGTTACCTCTCCTCAGCGTTGCGATACCTAAAAACAACGCTCCATCATGAACGGCTACGTGCCAAAGATAATTGCATGCATCACTCGACCCGGCCACAGGGTAAATAACCCTGTCACCAGTAAAGCCAGAACATTCAGTAGCACCATCCAGATCTTATGCTGCCGGATATTGCCCCTGCGGGCATGGTAAGTTGCCATCACTAGCGAGAACAATGTCCAACCACTGAGCAGGTGGATCGGGCTAAAAGAGCCCCAAAATTTGATTTCGCTAATTAAAAAAGAAGATGCAGCAACGTAGGTCATCAGTGCCACCCAAAGCCACCCGAGTAGACGATGCTGGCGCGTTCCCTTGGTACGGGTCAGCTGGAAGCCGCCAAGGATGACCGCCAACAAAGCAACCAGTGCGTGGCTGGGAATGGGAGCGACTGACTGAAGCAAGATTTCCATTCAAAACTCAGGCGCGCGGCCTTAAATTAAGTGTTACTGTTTCGGGGACACGGCGATCATCCTCGCACTGCGCCCATAACCACTCGATACTGGATATCACCATGAGATCAGCGACGATTTTCTTTGTTACCGCGCTCTTAATCGCAACGGCGAGCCACCGCGCAAGTGCCGAGTATTACAGCGCCAAGGGCGTGGTGGCCAACTGCAATAGCGAAGCTGCTTACGAGAGTGGCTGGTGTGCTGGATACCTGGGCAGCTGGGCCGATGCCGATATCGACACGGTCAGAAGGAAAGCCTGTATACCCAACAAAACGAGTCTGGGGACACTGAAAAAAGTGCTCCTGGATTATGCCGCCGCGCACCCGGGCGAGGTTGAAAGAATGAGCGGTGGCGAGCTACTACAGCGTGCGTTCAGTCGCAAGTGGCCTACGATCTCCACAGACGACACTGAGTCAGAGATCTATCGCCACACTTGCTGAAGGACCCCGCGCCGCTAGGGCGAGATATTGCCCTTATAGAGGAAGCGCGTGGAACTTCGTTACCCGCCGCCTTGGTCAAAGGACTTGCTTATCTTCAATTAACGCTGCCACTTCGGCGGCAGAATCGGAGATCGTCATCAATAGTGTGGAGAATCAGGCGGCGCCAACGCTTCTCAACATTTTGTCCGCATGGGCCTCAAGCCGATCGAGTTGCCGCCGAGATGCATCCAGCTGACACACCAGTTTGGCGGTGGCGTTAAGATAGACAAGTCTGCCTCCTTGGACCTCGGCAGGCTGCCTAGACGACACTATCGTTGTCTCGTATCGCCCTGTTTCACTCTGACCCGGCATCGACGTGACCCCGTCAACCAATACAGATGAGAATATCGGATGAACTTCCCCTAGCTTGACGGCCTGCAGCAGCGACTCTTATGCATCTTCGAAAAAGGATGGGCAGCGCGATGAGATCAGGTGGAAAATTAAAAAAGAGAGCTGATTCTTGGCCATCGACGTTACTTTGAACCGTTATTTGGGTTACGCCTACGCTGCCAGTGTGACACGAAGGCCAATAAGCTGCGCCAACTTCGCCATGCCTCCCCAAACGAGGTCAAAGTTTACGACTCCTTTATTTTAGGTGCCCGAGATTAACAACAAACTATCCGAACGCGAGTCTTTGGCGACCTAGGTCACACAAACTGCAATAGTTGCGTATTGCGATTATATTTGCATATTGCTACGATTGCGCGAAATCGGAGGATTTGTCATGGACAGACAGACTCAGAGCCCGCTGCTATCACATGAGGAGCGGGCTGCTCTGGAGGCGGCAATAGCGGATATCTGCGCTTTCAAGACGGCTGCTACCGAAACAGGCGTATTGCCTTCATCTCGCTTGTTTGCTGGCCCACAAGCGCTCCTGGTGCTACTAGCCCTGGGCGGGATAGCACTGATGGCTCCTCTCGCGCGCGTAATACCGCTCTAGCATCCGATAAGCACTGCCCTAAAGCTTGTGCGGTCTGGGGATCAAGCACCCAAGTGGTGATATTTCCACTTTAATCGACGCCCCGATCAGGCGTAATCTCGCGAAAGAGTCTATATGTTGTGCCCACTAGGGTGGGCCACACCTATATGAGGTAGTGTCAAATGCTGGTTGAATCTATTCCCGTTTCAGAGTCAAGACAGTCTCTAAAGGCGATGCAATCTGATTTGGATCGTATCGAGGCGTCACTGCTACAAACCAATCGGCGCTTTATTGAGAGTAGACGCAGCGCTTGGCAACGCGCACGCGCCACCACAGCAATTTACCTGGCCAACATCAGAATTCAGAGTCGATTCAAGTTCTGGCTGCTACCCGACACCGACTAAATCTTCTGTCGCCTCACTTTCGGGAGGCGCAAAGTATTGCTCAGAGGCACCTCCAGACGCCCGCTAGTATTGGACGTTTCTCAGTTCGGCTAAAGCGTCGCACCCTTTCATCCGATTATCTTTCTAGCGCCAATGACTAAAAGGATCGGTCGGTAATGGATAAGCGAGTCATATGTCTGGACGAATATCGCGCAAGACAAAACCAGTCTATTAGCGATCAGGAAATACTCCTTATAAGCGAGGAAGTAGGCCTGGCAGCAGTCGCGCTGGTGCGCCAGTTCGCCGAACAGTACCCCGACCTACCCGATACTTTCTTCGCTTTCCTCATGAACCAACAGCTGCTATCGACTGCCTGCAGCGGCGCAGAATCCGGGCACGAGGGGTCTATGCGTCTACTGAGCCATGCCATGAATTTGCTGGAAGTCTACGAGGCCTATCTGAACGGAAAAGGCAAAAGCTTCAAAACACCGCAAGCTGAGCCTCAGGGCTCGCCCTCATCAACAGTAAGTGGCCACCCAACGGGTACGCAAATCCACTGAGCAACGCGATCTCTCGCCATCCCTGCATTACTGAAGTGAGAGGCGTCATTGCGATGAGTCGCAGAACTCTATGGGTCAGGGTTATCGGGGTCTGAACCGGGGGCCTTCTTTTTGAAGCCTTTGAACACACTGACAAATATAAAAACAATAGTGGCCATGAAGGCCGCGATGACGCCATTGAACCACCCGGTCATCATACAGCCGACGTAAGTACTTACTCCCAGCAAAACTGCTGCAAACGTTCTCATAAAAACCTTTTAACCCGCTTAGCGAGGGTGTCATAAGGCGCTACAGGCCCGCTCGACCCCAGAACGTGCTCGTCGTTAGTCATCACGTTGCTCATCATCCCGAGGCCGCCCCGACACCATCCAGCGATTGATCACAATCATACAGGTCACCGTGACCACCACAAACGCGAGAACGATGACAATGAACAACATTAGCTATTACCCTCCCCAGCGACATGTTCCCGTTTAAGGGCACGCCACTGCCAGAGAACACCCAAAGCAAACAAAGCCAAAAAAGCCAAATGGAATGTGCGCACCAGAGGTGCGTCCAGTGATTGTACAAAAGGGTCACCCACGGGCAGCCGCCTTAAGAAATCAGCGATGGCGGGCACCATATGAAATAGCACGGTGGCGGAATACGCGGCCGTTTGCAGATAAATCGAGAAGCCTCCCAGCAGAGGGCGACGCTCTAGCAGAGCGCCGACCGCAACGGCAGCCAAGGTCATGACCGCCAGCACATGGCCCACGCCAAAACCGCCCTGATTGAAGATCATAAGAGCGGAGCCCGCTACCACCACTGTCATCAGCAGATAGACCCGCCCGGGCAAGCTGGCGAGACTGATAAAGTGATGGCGCCATAGCGTGAAAGCTGCAGTGCCAATCGCCAAAATGCCCATTACGGTATGAAACCAGCCCAGTGCTGTCATAGGTGGCATATTTTTCTCCTCTTCAAATTATCCGAGAAACGCCGCCGTCCTCCGAGACGCACGTGTCTGTTTTATCGGCTGGCCCTGACCTGACGGACGGTGCGTCCATCAACCATGATCTCTGCCGAAGACCGCAGAGGATCGCTGCGCAAATGATTCGATAGTGGTGGGCGCGCGTCCCAGTAAGTCGCGAACAGATTCTGTGCGATAAGCCAGAGATCCCGCCGCAATCTCGGCAAACAACTCACAAACCGCGTCTAGCTGCCATCGAGAGGAAATGAAGCGCTCTAACGTTGCTCTGAATTCCTCAGGTGCCTGCTCACGAAAGCACACGCTTTAACCTATCACGCCCCCCAAACGGCGGGCAACTTCATGAAAAGTCATGAGGTCGGGTCCGGTGAGCTCGTATATCTGCCCTGCGTGGCCGTCCCCGGAGAGCACTGCGGCGGCGACGTCACCCACATCCTGCGTATCGACCATCGCAGTAACCGCAGCCCCCAAAGGCAGCGCAAAACTTCCAGTACTTTTGATCGACTCTGCGTACATGAGCATATTTTGCATGTAAAAATTGGGGCGCAGAAACGTCCAATCGACACCAGTGGCAACAATATGTTGCTCGGTCTCGTAGTGATTTCTGGGCAAGACCGCGCTCGCCTCGGCAGAGGCCTCCATCGATGAGATTTTGACCAGATGCGCCACCCCAGACTCGCGTGCTGAGGTCGCAAACCGGCGCTCTAACTCGGCTTGATCTGGATGATTGCCCATGACAATGAGCGCTCGTTCAATACCTTCGAGCGCGCGCAACACGCTATGCGGGTCTCCAAGGTCGCCAGTGATCACCTCAATGCGCGGGTCGGTGACGGTGAGCTTGGCAGGATCACGCACTAACACCCTGAAAGGCACGCCGGCATTCAATAGTGCAGTCGCTGCGGCACGCCCCACGCGCCCGCTCGCGCCCGTCAGTAATATCATAGTTACCCCCCAACTATCTCAGTTTGACGCCAATTACGCCTCACTCTGGGCAACGGGGCCAGGCGCGCGTAGCAGACTCGCTGAATACCGCACCAAAATCCGGTCCCGGTTTAACAAAACCATACCACGCACCCCTTTACTGATCGTGCCTTAAATCGCCAGGTCTGCCCGGAGCAACTTAGCTGATAGGCTACATGATCATTCGCTCAACCAAGTGCTGAACCATGCGACTTCCCGAGTGCACATTGCGTAGCGCAGGGTTTTCCCGCTGCGGGCGCTATCGCTACTGGCTCCGCAGGATGTGGGATCCCGCCTTGGCGCACTGTGTGTTCATCGGTCTGAATCCCTCCACTGCCGACGCAACGGAAGATGACCCCACCCTGAGGCGATGCCTCTCCTTTGCGCGTGACTGGGGTTACGGATCGTTACTGCTGGTCAATCTGTTTTCCTTTCGCGCTACCGACCCACGTGCACTAAAAATGGCATCGGACCCAATCGGCCCCAGGACCGATCTCTGGCTGCGGCGCGCCGTGGCCGAGACAGACACCGTGATCGCCGCTTGGGGCAATGGCGGTCTCCTCTTTGGGAGAGGAGTACAGGTCCAACAGAGACTGGCGAGCCTATACTGCCTCGACGTCACTGCGCTGGGGATGCCCCGACACCCCCTCTACTGCCCAAAACGGGTAACCCTGTCGACCCTGCGCTCCCTCAAATAATCAGCTCGCCGCGGCAGTCTTCTCAGTGCACTCGTCATTGAGTCATCCCGCCGACGCCGATTGGCATCCTTTCCGATCTTTTTACTGGCCTTCATAGGTGGTTCGGTTAATCTGATTGACCGAGACAAGGATTGTCTCTTTCGCGCCCACTGGGGGAATACGAGATCGTAAAGGGATTTACCTATGAAAGATTTAAGCAGCAGCAACACCACCCACCGAGAGCAATACCCTATCTATCTGCAACGGTCACCCAAAGCCGGGGTGACACGGAATAGCAATCAGCAGCGCCCCTTTGGCAGGGACTTGGTCCCAGCGCCACCCAACGTCCCGGCTGAACTCTGCATTCGCGCTACCGGGCGGGCACCTCACGATTTGTCGCGCACGTCACTCTGCGTTATCGATCTGCTGCTGCGCGGCGATCTGTCGCGTCTGCGCTCTGAAGAAGTCGCGGATCACCTGCACATCAGCCCCACCACACTGCGCCGACGACTGCGGGCTGATCGCACGAACTATCAACACATTCTGGATCATGTGCGCCAACATCGGTGCAGAGAACTTCTGGATAAACGCTGGTTACCGGGTAAATCGGTTGCCTGGGACCTGGGTTACGCCGAAGTGAACAGCTTCTATCGCGCATTCCGCCGCTGGACCGGGCAGAACTACAGTGACCTTAAGACGCTCTATTTATAGCGGCTCTATTGAGGATTCCTCAATCCGCGGAGGCTCGGGTTCAGTGAACGCTCACGCTTCGACCGTGGTCTCTGCGGGCTCAAAATAACCCATCTGGTCATAGACCCAGTAGCCCACCCATTCATGAATCGCTTGAGTCGATCGCTGCAGACGATCGAGCGTGGGTAGCCAGCCGGGCACGGGGCCGACGCGGAGCGGCATCTGGTGGTCGGTCGCCACCGAGGTCACTACAAAGCCCTGTGCGCCAAAAACCGCGGCGGCGCGGCGCATATGGCTTGCGCTAGTCACCAACAAAATATGGCTAATGCCCAGCTCCTGCAGCAGCGCCCAAGAATACTGGGCGTTTTCACGGGTCGTGCGGCTCTCCGATTCCAACAACAATGCCGTTTCGGGAATACCAATAGCCTTCAGCTTTTGCGCCATCAGCCGCGATTCCGGGACCGCGTCAGGATGCACAGAGCCACCGGAGAGCACGATAAGAGGCGCCTTGCCTGCACGGTGCAACGCCGCACCCAACCACAAGCGATCGGCCGCGTGGTTCAAATCCCCACCTTGACCAAATTGCGACTCTGCAGTCGCACCACCTAGCACTAAAATCGCCTTTGCGTTGGGTAACTCCTCGTTAACAAAAGCGGGGTAAGCGCTCTCTAAGGGTGACAGCAGCGCACCCGCTCCCCACTCCGTTGAGCAGAAATAAAGCCAAATGGTGGCCAGAATTGTCAGGGTGTTGGCTTTGACAACAGCACCCCTTGCCCGAAACACGAGAGCAAACACGAAACAAATCAAACACAGGGACAGCGGATAAATGAGCAGAGAAAGCATCTTGTTAAGCGTCAACATAATGATCTAATCGGTAAAAGGATGCCGCAATACAATAGTTTCCTCGCGATCCGGGCCTGTGGAGATAATGTCTATCGGCGCCCCCACCAAGGCCTCGATGCGCGCGATGTACGCTCTGGCGTTTTCCGGCAGCGCGTCTTCGCTCTTTACACCAACGGTAGATTCGCTCCAGCCCGGCACGGTCTCATAGACAGGCGTGACATCCTCGTAGTCCACCGCATCGATGGGATTCCCGACCGCATTACCATTGGCATCGGTATAACCCACACAGATAGCGATTTCCTCAAGGCCGTCGAGCACATCGAGTTTGGTCAGACACAGGCCCGAAACCGAGTTGATATTAACCGCCGTGCGCAACGCGACCGCATCAAACCAGCCGCAGCGGCGCGGCCTTCCCGTGGTCGCACCAAACTCGTGGCCTCTTTCGGCCAAACGCTGACCCACTTCGTCAAAAAGCTCAGTTGGAAAAGGACCCGACCCGACTCGGGTGGTATAGGCTTTGGTGATACCCAGCACATAATCCAAATACAGCGGCCCAAAACCCGAGCCGGTAGCGGTGCCACCCGCCGTCGTGTTTGAGCTTGTGACGTAGGGATAAGTGCCGTGGTCGATGTCCAGCAATGAGCCCTGTGCTCCCTCAAACAGAAGGCGCGCGTTGGTCTTTCGATACTCATGCAGCAACGACGTAACGTCTGCCATCATGGGTAACAACTGTTCCGCGTAGGACAGCGCCTCATCCAGCACCGCCGAGACGGCGAGGGTCTCTACGCCGTAATAATGCTTGAGCACGTGGTTGTGGTAATCCAACACCTCCTCAAGCGAAGCCTGAAAGCGCTCGGGGTCCCGCAAGTCCCCAAGCCGCAGTGCCCGCCTTGCCGCTTTATCTTCGTAACAAGGGCCAATGCCTCGGCCGGTGGTACCAATCTTCTTTTCGCCGCGACGGGCCTCCCTCGCCTGATCCAACGCGACGTGATAGGGAAGAATCAGTGGGCAAGCCGCGGACACCTTTAAGCGATCTCGCACCGGGACACCGTTGGCCTCTAGGGCATCGACCTCCTTCAGCAGCGCCTCTGGTGAGAGCACCACACCATTACCAATCAGGCACTGCACGCCGGAGCGCAGTACACCAGACGGTATCAAGTGGAGGACCGTCTTTTCGCCGCCAATGACCAGCGTATGCCCTGCATTGTGTCCGCCCTGAAAGCGCACCACAGCATCGGCCTGCTCGGTTAAAAGATCGACGATCTTTCCTTTGCCCTCGTCACCCCACTGCGTGCCCAACACGACAACATTGCGGCTCATGAAGATTCCTCTAACACCCATTCACCCTCATTCAATATCAGTCGCTGCGTAGCACCCATCTCGACGCCTTCACCAAGATCAATGGCGACCGTGCGACCTGACGCGCGCAACGCCCTGATTGCCGCCAGTAATTTTGGATCTTCACCCCGAGGCGCGACAATCGGGGGCGCTTCAGATTCAGCCCGCGTGGTGTTCTCAACCAAAGCCTTAAGGTCGATCGCAAACCCGGTCGCCGGACGATCACGACCGAATACCGCACCAATGTTGTCGTATCGACCCCCTTTGGCGACCGCCGAGCCGCGACCTTCCAGGTACACGGCAAACACCAGACCCGTGTGATACCGAAAGCCTCGCAGTTCGGTCAGGTCGACATAGAGACCCACTCCGGGAAAAGCTTCCCGCAAGCGATCGAGCACGCTCTCGAGCTCGTCCAGAGCACCTTGCACTACGTCCTCTTCGGCAAAAACGGCACGCGCGCGATCGAGCACCTCAGGCGACCCATGAAGCGCGGCGAGCTGTTGCAGCTTGGTCGCGACCTCTGGCGGTAGGTCCTCTGCCAGGCGGGCGATGTCGGGCGCAGATTTTCGCTGCAGCGCGTCGAATACCTGGCGCTCGACATCGGGCGCTAGGGCTGTCTCGGAAAACAAGGCATCGTAGATACCGATGTGACCAATATCGAGGGTAATGGCCGCCTCGACACCGGCTGACTCGAGCAGCGACAGTAACAACGTGATCACTTCGGCGTCGGCCTCGATCGAGGCGCTGCCGAATAACTCTGCGCCCAACTGGATCGGTGAACGGCCGCCGCCTGTCGCCTGAGGTACCGCCTGTAACGTCGAGCCCGCGTAGCACAGTCGCGTGGCGCCGGCTTCTCCGAGGCTGTGAGCATCAATGCGAGCGGCTTGGGGCGTAATGTCGGCACGCACTCCGAGCATACGTCCGCTCATCTGGTCGGTAAACTTGCTGGTCACCAAATCAAGATCGGCACCCAAGCCCACCAACAAAGAATCCGTGAACTCCACCAAAGGCGGGATCACGTAACGGTAGCCCCAGGTCCGGCATTGATCGAGCAGGTCGCGCCTAAGAGATTCGAGCAAGCCCGCCTGGTCAGGCAGGAGTTCATCAATACCCTCGGGCAACAGCCAGCGATTTTCAGTGGTCATCGTGATTCCGTCAGGGTATTCGTCACCGAACGCGCTCGTCGGGAGAATAACACATGCAAGCGCAAAGAATGGGGGCTCGTTTAGCCCCCTCTATGGTGTTGACCCCTATTTGCTCGCCTTGGGGTCTCGCAGATACTGGAAGAACTGGCTGTCGGGCTGCAACAACATCACGTCGCTGCCCGCATTGAAGGTCTCCCTGTAGGCTTGGAGGCTCCTGACAAAGGAGTAAAACTCGGGATCCTGATTAAAAGCATCAGCGTAGATGCGCGTGGCTTCGGCATCACCGTTACCGCGAATGATCTCCGCATCGCGGAAAGCATTAGCCTCGATCACCGTGACCTCTCTGTCCGCCGCAGCGCGAATACCTTCAGCCAGCTCTTTACCCTCTGAGCGGAGCTCGCGTGCTTCTTTTTCACGCTCTGCATTCATACGCCGATAAACCGACTCCGATACATCGGGCGGCAGGTCGATTTTCTTCACCCGCACATCGATAACCTCAACCCCCAACTCCTCGTGAGCAACTTCATTGAGCTGGGCGGTAATGGCCTGCATTAACTGGTCTCGTTCGCCTGAGACCACCTCTTGCACTGTCCGCACCGCCACCTGGTTTCGGAGTCCATCATTGACACGCTGGGAGAGAAGCCCCGCGGCCCTATTTTCTTCGCCGTTGGTTGCGGTGTAATACTTCGCCGTGTCGATCACCCGAAACTTGGCATAGGAATCCACAATCAGCGCTTTCTTTTCCTGAGTGAAGAATCGCTCGGGGCTGCTGTCGACGGTCAGGATACGGCCATCGAATTTGCGCACGCTATTCACAAAGGGCACCTTAATGTGCAGACCAGGCTTGAGATCTGGGTCCACTACCTCACCGAATTTCAGCAACACGCCACGCTGGGTTTCTCTGATGACGTACAGGCTGTTGGAGAGCACCACGAGCAAGATGGCAACGATAACGCCAAGGAAAGTTTGTCTAGTCATGCTTAACGCCCTCCCCGTCGTGCAGCAGCGGCATCCAGATCGCGCCGCAGTTGCTCGGTCACTTGATCTGCGATTTCCCGCATCTCTCGCTCGCTCATACCGCCGCGACCACCAACGCTACGCGGCTGACCCGCATTCGGCACCATTTTATCGAGGGGCAGATACAAAACATTGTTGCCGCCTTCGACGTCCACCATCACCTTATTGGTATTGGCAAACACCGACTGAACCGAATCAATATAGAGCCGCTCCCGCGTCACCTCCGGCGCCTTTCGGTATTCCGCGAGCAGTTGATTAAAGCGTTGCGCCTCACCGTCAGCCTTGGCAATAACTTGATCCCGGTAGGCGTTGGACTCCTCCAGCATTCGCTGTGCGCGACCGCGCGCTTCCGGGACGATGCCGTTGGCATAAGACTGCGCTTCGTTTTTAACGCGCTCTTCGTCTTCCCGTGCTTTGATGACATCGTCAAACGCGCCCTGCACCTGAGCCGGCGGCTTGGATTCATCAATGTTGATTTTGGACACCTGAATCCCTGTGGTGTAGTCATTCAGGTACTGCTGCAGCTTGTCGCGCACTTCAAAGGCAATGGCAGCTCGACCCTCGGTCAACACCAGATCCATGGTGGTACCACCGACCACATGGCGGAGCGCGCTCTGCGCCGCATGCTGCAGGGAAACTTCGGGGTCCCGCACCTTGAGCACAAAGTTCTGGGGGTCGCTGATGACGTACTGAACCGACATGCTGACCTCAACGATATTCTCATCCTGAGTCAGCATGACCTCGCGTAACCCGGCGGCCCGGACTTTTGTCGTGTTGACAGTAATGACTTCGTCGATCAGCGGCGGGTTCCATTGCAAACCCGGGGTCAGCGTGGCGTGATACTCGCCAAATCGGAGCACTACGGCACGCTCCTGCTCATCCAACTGGTAAAAGCCCATTAGGCCCCACACCATCACGATGCCACCCAAGATCATGCCGAGCAGTGCACTGGACATACCGCCCTTGGCAGGACCACTGCCGCGACGACCGCCACCGAACAGCCCGGCAATGCTTTGCTGCAACTTCTTAAATGCTTCGTCCAAATCGGGTGGACCCTGATTGCCACCACCCCACGGATCGCGAGGACCGTTGTTACCGCCCCCGGGCTCATTCCAAGACATAATGTACTTCCTCAATGACAGACCATCTAGTCTAACAAACCCCGGTGCAAGATCGGGACTTTATCCACAGTTTAAAAGACGATGCAGATCGCGATCTCACAAACGGAAAAAGCGCACTGCTTCAGCGCGAGCGCGCGCAGTCACCGCAACCCCCATTTTGCCGCTTTCGCCGCCAGCTTAAGCGCTATCGATTCAAGCGTCGCCAGTCAGCCAGCGGCAGTCTGATATGCAGTCGCGAACTCCCGTCAGACTGCCACTCCTCGTGGCAGACCGCCCCCTGAGCGTACAAGGCGGCGCGCAAGCGCCCGTGGCTCGCATCCAGCGTCACTTTCTCGTCAAAGAGTGCCACGGACAAACGCTCGCGCACTGCCTCCAGCAGGAGCGGAATGCCGTCGCCTGTCACAGCCGAAACGTACACCGCCACGGCGGTGCCCTCATCGTCCCTCAAGATCCGCGCCGGCTGCTCCAGCAAGTCCAACTTGTTGAAAACCAGCAACTGCGGCAACGCATCAGCCCTGATTTCTCCAAGCACGGTTTGTACATCGGCCATCAACGCGTCGCGGTTATCCGCCGCCACATCGACCACGTGCAACAGCAGGCTGGCATTTGCTGTTTCTTCCAGAGTCGCTTTAAAGGCTTCAACCAGCGTGGTGGGCAGATCTGAGATAAACCCTACGGTATCGGCAAACAGCACCGGTCCCAGGTGTTCGATATCGACCCGAGCCAAAGTAGGGTCAAGCGTTGCGAATAACTTGTCGGCGGCATAGACCGCAGACGACGTTAAGCGATTGAACAGCGTCGATTTGCCGGCGTTGGTATAACCCACCAACGACAATACCGGTAGCTCCGCGCGTCGCCGCGCGCGGCGACTTTGTTCGCGCTGATTACGCACTCGCTCGAGCCGCCCCTGAATGGACTTGATCCGCGCACGCAGAAGTCGCCGGTCCGTTTCCAACTGGGTTTCACCCGGGCCGCGCAGTCCGATACCGCCTTTTTGCCGTTCGAGGTGGGTCCACCCCCTCACGAGCCGAGTGCTCATGTGGGTGAGCTGCGCCAACTCCACTTGGAGCTTGCCTTCATGAGTGCGCGCCCGCTGAGCGAAGATATCGAGAATGAGGCCCGTTCGCGCCAACACCCTACAGGACAGGGCGCGTTCCAGGTTGCGCTCCTGACTCGGACTCAACGCGTGATTAAAAATCACCAGCTCGGCTTCATTGTCACGACACGCCGCGGCAATTTCCTCGAGCTTGCCCTCGCCAACAAATGTTCTGGCATGGGGCGCTCGACGCGACCCTGTGACCACCGCAACTGGCTCACCACCCGCTGAACTCACCAGCTCCTCAAATTCCAAGAGGCTGAGATCCCGGGCCTCGCCGTCCAGCTGCAACTGAACCAGCACGGCGCGTTCACCTCCCCGGTGGCGCTCAAAAAACATAAAAAATGAGGTGGCGCTCCAGCCGGAGCGCCAAACGATTATTCTTCAGCGGGTGTCTCATCGTCCGCGGCAGGTAACCGCACGTTGCGGGCCGGGACCACCGTTGAAATTGCATGCTTGTAGACCATTTGCGACACGGTGTTCTTGAGCAGCACAACAAACTGATCGAATGATTCAATTTGGCCCTGCAGCTTAATACCATTCACCAAATAGATTGACACTGGGACTCTTTCTTTGCGCAGCGCGTTCAGATAAGGGTCTTGTAAGGTATGCCCTTTCGACATGGGTACTCCTTGTTTTCAAAATCAAAAACATGTGCTCTTCACGAAGAAGCACGTTACGGCCGCCAAGTATCGGCGACAAAAAACTCCACCGAGGTGGAGTGTCCATATTGTACTACGATCTTGGCGTCAGCTAAAAGTTCCGCATGAGTTGCATAATGCGACTTTTCCACACCTGGCGCACAGGCCCCTGAGACATCGCCGCCGACGCGACTGACTCGGCATTGGGCGCGTCGGCGCGCTCTTGCGTCAGCAAATGGCCGTGGGCATCGGTCAGCACCCAGTCGAGGCCAGGCCAACTTCTCAACCAGGTGATTTGTCGTTTTGCCAATTGACGCGTGGCGGCCAGCACTTTTTCCCGACAATCGGCGAGATTCAGTTCCCCCTCGAGGAAGGACCACACCTGCCGGTAACCCACCGCACGAATGGCCGGTAGATCCGTGTGCAGATCACCGCGCTGATAAAGCGTCGTGACCTCATCAATCAAACCCGCATCAAACATCGCGTCCATCCGATGCGCAATGCGCGCGTGTAAAATCTGGCGCTCCTCGGGGCAAAGGGCAAGACACTCGAAATCGGTGTTCGCCATAGCCACCCCAGGTGAATCCCTTTGCTGCCACTCACTCAATGGCCGGCCCGTACCCCGATAAACCTCAAGCGCCCGGCAGATACGTTGGCTATGGTTCGGATGGAGTTGTGCCGCGGCGAGCGGATCAACCGCCGCCAACTGTTCGTGTAGCGCGGGCCAACCCGATATACGCGCTTCTTCCTCAATGGCAACACGAATCGCAGGGTCGATGGTTGGCACTTCGTCGAAACCCTGAATCAGCGCACGAAAATACAGCATGCTGCCGCCCACTAATATTGGGCGGCGGCCGCGTGCGCGAACCTCATCGATACAGACAGCGGCGTCTCGCGCAAAGTCTGCGGCGGTGTAGATATCGGCCGGGTCACGAATGTGCACCAGATGATGGGGATAATCGGGTTTGGCCGCACCGATCGAGAGGCCTTTATAGACCAGCGCCGAATCGACGCTGATCAATTCACCCTCGAAACGCTCAGCGAGCCGCTCCGCCAAAGCCGATTTGCCAGACGCCGTCGGCCCCATCAAGGCCAGCACCGGTTCAGTCATCGTTAGCGCCCACGCAGAAAAAGCTTATCGAGGTCCGTCATCCCCAGCTGCACCCAGGTCGGGCGCCCGTGGTTACATTGACCCGAGCGCTCGGTTTCCTCCATATCCCTCAATAGCGCATTCATCTCGGGTAAGGTCAGTCGTCGGTTGGCGCGCACCGACCCATGGCAGGCCATGGTCGACAGCAGCTCATCCATCGAACTCGCCACGCGATCACTGGTACCGAACTCGAGTAAATCGGACAACACATCACGCACCAGAGCCTCCGCGTCGGCCTCGATCAGTGCCGCAGGTAATTCCCGCACCATCACCATTTCCTCGCCAACAGGCTCTACCCAAACGCCGAGCGCTGCCAATTCCTCTGCCTGCTCAGCACAGATTGCCGCTTCTCGCGCAGAAACCGATAAGGTTTGCGGCACCAGCAACGGCTGTCGGGTAATACCCGTATTGTCCCGGGCGCCTTTCAAGCGTTCATAGGTAATTCGCTCGTGGGCCGCGTGCATATCGACCAGCACCAAGCCGTGCTGATTTTCGGCCAGAATGTAAACCCCATGTAGCTGGGCAATCGCAAACCCGAGGGGCGGTATCTCCGCGGAACCCGCTGAAAACTCTGGCTGGGGGGCGCTACTGGTTCCAACGCCCCGTGCATAGTAGTGGCGGGCATCACCACCGCCAGCGCCACTCAAACCGGTCAGATGGCGGGGTTCCAAAGGCGATACAGGCGAGCCCGGTAGTCCTCCGACTTCGAGGCCCATTGCGCCTTGCCTCGCGGCAACACCTTCAGAGGATGGGACGGCGGTGACGGGTGCATGCCCGGGACGCACATCGCCCAGCGCCCGCGACAGCGTGCTGAAAAGAAAGTCGTGTATGCCACGACTCTCACGGAACCGCACTTCGTGCTTGGTGGGATGTACGTTGACATCAACACCAGCAGGATCCAGTTCGAGAAACAGGACAAAAGCTGGATGCCGGCCGTGAAACAGCACGTCGCGGTAGGCCTGCCGAATAGCGTGTGAAACGAGCTTGTCCCGAATCACCCGCCCATTGACAAAAAAATACTGCAGATCGGCCTGGCTTCTCGAGAAAGTCGGCTCGGCTACCCAACCCCACAAACGCAGGGGCCCCGCGCTGCGTTCAACCGCTACCGTATGCTCCGCAAATTCCTTACCGCAAATTGCCGCCACCCGGCGCTTCTGCTCGCTGTCGGTATGCGCCGCCGAATAATGGATGATTTGCTTACCGTTATGACTCAATACAAAAGTGACTTCAGGCCTAGAAAGCGCCTGTCGCTTGATCACTTCGAGAATGTGTCCGAACTCGGTTTTCTCAGTGCGCAAAAATTTGCGGCGCGCCGGAGTGTTATAAAAAAGGTCACGCACTTCGAGGGTCGTCCCGCGCGGATGCGGTGCGGGTCTCACCTCTACCGTCATCTCACGCCCCTCGCACAGGGCTTGATGCCCCCGCGCGGATTCCGCCTCAGTGTTGGCCGTGAGCAAGAGTCGCGCTACCGACGCAATCGAAGCCAAGGCTTCGCCACGAAACCCCAGAGAGGCCACAGCTTCAAGGTCTTCGATACTGTTGATTTTGCTGGTCGCGTGCCGCGCCAGAGAGAGGGCGAGATCTGCCTCAGGAATCCCCGCGCCGTTATCGCGGATACGCAACAGTCGGGTCCCGCCCGCCTCCACGTCAATCTCGATTCGCGACGCACCGGCGTCGAGGCTGTTCTCGATAGCTTCCTTCACCACTGAGGCGGGGCGCTCCACCACCTCTCCTGCGGCAATCTGGTTCGCGAGCCGAGGCTCAAGGATTCGAATCGGCAAAGTCAGGCGTCCGGAATCAGTAAGGTCTGCCCCACGAAAATGACGTCGCGACTCAGACCGTTGGTTGTTTTGATGGCGGCAACAGACACGCCATGGCGCTGCGCGATCTCAGACAGGGTGTCGCCGGGCGCTACCGTGACTTCCCGCCCCCCCTGTTCGCGCTGCCAGGCGAGCAGTGTACCGGGCGGCGGTTGCCGTGCGAACCAACTTTGAATACCGCGGCGGATTGCGCGCGCCATTTTATCTTGATACGCCGGCGTCGAGAGCCGCTCTGCCTCTTGGGGGTTGGAAATAAATCCCGTCTCTATCAGTAGCGAGGGCACGTCTGGCGACTTCAACACTGCAAAGCCCGCTTGCTCTACCTTTTTTTTGTGCAGGCGCGCGACACCCCCTATTTGCTCCAGAATCAGTGCGCCCAGATTCAGGCTGGTATCGAGTGTGCTGGTCATGGATAGATCGGTCAGGACACTGGCCAACATCGGGTCCATCTCTGCAAGCTCGACACCGCCCACCAGGTCAGCCGCGTTTTCACTCTCCGCCAAATACTGTGCTGCGGTAGATGTGGCACCTCGCGTTGACAGCGCGTAGACCGACGCGCCATGGGCTGATTTTTGCCGGAACGCATCGGCATGGATCGATACAAAAAGATCCGCCTGTAGCTCACGTGCGCGGTCGCGACGATTTTTCAAGCTCACATAGTAGTCCCCGGTGCGAATCAGTACCGGCTTGAACCCAGGCACCCCTGCCAGTTGTTGCTCGAGACGTTTTGCGATCTGCAGCACGACCGTTTTTTCGCGCAACTGTGCCGGCCCCGAGGCACCAGGGTCCTCACCACCATGCCCGGCATCGATCGCAATGATGATGTCCCGACGCGCATCGAGGCTATCCACTGACAGTACGGGCGGAGGATCAGATTGCGATGTCTGTGGATAAAATAAATCGATAACCACCCGATGTCCCGTTACCTCGTTTGGCGGCAACAAAAAAACCGAGGTTTTAACCTTTGACTGTAAATCCAAAACGAGTCGCAAATCCTTGCCTTTACGAATACCCGAACGCACCTGACTGATGGGCGTGCCTGCCAGCGGCAGTGCTGCGAGGGAAGAAGTCAAACGACTGTCTTTTAGGTCCACAACGAAGCGCGCGGGGTTATCCAGCGAGAGCGTGCTGAAACTGACCTCCTCCGACAGATCCAGCACCAACCGGGTATGATCCGGCGCGCGCCACAATCTCACCGCGCCGACTTCAGCCGCCGTGACAGTGACCGACAGCAGTGCGCCCGTCAGTGCACTGAATAACGTGACCGGCGCGACCACTCGCTTTACCAAGAACAAATAGCAGCAGCCTCTGCGCTTACCACCGCCTTCCCGGCTCAGGATCGCCACGTCAGAAAACCAGCCCATTCAGCATCGCTGCATCATGCCCTTGCACCGTAATACCCCGCCCCTCGCGCTCTGGAGTGAGCGTAATCTGTAATGTCGGCAGCGGTAAATGCGACAGGGCGCGCTCGGGCCACTCAATCAACAGAACGGCTTCACGCGCCAGATAATCCTCCAACCCGAGGTAGGCGAGTTCGCCGGCCGAACCCAACCGGTACAAATCCAAATGAAAAACCGGCATATCGGGCAGCGCCTCGTAGGGCTCTACGATCGTGTAGGTCGGGCTTTTCACCGATCCGCTATGACCGCGACCGCGCAAAAAGCCGCGACTGAAGGTGGTCTTTCCCGCACCGAGCTCGCCGCTTAAATAAATCACGGACGGGTCGGTAATGCGCTTTGCCACCT
This sequence comes from Halieaceae bacterium, assembly GCA_038135595.1. GTDB lineage: Bacteria > Pseudomonadota > Gammaproteobacteria > Pseudomonadales > Halieaceae > Luminiphilus. The sequence goes on from JAYPXQ010000003.1 coordinate 52,868, forward strand.
GCTCACCAAAAGCCAGGGTTTCCGCCTCGTCAGCAAGAAATCCGGTGTGCTTGGCAGTGAGTTGCGGCGACATAGAGAGAGTGTACCGTGCTCGGTATGGTATCTGTCACAATCTCACGATGAATCCCTCCCAGCCCATTGCCAGCGATCACATCCGGCAAGATCCCGCTTTGCTGGATCGCATTCGGCAATGGGGAGATGACCTCGGCTTTCAGGCCCTGGGGTTCACAGGCATAGATCTGCAAACCCACGAGGACTACCTGCAAAAATGGCTCGCCGCCGGTTACCACGGTGACATGGCATGGATGGCCCACCACGGTGATAAAAGAAGCCGTCCCGATGCGCTGATTCCCGGGACTTGCACCGTGATTACCGCGCGCATGGATTATCTGCCTGAGGGGGCGGACCCAGAGCAGGCGCTGTCGCAGTCCGACATGGCGTACGTCTCGCGGTACGCTCTGGGCCGGGACTACCACAAATTGATGCGGTCGCGACTGGCTAAATTAGCGCGTCAAATAGAGACCGAATTAGGAGGCGGTCAGTACCGCGCATTTGTCGACAGCGCACCGGTTCTTGAGCGCGCCCTGGCAGAAAACGCAGGACTGGGCTGGATTGGCAAGAACACGATGTTGCTTAACGACAAAGCGGGGTCTTGGTTTTTCCTCGGCGAGATTTACACCGATATTCCGCTGCCACCCGACCCACCGCAAGCAACACAGCACTGCGGCACCTGCCAGGCTTGCATCGATGTGTGTCCAACACAGGCATTCGTCGCGCCATGGGTGCTCGATGCCCGCAAATGCATCTCTTACCTGACGATCGAATTCGACGGCATCATTCCAGAAACACTGCGACCGGCGATGGGAAACCGCATTTACGGCTGCGATGACTGCCAGTTGGTATGTCCTTGGAACAAATTCGCCATGCAAACCGGTGAGCCGGATTTCGCACCACGCCACGGACTCGACAGCATCGCGCTCGTCGCCTGTTTTGGATGGGACGAGGCAACTTTTCTCGCCCGCACGGAGGGCTCCGCCATTCGGCGTATCGGCTTTACCCAATGGCGTCGCAACGTCGCCGTTGCGCTAGGCAATGCAGACACTTCTGATGCGGTCATGCAGGCACTGCTGTCAGCGGTTGATGACCCGTCGGCCATTGTGCGCGAACACGTCCACTGGGCGTTGGCGCAGCACAATCAAAAACCGCGCGCCTGATTTAGCGCTTGCGGGGGTTATATTCAGACACAAGCGCCTAAGGATCGAGGCGCAAAAAATGGTCGCGATAATGGCGCAGCTCCTCGATGGATTCGCGAATGTCCTCGAGCGCCTGATGAGCCCCTTTTTTGGGCGCCGCCGGGATGTCGGGACGCCAGCGCTGCATCAGAATTTTAAGCGTGCTCACATCCAGATTGCGGTAGTGGAAAAATGCTTCCAGCTCCGGCATGTGGCGCGCCATAAAGCGACGATCCTGGCAAATCGAGTTGCCACACATGGGCGACTGCCCCGCGGGAACCCACTCTGATAAAAAGGCGAGCGTCGCTTCGGTCGCGGCGTGCTCGGAGAGGGTGCTCGAGCGCACCCGATCAATGAGGCCCGAGCCGGTATGGGTTCGCGTATTCCACTCATCCATGGCATCGAGCGCAGCAGCGTTCTGTTGAATAGCGAGCACGGGGCCTTCGGCCAACACCGTGAGGTTAGAGTCGGTAACGATGGTGGCAATTTCGATGACACGGTGTTCCTCGGGGATCAGCCCCGTCATTTCCATGTCTACCCAAATCAGATTTTGGTCACTCACCGCCATGGCGTGCCTCCCCTTCTTTCCCATCAAGCGCAAACCCGCGAGCGACGGTGGCTCAGGTGGCATACACTATCACGATGACAAAACCCCGCCTTACTGAGCAACAGGCGCGCCGAATCAAGGCGCAACGCACCCAGCAGGGTACAGACGCGGTTGGGGATGGCGAAAAAGGCACAGTCATTGCCCGCTATGGCAAGCAAGCCTTGGTCGAGAGCGCATCGGGTGATCGCGTGCTGTGTCATTTGCGTTCTCACCTGGAATCACCGGTGGCGGGCGACGAAGTCATCTGGGTGCGCAGCGACGAGTCGGGAGTCATCACCGCATTGACCGAGCGGAAGAACGTGCTCCATCGACCGGATATCAAGGGGCACCTGCGTCCGGTCGCCGCCAACATTCAGCTACTGCTCGTGGTTTTCGCTCCCGAGCCGGCCCCACAGCCCAACTTATTGGACCGCTATCTTGTTGCCGCCGAGCACATGGGCGTGGAATCCGCGCTCATTTTAAATAAAGCAGATCTGATCAACGATTCCGCATTGGCAGAGCAGCTCGCGTGCTACGCAGCATTGGGATACCGCACCCTCACCACCCATCAGGGCATGCCCGACGCGTCGGATCTGGCGCAACTGATCGGCGACAGCACGGTCGTGCTGGTAGGCCAATCGGGGGTGGGAAAATCGTCACTGATTCAGCGACTGTTGCCCGACGTGGCGATTCGCGTTGGCGCACTCTCCGAACTGGCAGATAAAGGCCGACATACCACCACCACCGCCGAGCTGTTCCACTTGCCCAACGGCGGACGATTGATCGACTCCCCGGGGGTAAGGGAATTTGGTCTGGGCCATGTGACACCCACAGACATTGCATTGGGCTTCAGGGAGTTCGCTCCGTTTTTAGGTCTTTGCCGATTCCGTGATTGCCAGCACGAGCAGGAACCTGAATGCGCGCTGAGAGCCGCGGTGGCCGATGGTCACATTAGCGAAGCGCGTTTTGAGAGCTACCGCCAGATACGCCAAAGCGGTGTTGGCGCCGGCTAGCCCGGGGCGATCGACAAAAACGCGCTATCCGGTACCGCCGGTGCTCGACGCCGCGGGTAATTGAGCAAGCGAGCCGCGGACGCTGACTGCATCGCCCACTTCGTTGATCCAATCAAGGTGACTTGCCTCGGTCACCAGTACCACAGTGGACCCCAGAAAAAATCGGCCCATCTCCTGACCGGCCTCCAATACCGGACCGTCGCCCTCCGGCCAGAATTGCTCCCTCACGGCCCCCGTGCCAGGGATCTCGCGTCCACCCCAAACCGTAGCGATGCCCGCAACAATCATGGCGCCTACCAGCACGACGACCAGCCCACCGTGGTCCGTTTCAAAAAAACAAACCAACCGCTCATTACGCGCCATCAGCCCCTGAACCCGCTCTGTGGTGGCACGGTTCACCGAGAACAAGTCGCCCGGGACATAGCGGGTGCTGACCAATCTGCCGCTCACCGGCATGTGCACACGGTGATAGTCTCTGGGCGACAAATACGTCGTGGCAAAGCACCCCTGAGCGTACCGACTGGCCTCCTCTTCGGAGCCTGCTAACAAGTCGACCACGCTGTAGGTTCGCCCTTTAGCTTGCACTAACGCCATGGCATCAATGTTGCCCCGCTGGCTGAGCACGCCATCTGCCGGATGGAGCCAGGCGGCATCGCCTGCGGGGCGCGCGCCCTCGCGTAACGAGCGGGTGAAAAAGGCGTTGAAGTTCGGAAAATCCTCTGCTTGTCGGCAACTCGCCTCGGTGAGCGCGATGTCGTAGCGGGCCATAAACCAGCGGATCAACTGATTCTTCAACCAAACAGGGTTTTCAAGCTGAGCCAACCATCCCACCAAGCGAGACAGGGCGTGCTGCGGCAAAATTGCCTGCAAGGCAGTCATTACAGAATCCATACAGCTATTGTAACCTAGGCCTATGAGCCTGCCTGCCTCGACAATGCGCATGCACCTTCGCCGCCTCACTGGCGTGAGCACGCTGTGCTTGATCCTCGGCTTGATAATGACGGCGCACGCGGCGGACGGAACCACCACCGCCGCTACCCCCTCGGAAAGCGAGGAAACACCCCCAGACGGCGTGCACTCAACACATGACAGTGTTACCCAAACAACAGCGCCAACTGATACCGCCCTGTCTGAGGCGACGGTAGATCCCGCGGCCACGGACTCCGAGGAAGAGGGTTGGATTGACGGGGGCCACGGCTATGCTGCGCGAAAAGCCAATGAAATGACCCAATGGGTTGATAATTTCTTCGGCAACGATGAAAGGGATCTGGAACAAGCGGAATCCCGTCTGCGGTTACGCACCATCTACGACTGGGATCAGCGACTCAGCAATGAAGTCAAGTTTCGGCTGGGTGGCAAAGTCAACCTGCCCCAAATTTCTGATCGGCTGGATCTCGTCTTCCGCGGTGAGGAGATGGACGGCATGGGTGAGCGTGACAGTCAGCGCTACGAAGAGGACCGCGTCGGGCTGCAGGTACAAGTCGGTAATAGAGAGCTGGAAAAACACCGTTTCGACTTAACCATGGGTATCTCCAGCGCGGGTCTCCGACCCGGCGTGAAATACGTTTTTCAGGATGCTTTTGCGAGAGATATGAATTTTCGCTTCACCCAGCGGATCATGCACGAGAACGACGAGGGTGTTTATGGGGTTTCCCAGTTTGTGCTGGATAAGGGCCTCAGTGAGCGCAGCCTGGTGCGTAGCTACACCCGGCTGATGCGGGGCGAAGAAACCGATGGCTTGGAGTGGTCAACGACTTTTTCCTACGCCCGCGCATGGGACAACGAACGTGGCCGGATCGGTGCTACCTGGCTTTATGTAGGGGCTGAGGGTCAAACCGAACCCTATGACTATGTCAGCAACTATCTGGTGGGGGTGAGGTTCCGGCGTCAGGCCTATCGCGACTTTCTATTCTGGGAGGTAGAGCCCAGCTATAACTGGCGCATCGACGAGCCTTACTTCGACCGCGATGGCGCCTGGAAGGTCGTGCTGCGACTCGAATTTCTCCTATTCGATAACCCCGACCCTAATAGGGAACGACAACTTTAATCCCCCGCCCTCCCCACGCTAAAGCGCTGCTAGAGATTCTCTTCGGCAAAGGCGGCGAGTCGTGAGCGCACAATACCGTTAACGTGCATCACCCCCGCGTGGGGATAGTGTTTCACCTTCTCAACCAGATACGTTAGCCCGGAGGTCAGGGGTGAGATGTATTTGTTATCGATCTGCGCGAGGTTCCCGAGTACCACCAGCTTAGAATCTGCGCCCACCCGGCTGATGATGGATTTCAACTGAAATTGGGTTAGCCCCTGAGCCTCGTCGATCACAATATACGCGCCGTTGAATGAGCGACCGCGCATAAAGTTCAGTGACTTAAACTGGATATTGGCGCGCTCTTTTACGTACTCGATACTGCCATTGGCGCATTCGTCCGCGCCGTGAAGAATCTCGAGGTTATCGTCAAAGGCAGCCAGCCACGGCGCCATTTTTTCCTCTTCGGTACCCGGTAAAAATCCGATTTCCTCGGCGATGGGCGGCGTTGATCGGGCCACAATTAACTTGTTGTATTTCTTCTGCTCGAGAATCGCATGCAGACCATAGGCCAGTGCCAACAGCGTCTTGCCCGAGCCCGCCGGCCCCGTGAGCACTGTCATATCCACGTCTTCACAGTCCAGCAAGCGCATCGCCATCGCCTGCTCTAAATTGCGCGGCGCCAGCCCCCAAAAACGCTGGTTCATCAGGTGATCACGACTATCCACCGCCAGATAGACGTAGTCGTCATCGACGTGGTCAACATAAGCAATGAAGTCTTGCTCGTCATAAAGAAACTGATTGGGGTAGGCGCCCGGCAATTCCGAGCGAGGAATGCGGTGTAAAGTAAGGCTCTCTTCACGGACCGTATCGACGCGCTCAATGGCCGACCAAAAGTCGCCCGAGAAGCACTCGTAGCCAGTAGACAATAAATCGATGTCATCCAGCACTCGGTCGTGTCGATAGTCCTCAACGTGCTCCAGGCCCGACCCTTTGGCTTTGATGCGCATGTTGATGTCTTTGGTGACCAAGCAGACAAACGCCCCGGGATAGTCAGCACTCAGCCTCAGCGCCACGTTGATAATGCGGTTGTCGTTGGCCTGATCCTCATTGGTATTGAGAAACGGGACGGTCTCATCCTCTGTAATCAGCTGATCGGGAAAAATGGCGAGAGTGCCCAACCGATTTTCATCCAGGTTGGAGCCAGGGATGTCGACCCCCTTCTGAATTTCCTGAGGCGTCGCGTTGCCCACGACTTTGTCGATCAGCTGTATGGCAATGCGCGCCTCGCGACTCACGCTCTTGTCGCGCCGGTCCTTGATGTGATCGAGTTCTTCGAGCACAGTCATGGGAATCACGACCTGGTGCTCTGCGAAAGCGGTAACTGCTGTGGGGTCATGCAACAGGACGTTGGTGTCCAATACATATATTTTTCGATGTGCAGGTTCGAGCTGAGTGACTTCATGAGTCTCGGCTGCAATCAAAGGCATGAATCCTCCTTGGGAGCTGTAATACAGAGAGAGAGCCCCGCCAGCGACATCGCGCTGTGGGTGACAAAAATCAGTGTAGACAAAATGAAGGGGTGTTGGGGCCGGCGCGCGAGCTCGGCGACGGTGGGGGTCTGCGTATTCCGCGTCAAGCGGTCATCTCTGCTAACGACAGACAGCGTCCTACTCTCCACATTTCGAACGCTCCCAGTAAACCGATGCTCGGGCGCGCTGTCAACGATTCTGTCCGCAAATCAGGTGTTAAACCCTTCCTGACAGGAAGGGTGAAGTTCGATAGCATCTCGCCCTACGTCGAATCGTATTGTTATCGCCTCACCTTACTGACGGAAACACTGCGACTCTCTGAACCAGTCAGGAGCCGAGAACGGCCATGCTCGATCGCAACGCGATGGCGCAGCTCAAGGGACTTCGAGATGAGCTCGAAGCGCAGAACGAGCGCACCGAAGCGACCATCAAGGGAACTCAGCACCGCTATGGATTTGCGGTAACGGCTGACGGCCGCGAAATCTTTGTCCCCCCCGATGAAATGCTCAAAGTCTTGCCCGGCGATAAAGCCGCCATCTGCATCCGGCCCGCCGCCCCGATCAAAGGAAAGAAAGATAAAGGGGGGCGCACCGTTGCCGAGATTGAGCGGCTGATCGAAACCGGCCTTGATAATTTTGTGGGGCACATCGTGCAAAAAGGTAAAGCGACTTTTGTCGTGCCCGATATTCCGGGTCTGTCGCGATGGCTGTTTATCCCGCCGCACGCGCGCAACGGCGTCGCGCCCGGTGATCTGGTCGCCTGCGCCCTGCTCCGCCACCCCATTAAAGATGGAAAACCCTCGGCGAAGGTGCTGGAGCGGCTCGGGGACCAGACGACGCCCGGCGTTGAGAATCGCTACTGCGCGGCGCGCGCGGGGCTGCCCGAACCTTGGACCGAGAAAACTGCTGAGCCTCTGGTGAACGCGGCGCAGAGCATTGATCCTCTCTCGGATGCGTCGCGACTCGACCTCACCCACCTCTCGTTTGTATCTATCGACGCCGCGCGTACCGTCGACATTGATGATGCCCTGCATGCCGAGGTGACTCAGGCGGGATGGCAGTTGTCGGTTGCAGTGGCTGACCCCACAGCCTATCTCGCGAGCATGGAATCTCTGCCGGAACAATTGGCCCAGCGCGGCGCCTCGGTCTACTTCCACGGCGACATGATCGCCATGTTGCCCGAAGCCATCAGCCAGGGGCTGTGTGCATTGGCAGAAGACGTGGCCCGGCCCGCACTGGTATGCCAGATGCAGGTAACGGAATCGGGGGAGATCTCGGACTTCAGCTTTCACAAGGCTGTGATTCGCTCTCGCGCCAAACTCGCCTATGCCGCCGTAGACCGCTATGTCACCGGCAACAGCGACGAACTGATCGCCCATACCAATCCTCTCGAGGCGCTCGTACAGGTTTATCGCACGCTGCGCGGGCGCAGAGAGGCGCAGGAATTGGTGATGGAGGAGCGGCGCGAGTATCGATGGATACTGGGCGAGGACAAACAGATCGCCGAAGTAGACAGTTTCGAAAAACTGGCCTCTCAGCACTTGGTGGAAGAGTGCATGATCGCCGCCAATAAGTGCGCCGCCCAATTTTTACAAGCCGCCAATGCACCGGGCCCCTTCGTCGTGCACCGCGGTTTTCGCGCTGATCGGCTCGAAGAAGCCAAAACCTTTCTTGAGAAACATCGCCCAGAGCTCAAAGACACGGCGCTGGACACCGTGGCGGGATACCGCGCCGTTCTGGCCGATCTCGGTCAAGAAACTCATGGGCAACCGCTGCGGGACATGGTCAATCGCCTGCTATCGCGCGCAGTCCTGACTGAGAAAGCCGGGCCTCACATGGGCCTTGCCACCGAGGCGTATACCAATTTCACATCTCCTCTGCGCAAGGCGCTCGATTTTTTTGTGCACCTGCAAATCACGGCTTGTCTGGCGGGCAATAGCGCAGCCAACTATCCAGTAAACCGACTGGCCGATATTACGCGAGCCATCGGCCGCGGTCGTGAAGCGGTTGCGGCGGCGGATCGGCGATTGACCGCACGCTACCTCCTCAAACTTAAAAAGGGTGGCAAGCAGCGATTTACCGGTCACGTGAGCCACATCACCAGCTCAGGGTTCACCGTGAAACTCGACGAAAACGGTCTTGAGGGCCTGGTTGATTTACGGCCTGAAAAAGAAAAATTCAGCTTCGACAAATGGACCATGAGCCTGACCAGCACCACGCGGCGCTTTCAGTTGATGCAGTCGGTTGAAGTCGACTTTGCCGAAGCACCGGCAGAGGGTGACTACCTCGCGCTGTTCAAGCTGACAGAGGGCTGTGGACTTAAACCACAAAAAGAGACGCCCGCCGAAGCCTTTGCCAAAACCCTCGCCGAAGCCACCACCGCCTCCGAGCAAGACGCACGGCAAGAACCCGCAGAAGCGGCGCAGAACGAATCAGCGTCCCCGTCAGAAATGCCTGCAGCAGCGGCCGAATCAAATACGAAGAGCGAAGCGACACCAGAGGTCAGCACCGGACCTTCGGACAACGCCGCCACCCCGGGTGATACCGAAAGCACAGTCACTCCCACCCCACCTCAGTAAGCAGAACTTCTGCTGACGCGTTATCCTGCGTTCAGCTCCCGCCAGGAACACGTCATGGCCCACCGCGACATCCACCTGCTCCTCACTGGTGACGAACTGATGAGTGGCGACACGGTCGACAGCAACTCCGCCATGATTGCCCAGGCGCTCTCCGCCATGGGGCAAACCGTGGTTAATAAAATCACACTCGGCGATGACAGGCCGCGATTGGTAGCAGCCCTCAAGCAGGCCTCTCAGGAAGCCGCTGTACTCATTATGAATGGCGGCCTTGGCCCCACTCAGGATGACCTCACCGCCGAGTTGGTAGCGGCGGCCGCGGGCGTCGCGCTGGTGCTTAACCCCGAGGCCGAGCGCCATGTGCGGGACTGGTGCGCAGCGCGCAGCATCGAACCCAATGAGGCCAATCTCAAACAGGCCTGGCTACCCGAAGGCGCCGAGATCATTCACAACCCCCGCGGCAGTGCGGTGGGTTTCGCCTTAGAGGTTGCGGGCACGCTTGTGCTAACAACACCGGGCGTGCCCGGAGAACTCAAGGCTATGTTGCCCGAGGTCTGTGAGCGCACTGTGGCAGTGACCGGCGGTAAAGCGACTCACCGGGTGCGCCTCCAGACCTTTGGCATTGGCGAATCAACCGCGCAAGCACGCATTGATGAGCACAGTCTCGAGTGGCCCGATCACGTGGTGCTGGGGTTCCGCGCGGGCATGCCACAACTCGAGATCAAGCTCACCGCCCCCGCAAACTCACCCGAGGTGACCCGATGCCGCGAGATCCTCGCAGGCGTTCTGGGTGATCACATCCTCGGTGAGGACGACATCACCTTAGCCGCCGCACTACAACAAGTGCTGCGAGATCAGGGCAAGAAAATGGTGTCGGCCGAGTCCTGCACCGGGGGGCTCATTGCCGCCATGATGACCGCGGAGCCCGGCTCCTCGGCGGTTTTTGAAGCGGGCTTTGTCACCTACGCCAATCACATTAAGCACTCGGTGCTGGGCGTGGATGAAGCGACACTGGAGACTGAGGGCGCGGTGAGTGAGCCGGTAGTGAGGCAAATGCTGGCAGGCGCCTTGGCGCGCTCAGGTGCCGATATTGGCGTGGCGGTGTCGGGCGTGGCGGGGCCCGATGGCGGCACACCGGATAAACCTCTAGGCACGGTGTGGCTTGCCTGGGGCACCGCGACAGACATGCACACCTACAAAACCGTACTGCCCACCGATCGGGCGATGTTCCAAAAACTGGTAGCGGCGGCCGGGCTAGATTTGATTCGTCGGCAGTTGCTAGGGCTGCCCAAAATGCCCCACTACTTCAGTCGGCGGGCAATTTAGGCTGCGAGGTTGCGTGGGCAGCCGGCGCCACGATCCGCGATGGCGCTGTGACAAGCGCCCGCAACAATAGCAACACAGGTATCGGCCACGGCCTGAGCCATCGTGGACTCTGCATGGGGCCACATCAGCGGCAAAAAATCGCTAGGGCTGCAAGCGCGTGATTCGCCAGGAACCGGCGTCATCACGGGTGTAACGAAACCGATCGTGCAGGCGGCTCTCGCCCCCCTGCCAAAATTCCCACGCCGTGGGCACCAACCGATACCCTCCCCAATGGGGTGGCCGGGGGATTTCGCCCTCGCCGAAGCGGGCGGTAATCTCGGCAAGCTGTGCCAGTAGCGCCTCGCGGTTGTCGATGGCCTGACTTTGCGCCGAGGCCCAGGCACCCAGCTGGCTGTCCCGCGGGCGGGAGGCAAAATAAGCATCGGATTCGGCATCGCTCACCCGCGCCACAGAACCCGTTACAGAAACCTGCCGATCCAGCTCGTTCCAGGGGAAGAGCATGGAGGCTTCGGCACAGGCGTCAAGCGCAGTCGCCTTAGCGCTGCCGTAATTGGTATAGAACACTAAGCCTCGCTCATCCACGCCCTTCATCAGCACCATGCGCTGGCGCAGGGTGTCATTGGCCTCGCGGGTCGCCAGGGCGCAGGCCGTCGGGTCTGCCAAACCAGCCGCAATGGCCTGCTCCTGCCAGCCAATAAACTGCGCCACAGGGTCTGCTGCGAGGTCTTTGCGGCGCAACCCCCCTAGGGTGTACGAGCGTCGGTGTTCACTAAAGCGCATGGCATCTCAAAAACAGGTGAAACTCCCTAAAGTGTAGCGCAGGTGCTTGCCCGAGGGGCTGACTCCTGTGGTAGCCTCACGCACCTTTTTGGCGCACCCTGCGGATAGACTCGGCGCCCCGCATTCGGAAAATCCCATGTCAATCAAAGCCTTTTTTACCGCCATCGCACTCACGCCCCTGCTGATTGCCGCCACCACACCTCCCATCGCCGCGCAAAGCACCCTGCCGGCGATGCCGGTATCAGATGCGCCGATCATCGATTACCAAAACCGCTACCTCCCCGCCTACGGCAAAGCGGGTATGGTCGTGAGCCCGGAGCAGCTGGCAGGCGAGATCGGCCTGGAAATCCTCAAGCAGGGGGGCAACGCCGTGGATGCAGCGGTCGCCACAGGTTTTGCGCTGGCGGTCACCTTGCCCCGCGCCGGCAATATCGGCGGCGGTGGTTTTATGCTGATTCATCTTGCGGAGACGAATGAACAGATTTTTATCGACTACCGCGAGACGGCACCGGCGGCTGCAACGCCCGAGATGTTTTTAAAAGAGGACGGCTCGGTAGATCAGGCCAAGGCCTACTTCTCACACCAAGCCGCCGGCGTACCAGGAACGGTGGCGGGTTTGATTCACGCTCAGGAGCGCTACGGCAAACTCACACTGAAGCAGGTCATTCAGCCGGCGATTGATTTGGCAGATAAAGGCTTTAAGACCTCGCTGGCACTGCACATGAGCCTCAGCGCCCGCGCCGAGCGGCTCGCCGAGAATGCCGAGGCCAAGCGCATCTATTTACAGGGCGCAGAGACCGCACCGGTGCCGGGCACGCTGCTCAAGCAATCTGACCTCGCCAGCACGCTCAAACGTATTCGCGATAAAGGCGCAGACGGCTTCTATAAAGGCGAAACCGCGGCACTCATCGCGGAAGACATGGCCGCCAACGACGGCCTGATTACCACCGAGGATCTCGCCAACTATCGTGCCCTCGAGCGCCCACCCGTGCGCGGCACCTTCCGCGACTTTGAAATCGTATCGGTGGCGCCGCCCTCATCGGGTGGCGTACACATTTTGCAGATGCTCAACATCCTCGAGCCCTACCCACTGGAATCCTACGGCCACAACAGCGCGGCCTACCTGCACCGCGTTATCGAGAGCATGAAGCTCGCCTATGCGGACCGCAGCCGGTACATGGGCGACCCAGACCAGACCGTGATTCCCACTGCAGCACTGATTAGCAAGGAGTACGCCGCCGAGCGCCGCAAACTGATTGAGGCTGACCGCGCTAAAACCGCCGAAGAGGTGGGCCCCGGCAACCCGGTACCCGCAGAAAGCCCCGACACCACCCACTACTCGGTGGCCGATGCTGAGGGCAATGTGGTCGCCAATACCTACACCCTCAACTTCAGCTTTGGCTCGCACATTGTGGTGCCCGGCACCGGCATCCTGCTGAATAACGAGATGGACGATTTCGCCGCCAAAGCGGGAGACGCCAACGCCTACGGACTGGTGCAGGGCGAGGCCAACACCATTGCGCCGGGCAGGCGGCCGCTCTCGTCAATGACGCCCACGATTGTCTTCAAGGACGGACAGCCGTGGCTGGCCGCCGGTAGCCCCGGTGGCTCGCTGATTATCACCACGGTGCTGCAGACACTCCTGAACGCCATGGTCTTCGACATGAACATTGCGGCAGCGGTGGCAGCACCGCGGGTCCACAACCAGTGGATGCCCGACCGCACGTTAGTGGAGCC
>JAYPXQ010000004.1:0-64305 GCA_038135595.1 Halieaceae bacterium
CCGCTCTGGCGTGATGTGTGCATCGTTGAAGCCGGCGGGGATTGGATAGGTCGCGGTTTCAGTCATGATGGTGTCCCGATAAGTTAGGTCGTCGATGGTAAGTGACAGCGTTTTCCGCAACAAGCGGGCCTGTCAGCGAGGGAATGCAATGGCCGACGGGACAGTATCCTCCGTCGCGAGTAGCTCTTGTGTATTTGGCGCGGCCCTGATTGGTCGCCTTATGGGGATGTCGATGGGTGCCACCGGAGGTTATGATGATGGGCTTCCAAGTCAATGCATGCCAACGGAGCCACCTGCATGGTAGAAGCAGACGAAAAAGCCGTCCGTCAGATTTACTGGCGGGAGAACCGACGTTGGATGCTGATCCTTGGCTCGATCTGGTTTGCAGTGAGCCTGGGCTGCGGCGTGCTGTGGGTTGAACCATTGAATCAGTTCCAGCTTGGCGGCTTTAAGCTGGGCTTTTGGTTTGCCCAACAGGGGGCCATTTACACCTTTATTGCTTTGACTTTTGTCTATGCGCGGGTAATGGCGAGGTTAGAGGCGCGCCTTGGGCTCGGGGAGCAAGAAGGATGAGCCTCACCGAGACCACCTATTGGGTGGTGGGCGCCTCATTTGCCCTCTATATTTTGATTGCGATCCGCTCCAGGGCGGGCACGACGCAAGAGTTCTATGTTGCTGGCAAGGGCATCCATCCGGTGGCCAACGGCATGGCCACTGCCGCCGATTGGATGTCAGCAGCCTCTTTTATTTCCATGGCTGGGCTGATTGGCCTCTCGTATAACGGTTACGGGGGGTCTGTTTTTCTGATGGGCTGGACCGGGGGCTACGTGATCCTCGCCATGCTGATTGCGCCGTATCTGAGAAAGTACGGCAAATTTACCGTGCCGGAATTTATTGGAGATCGGTACTACTCCGATACCGCCCGCGTGGTTGCGGTCGTATGCCTCATCATTTGTTCCGTGACCTATGTGATTGGTCAGATGAAGGGCATTGGCGTAGCTTTCTCTCGTTTCCTCGAGACGGATTACGAGACCGGCCTTTTCTCCGGCATGGTGATCGTGTTCTTTTACGCGGTCCTCGGCGGCATGAAGGGTATTACCTATACCCAGATCGCTCAGTTCTGCGTGCTTATTTTTGCTTACACCGTGCCCGCCATATTTATCAGTTTGCAACTCACCGGGCAGCCAATCCCCCAGCTGGGATTGGGCTCGACCTTGGCTGATGGCACTTATCTATTGCAGAAACTTGACCAAACCCTACTGGACCTTGGTTTTCAGGAATATACGACCTCTGTGCGGGGCAGTACGCTCAATATGGCGGCGTTCACAGCCTCGCTCATGATCGGCACTGCGGGATTGCCCCACGTCATAATCCGGTTTTTCACGGTGCCCACGGTGAGTGCGGCGCGGACGTCTGCGGGCTGGGCTTTGGTATTCATCGCGATCTTGTACACCACTGCGCCGGCAGTTGCCGCCATGGCACGGCTCAATATCTTGCAAACGCTACAGCCTGAGTCTGGGCAGCATCTGGCGATCGAGGAGCGTCCGGAGTGGTTCAGGAACTGGGAGCGGACGGGTCTTTTGGGGATTGAGGACAAAAATCGTGACGGCCTCATCCAATACTCGGCGGACCCCGAGACAAACGAGCTGGTGAAACTGGATAACGATATTCTGGTGCTGGCTAACCCGGAGATTGCGAAGTTGCCCCACTGGGTGATTGCCTTAGTCGCCGCCGGTGGGCTCGCCGCAGCACTTTCGACTGCTGCTGGACTTTTGCTGGCGATTTCTTCGGCAATATCCCATGACCTTATGAAAAGAACGTTGATGCCTGACATTTCCGAGCGTCAGGAATTGATGGCCTCGCGATTGGCAATGGCGGCTGCGGTCCTCGGTGCGGGGTACCTTGGCTTGAATCCACCCGGGTTTGCCGCGGGCACAGTGGCTTTGGCCTTTGGGTTGGCAGCATCTTCTCTATTCCCCGCCCTTTTCTTGGGTATTTTCTCCAAGCGGGTGACGCGAGAAGGTGCTGTGCTCGGTATGTTGGCGGGGCTGGGTGTGACCCTGACTTACGTGTTTCAGCATAAAGGCATCATGTTTATCCCCGGGACACAATTTCTGGGTAATCTGCCTCCCAACTGGTTTTTTGGGATTGAGCCCAATGCCTTTGGCGTCGTGGGTGCCGTCGTGAACTTCGCTGTCACGCTGGGAGTCACCCGCATTACTCAGCCGCCCCCGGTCGAGGTACAACAGCTGGTCGAGGAAATCCGTGTCCCTGTGTCCTCAGCGCACCTCTAGTCGGCGCAAATCTGGATGTTGTCGATCAGACGGGTGTGACCGAGGCGCGCGGCTACGAACAACGCACAGTCCTCGCTCGTATCGGAGATAGTCGAGAGTGTCGCCAGCGACCTCAGCTCAAAATAATCCACCGAAAATCCGGCCTGCTCAATTGTCTTCCGAGCGGCTGTAAGCGTGAGGCTCACCTCATCTGCAGGTAGCTGGGGCAGCTTGTCGGCGCAGTCGCGTAAGGTTCGCCACAGTAGCGGTGCAATTGCCCGTTGATCGGCGGAGAGGTATTGGTTGCGCGAGCTCAGGGCAAGACCATCAGCTGCCCGTTGTGTCGCGCCGCTCTGAATATCGATGGGCAGGCCCAGATCTCGTGTCATTTTTTTGATGATCAAGAGCTGCTGCAGGTCCTTCTCGCCAAAAATCGCGACCGTAGGTTTGACCAGCTGAAACAGTTTGTACACGACGGTGCAGACACCATCAAAATGGCCTGGCCGTTCCTTTCCGCAAAGCGCTTCACCCAGAATCGGCACATGAATCGTTGTCTCGTTCTCGCTGCCTTGGGGGTAGATATCAGAGGCGCTGGGCGTAAACACCAGATCGGCCCCGATCTCGCGTAGTGCGGAGAGGTCTGCTTCGAGGGTCCGCGGGTAAGTATCGAGATCCTCGTTGGCAGCGAATTGCATCGGGTTAACAAAAATCGACGCGACAACAATATCAGCGGCGTTTTGCGCCTGCTCGATCAGCGACAGATGGCCCTGATGAAGATTACCCATGGTGGGTACGAATCCCACTGTTGCCCCGCCGACCCGCAGTTCGGTGAGCCTGTCTCGCAGTGCCTGTGAATCAGCGGCGATAATCACAAGAGGTCCCTAAGAGTAGGTGTGCTCTTCTCGAGGATAGGCTCCCGATTTCACCGCATCAACAAAGGCCTGCAAAGCGGCCTGAATAGAGGGCGCGCCCTCCATAAAGTTTTGCACAAACTTGGGCGCCGACTCGGTCATCCCCAGCATGTCATGAAGCACCAATACCTGCGCGTCGGTGCCACTGCCTGCGCCAATGCCGATCACTGGGATGTCGAGCTTGGAGGAGATGTCGGCCGCCAGTTCGGCGGGTATGCACTCCAGTACCAGCAGGCTCGCACCCGCATCCTGAATTTCCACCGCATCAGCCAAAATGGATTTGGCCTCTTTCGGCGTTCGGCCTTGGACTCGGTAGCCGCCAAAGACATTCACTGATTGTGGCGTCAGTCCAAGGTGGGCGCAGACTGGCACCCCTCGCTCAACCAGCCGATGAATACTGTCACTGAGCCAGGTACCGCCCTCGAGCTTGACCATTTGCGCGCCAGCTTGCATCAGGCGGGTACTGGCGTGAAGGGTGTCATCCGAATTGGAGAAGCTCATAAAAGGTAAGTCAGCGACGATCAGTGAATGCGGGCGAGCACGCGCAACACACTCGGTGTGATAGGCCATAGCATCTAGCGATACGGGGATCGTCGTTTCATGCCCCTGTAACACCATGCCCAACGAATCCCCAACCAGAATCGTCTCTGCGCCTGCTTCACTTGCCAGCCGGGCAAAAGTCGCATCGTAAGCGGTAATCATCACAAACTTTTCGCCTGACGCCTTCATCGCGTCGAGGGTGCTTATGGTGATGCGTTTCTTCATAGGGCGGACTCCCGGCCACTGGCAGGCAGGTGTAAATCAGCTAAAAAAAGTGGGGTTGAAGTAGTGGCGACCTTTTTTGATGTCCAGCATGTAATCGATGAGCTGTTCATAATCTCTGTCACCCCGGGTGAGGTCAATATCGTTGGCGTTAACGATCAGAAGCGGCGCAGAATCGTAGTAGAGAAAGAACTCGCTGTACACCTCATTAAGTTGCTCAAGGTAGGTTCGGTCAATCAGCCGCTCGGCATCAATTCCGCGTTTCTCGATTCTTTCCAGCAGCCGATCAGGGTTGGCCTGCAGATAGATCACAAGATCAGGCACAGGCGCGTCCACCCGCATTTTTTCAAAGACTTTCTGATATAGCGCGTACTCGTCGGCATCGAGATTGACTCTCGCGAATAGCGGGTCTTTTTCCAAAACGAAATCAGCCACCCGGTTTTGGTCAAACATATCCCGCTGTTTGAGTTCGGTGATTTTTTGCACCCGCTGGAAGAGAAAGAACAATTGGGTAGCCAGCGCTGTCTGCTGCCGGTTCTGATAAAAACGAGACAAAAACGGGTTCAATTCAGCCTCTTCCAATAAGAGGTCGTGAGCGAAAGTCTCGGCGATACGACGCGCCAGCGTGGTTTTGCCGACGCCGATGGGCCCTTCGACGGCAATGTAGGTCGGTACCGTTCGCCCACGCAACGTCAAGCCACTTGAAGGCGCTTCATCGTGCACAGCACGCTCTCCTGATGCCGCGATCACTTTGGAAACTCGCACCATACGCGAATCCCTTGTTCGCTGCATCGCGATTGCAGTTGTCCCAGCGGTCCCTCTCTCGGCAGGGTGTATTCTGGGCCGAGTAGCTCAATGAGGGGATCGAGGACGAAGCGGCGCTCGTGGACTCGCGGGTGGGGGAGTTGTAACCGCGCGGAGTGCAGTATCACTGTGTCATAAAGCAGAAGATCCAGATCAATGCACCGCTCTCCCCAATGCCGTACGCGAACCCGACCCATTTGCTGCTCAATCTCCAGCAGTACGTCCAGTAGCGCCATTGGCTCCAGCGCGGTATGGATTTGCACCACGGCGTTGAAAAAATCGGGTTGATCCTTGGGGCCTTGGGGTGAAGATACATACACGCTAGACGTGGTCGATGCTTCTAGCAAAGGGTGCTCGCGCAGGCGGCGGTAGGCGGTGCCAAGCTGCGCTATCGGTTCTTCAATATTGGAGCCCAGCCCCACAAAAATGCCGGTCACGGATTGGAAGGCCGCCTGCGACGCCGGCCGCGCCCCCGCCCGGGCGGCTGTTCGCGCTGTCCGCGTGCACTGCCAACCAGCTCAGGGTGTTTCGCCTGTTGTTGCTCCCAAAAATCGCTGCAGCGAGATGTCATGTCGCTGGTCTGCTCTCTTAGCAGAAGCAGATCGAAAGCGGCCCTGAACCATCGGTGAGCGAGCAAGTCACGCACTTTTTTGGCTTGCATGCGCTCCAATCGCGGCTGTAAGTCCCAAATATCGCGCATGGCCAGTGAGAATCGTTTGGGTACCGTTAGCCGTCGGCAGGCTTGCTGGACGATTTGTTGGCCCGCACTGTGCATCGCTTGGATGGGCGCTTCACCTTGGGTGGTAAGTGCAGCACAGCGGTGCGCTACAGCGGGCCAGTAGAGTGCCGCGAGCAGGAAAGCGGGGGTGACTGGCCGCCCGTCGGCAACGCGCTTGTCAGTGTTTCCGAGGGCCTTTCTCTGTAATTCGAGACTGCGCTGTTGAGCCATGGAGATGTCGATATCATCACCCATCAGTGACGTCAGTAAATCGAAGTGGGATAGCAGCATGAAGGTAGGTTCGGAGAAGCCGTTCATAAAGAGCTTCAGCCACTCGTCGAACAGTCGCGCGGCGGGGATATCCGCCAGCAAATGACGAGTCTCTGCGATAGCAGCTTCAGTGTCGCGCTCTAGGTCAAATCCCAATCGGGCGGCGAAACGAACGACTCTAAGCATTCTGACCGGATCTTCTGTATAGCGATCCGCAGGATTTCCGATGATCCTGATAAGACGCGCAGTAATGTCGGCGGCGCCGTCCAGAAAATCAATAAGTTGGCGGTTGCTCGGGTCGTAATACAGTGCGTTGATGGTCAGGTCCCGCCGAAGTGCATCCTCTTCAAGGGTGCCGTATACGTTATCGCGTAACAGTCGGCCAGATTGGGAGGCGCGAGCGGCCTGCGTCGGTTGGCCGTTATCATGGTTTCCGCGAAAGGTCGTGACTTCGATGATTTCGCCGCCGGACCTGACGTGGACGATCTGGAAGCGTCGCCCAATGATGCGTGCGTTTCGAAATGTTTGCCTGATTTCTTCGGGCGTTGCGTTGGTAGCGACATCGAAATCTTTGGGATTTGTGCCGAGTAGCAGATCGCGAATAGCCCCGCCTACGACATACGCCTCGAAGCCCGCGCGCTGCAGATGGGAGACGACCTGCAGGGCGCCCTTGGAGAACGCAGCGGTGTCGATTGTTGTCGTAGCGGCCCGGAGAGTTGGCATGCTAGGCGCTCACGGGCCATTGACTTCGGGGAAGTAGGTAGTCGTTTTCGGCAGCCAGGCACGAGCGAGGGGTGGTATCGAGGGTGCCTATTGCAGGAGTGTCTATTGCATCAATGCCAGTGGCAGAAATATGGGGTACAAAAAGAAACATGGGGAAGTTTCCTCCCCCACCCAGGTCCGTTATGACATCGTTATTTTTATTAGGCCGGTTTTTATTATTTCGACTCTGCCATTCCAGCCGCAGGGTGCATGCCACTTTAAAAAAGTGCTTGATAAACAGACAGTTGTTCATTTTTTGACTCAATTATTAACTGCAACGGCGAGCGTTTTGTTACCTATATGCACTTAGGTGTTACGAATCTGCACTGGGATGGCTTCGTCACGCCGACTTCTGCTTACTGCGGGGTATGCCAAAACGCTGGCGACGCTCCCACAAGCACTTACGACTGATGCCAAGCTTTTGCGCTAATTCTGTCTCATTCATCGCTTCCTGATGCTCTAGCACGAACCGTTGAAAATAGTCCTCGAGAGACAGCTCGTCAGCGGTTTCTGCAGGTCGCGACGATGAAGCGTTGGGCGGAGATGGGTGGGATTCAGCGCTGGCATGAGGTAAATCGTCTGGTAAATCGATTTCTACGTTTGGGCCGCTGGATAGCACTAACGCCCTTTCAATGACGTTCTGCATTTCTCTGACATTACCGGGCCAGTGATAATCGGCGATAAGACGCTGGCTTCGTGCGCTGATCGGCCGGGGAGGGATCCCGAGTTTCACGGCGATGCGCTCAACGAACCATTGCGCCATCGCGGTGATATCTTCTGCCCGATCGCGCAGGGGCGGAATGTCGAGCCGCAACACATCAATGCGATAAAAAAGATCTTGGCGAAAATCGTTGTTGGCGGCCAGCTGGGCGAGGTCCCGGTGCGTTGCGCATATGAGTCTTACATTGACCCGCTTGGTGGCCACTGAACCGATTTGCCGAATTTCGCCTTCCTGCAAAAACCGCAGGAGTCTCGCTTGGGCGGCGAGGGGCAGTTCCCCGATCTCATCAAGAAATAGCGTGCCCCCGTCGGCCGCTTCAATCAGTCCAATACGGTTGCTCGTCGCACCTGTAAATGCGCCTTTCTCGTAGCCAAAGAGCTCAGATTCGATCAGAGTTTCGGGAATAGCAGCACAGTTTACGGTGATCAAAGGCGCACTTCGGCGCTTGCTGGCTGCGTGCACTTGCTGCGCCGCCAGCTCTTTCCCGGTGCCTGTTTCACCCGTGATTAGCACGGTCGAATCGGTTTGCGCTACGCGCAGGGTCATAGCTTGCAAATCGCACATGACATCACAGCGGGTACTTTTGAATTCTCTACTGCGGGAGTGCGTTGCTTTGCGTTCGGCAATTTCGTGGCAGAGTTGCCTGAGCCACTCCGTGACTTGCTCTATCGACGCTGTACGCGCGTGGATATCCAGTGCACCTTCTCTACCCGCCGCCAATGCCGCAGAGGTATCCATCAGATTTGAGAGGCGCGCCATGGGTGTCGGCCAGCAAGCGTGCCTCAGCATTTCTGGAGTTTTCTCCGCGTTATGTTCGCCAATGACGACCAGTTCACATCCCTCGCCCAGCCAATCACAACTCTGGGGATCGATTTGGGGGTGAGCAACGACCTCAATCTGATGTGCGGCCATGGCTGTGCGAATGTCATCGCAGA
The DNA here is from genome assembly GCA_038135595.1 of Halieaceae bacterium. Classification (GTDB taxonomy): domain Bacteria; phylum Pseudomonadota; class Gammaproteobacteria; order Pseudomonadales; family Halieaceae; genus Luminiphilus. The sequence continues at coordinate 8,157 of JAYPXQ010000004.1, forward strand.
GTTGGGTGCAAGAGTCGATCAGGCGTATTCGCATGCCTTGTTCCAGAGCATTTGGGAAGTAAAGTGTAACCGTCCGGTGTCACCGGGCGAGTGAAAAAGTAACATTTCATGCTACCGACAACGCTCAGAAAGCGCTAGTCCACTGAGCCGTCGCATGGTCGAGGATATTTTCGACAGATATCGCAGACCGTGGCGGGGCCGTTTGAGACAAGTGCGCCAGGCAGCGACGCAGCGTCGCGGCTGCCGACGCGGAGCTGACAGCCTCAGCGCCCGTTTGTTTACTCAATTTATTGCCGTCCGCATCGACCATGACCGGCACGTGTGCGTAATTTGGCGACGTCAGTCCTAGGATTTGATGCAACCACCGTTGCCGGTGGGTTGACTCAAGGAGGTCAGCGCCTCTGACCACGTGGGTATGATGGGGTCTGGCATCGTCAATGGCGGCTGCGAGTTGGTAGGCGAATAGCCCGTCGCGTCGTCTGACTATGAAGTCTTCGGGAGTTTGACTGCGGGAGGGAACTTGAAAACCTAGAAAGCCGTCATCAAAGCCCGACATGTCGCCAACCGATACGACCACGCGAAGGCTGTGTGGAGCTGTTGCATCGACTCGATGTTCGCGGCAGTTTTGTCCGCACGCTCCATGCATGTTGAGGTGGGTGCGGGTACACAGACAGCGAAAAAGCCAGCCATCTGCCTCTAGCTGTTGCAACGCGCGCTCATAGGCTGGCGCAGAATGAGACTGATAGATGATCGGTCCATCCCACTGCAGGCCGTGATTGGTAAGCGTGGAGAGGATGTTTTCCACGCTGCCAGGGACCGCTCGCGGCGGATCAATGTCATCTATGCGAAGATGCCACGCGCCGCTATTTCTCCTAGCGTCCAGAAAACTCGCCAATGCGGCGACCATCGAGCCAAGATGGAGAGGTCCCGTGGGTGAAGGGGCGAACCTTCCCCGGTAAACGCTTGAGCTCACATGGGGCCTGGGCCGTTCAACCCAGTTCCTGTCTTTCCTTTATTTCTGCCAAAGTTTTGCAGTCTATGCACATTGTTGCGGTGGGGCGGGCTTCCAGACGCTGGATGCCGATTTCGATACCGCAGGCGTCGCAATAGCCGTAGTCATCGTTTTGTAGTCGATCCAAGGTGGAATCGATCTTTTTGATGAGCTTTCGCTCTCGATCCCGCGTTCTCAGCTCTAGGCTGAACTCTTCTTCTTGCGTCGCGCGATCCGCGGGGTCGGGAAAATTCGCCGCCTCGTCTTTCATGTGGGAGACCGTCCGCGTCACCTCATCGACAAGTTCGCCACGCCAGTTGAGCAAAATGCCTCTGAAATGCTCAATTTGCTCGTCGCTCATGTAGCTTTCGCCCCGCCCGGGCTTATAAGGCTTGAAGTCGTCAAACTTCTGCAATTCACCGACTGCTCTGGCTAATTTAGGTTGTGACTTGGCGGCGGCTTTTTTAGGGGTAGCTGCTTTCTTGGCGGGTGCTTTTTTGGCGGCGGCTTTTTTAGGGGCAGCTACTTTCTTGGCGGGCGCTTTTTTAGCCGCGGCTTTTTTAGGAGCTGCTGCTTTCTTTGCGGGTGCTTTTTTGGCGGCGGCTTTTTTAGGAGCTGCTGCTTTCTTTGCGGGTGCTTTTTTGGCGGCGGCTTTTTTAGGAGCTGCCGCTTTCTTCACGGGTGCTTTTTTGGCCTTGGAGCTGGCTGTCTTTCGATTGGCCATTTTGATGATTTCCCTTTCTACGTAGCATCGCGGGCGCTACCGCCCACCATAGGGCGACGCAAACTATCAGATCTCTTCGATTCGTGCCAGCGCTGATTTTCCCCTGTGACAATGCTTGGCTTCTTTAACGCCGTAATATGGTAGTCATTGGCTGAAATGGTGGGAGTCATGGAATTTCCGGAACTGACAGCGGGTCACCTGGTGAGACGTTACAAGCGGTTTCTCGCCGATGTGCGACTGGAGAACAGCGGTGACGTGGTTTGTGTGCACTGTCCCAATACAGGGGCCATGACTGGCTGCCAGCCGGTCGGAGGGCGGGTGTGGCTGTCTTTTCACGATGACCCGCGGCGCAAGCTGCAATGGACTTGGGAGCTTGTGGAGACTGACACTGGTTTGGCCTGCATTCACGCGGCGTTGGCGAACCGCTTGGTAGCGGAGGCAATCGAGCGGGAATTCTTTGCCGAGATCTGGCCGACGGATGCTCCCCTTTATCGCGAGAGGCCATTGGGGACGAAATCGCGAGTCGATTTCTTTGTAGACTGGAATCCAGGCATTTATATCGAGGTTAAATCGGTTTCGCTCCATTTGGGTGGAGGTGAGGGTGCTTTTCCCGACGCGGTCAGTGCCAGAGCCACCAAGCATCTCGTTGATCTGGTCGCGGCGAGAAAAAAGGGCCACCGTGTCCTGCTTGTATTCTGCGTGATGCATGCTGGTATCGAGCACGTATCTCCGGCCCAGCATGTTGACCCCGCATATGCTGAACATCTGTCCTGGGCGTTGGCACAGGGGCTTGAGATCTACGTGCTTTTCAATGACATGAGCACCGGGGGCATTTATCCTCGACGTCTAGCGAGTATGGAGGGTTAAGCGGAGTGGACAGCGCCTCGATACTATTGGGGACTTGTGCGAGGCATCTTGTTGCGTTGGAACCCCATTTGCTGGCGGAGCCCACTACCGCCAGTGCGTTTGCTCGGCTCGCCGTGCGCGCTGCCGCGGAAGGTTTCGATTTGCGCGCAGTCTCCGCATTCAGAGACTACGATAGACAGAACCTGATTATTAATCAGAAATGGCATGGCGCCCGCCCGGTAAGCGATGCGTCGGGACAGCCATTGGCACGAGAGGGCGTGAGCGATCGAACGTGGTTGGAGGCGATCCTGCGCTTTTCTGCTTTGCCGGGTACCTCAAGGCATCATTGGGGAACGGATCTGGACATTTGGGATGCCTCGACAGTCTCTGGCGACTATCGTCCGCGATTGGAACCCAATGAGTATGCGCCAGGCGGCGTTTTTGCCGCGCTGACGGCCTGGCTGGATGAGCTCATTGATGCAGATAATGCCGAGGGATTTTACAAACCCTACGACGTGGACCGCGGCGGTGTTGCGCCTGAGCCTTGGCATATCAGCTACCGCCCCGTTGCCATGCCACTACAGAAAGCCCAGTGCATCGATATCTGTTGGCCACTGTGGCGCGGCGATCCTGATCCCGAAGGCCATTGCCACGAGGCGATGGCTATGCTGCCGTTACTCGAACGTGATGGCGAGGCGCTGTTCAATCGGTTTGTGCTTGTCTGAGCTCAGGTTTGCGGAAACGCCTCCAGCGTTAACGCAAAAATCCGGGCACCGCTCGACGGTGCACTCGCCGCTAGCGTAGCGCTATGCGCCCTCCCAGGGAGGACACCGCTTTGGCACCAGTGCTTGTTTTAGGCGGGTGTAGCGCGGAAGTCCTCGCTGGTAAGGCGGGTAGGCCTCGCCCGCGATGAGTGGCGCAAAATAAGTACGCGCCGAGGTCGTGATGCCAAAGCCATCTTTGCTAATGAAGCGTCGCGGCATCTTCTTTTCACGATTGGCAACGCGACTCAGCGGTACGGGGTCAATCGACCAACGATAAGGACGGTCGGAGTTACGTTTAATGGCGGGCATGACCGCGTTGGCGCCGGCGACGGCGAGCTCGACCGCGGCTTTGCCCAGAGCGAGCGCTTGATCGACATCCCTTTGGCTCGCGATATGACGAGCAGCCCTTTGCAAGTAATCGGCTACCGCCCAGTGGTATTTGTAGCCCAGATTGTCCTTAATCAGACCGGCGAGCAGGGGCGCCAGACCACCCAGTTGGGCGTGCCCGAAGGCATCGCGCTCCCCCTGATCCGACAACAATTTCCCATCGGCGGTACTCGTACCCTCGGAGGCAACAATCACGCAGTAGCCATAGCGCTCAACGCAGGCCTTTACCCGCTGCAGAAAACGCTTTTTGTCGAACGCGATCTCTGGAAAAAGGATAATGTGCGGTGCGTCACCGCGCTCACTCGCCGCAAGCGCGCTTGCGCCCGCGATCCATCCCGCGTGTCGACCCATCACCTCCAGAATGAAAACCTTGGTTGAAGTGGCGCACATCGATGCGATATCCAGTGCGGCCTCGCGGGTGGATATGGCGACGTATTTGGCGACAGAACCAAAGCCCGGACAGTTGTCAGTGAGCGGCAGGTCATTATCGATTGTCTTTGGAACGTGAATGGCCGTGATGGGAAAGCCCATGCTGGCACTGATTTGCGACACCTTGAGGCAGGTATCCGCAGAGTCTCCGCCGCCGTTGTAGAGAAAATAGCCAATGTTATGCGCCTTGAAGACCTCGATCAGTCGTTCGTACTCCGCGCGATTCTCTGAGAGGCTTCGGAGTTTGTAGCGACAAGAACCAAACGCGCCCCCGGGCGTGTTGATCAGGCCTTCGATGGAGCGGGGGCTTTCCTTCGAGGTATCGATAAGATTTTCCTGCAAAGCGCCCAAGATGCCATTCTGCCCTGCGAGGACTTTGCCGATCTGCTTGGGATAGCGCTTCGCTGCCTGGATCACTCCCGCGGCAGAGGCATTGATCACCGGAGTGACGCCGCCAGACTGGGCATAGAAAAGATTGCGTTTGCTCATCGTCTGACACCGCGATCAAAAGTTGGAGGCTTACGGTAGACCGCACAGCACACAATGGCAATGTGCGCATGCTAATCTGCGGCTGGCGAGGGAGTCTTTTGTGTCCGATCACATTCACATACTGGGTATTTGCGGCACTTTCATGGGCGGGTTGGCGCTACTTGCCAAGGACAGCGGCTTTACCGTGACGGGCTCTGACCGAAATATCTATCCGCCGATGAGTACGCAACTGGCTGAGAGCGGGATCGTGCTTGTCGATGGCTACGATGCCGCTCAACTTGATCCCCCGCCTGACACCGTGGTTGTTGGCAACGCGCTGTCCCGCGGGAATGCCGCTGTCGAAGCGATGTTGTCCGAGGGGCTTGATTACACCTCAGGGCCGGAGTGGCTGGCGCGCCATGTCCTCAGAGATCGCTGGGTGTTGGCGGTCTCTGGTACGCACGGCAAGACGTCCACCGCCAGTATGCTAGCGTGGATTCTTGAGTTTGCCGGGCATGACCCCGGGTTCTTAATTGGTGGTGTCCCCGAGAATTTTGGTGTGTCTGCGCGCTTCGGGTTGGGTCGCTACTTTGTCATTGAAGCGGACGAGTACGACTCCGCCTTCTTTGACAAGCGCTCCAAATTCATTCACTACCGGCCCCGCACCTTGATTATTAATAATCTGGAATACGATCACGCCGATATTTTTCCCGATCTAGCTGCTATCGAAAACCAATTCCACCATTTGGTGCGGTGCGTGCCCGGTACGGGTGCGATCATCAGGGGCGGTGGCGATGCCATTGACCGGGTTTTGGCGCGAGGGGTATGGACGCCTGTCCACAAGATCTTCCAGCACGCAGGCACAGGCGAGCCGTCAGTGTCAGCCAAGGCCTGTTCCTGGCGGGCGCTGTCTCAGCAGGCTAATCAGTTAGAAATCCGCTCCCCGGCCGGTGAGGTTGCCGAGTTAAATTGGTCCCTCATGGGCGAGCACAACGCTTGGAATGCGACGGCCGCCATAACGGCTGCGTTGCAGGTCGGGGTTGGGTTTAATCAGTGCGTGGGGGCGCTGTCCCACTTCGCGGGTATCAAGCGAAGACTGGAGTTACTCGGCACGCCGGGTGGCGTAGCCGTCTATGACGATTTTGCCCATCATCCGACCGCGATAGAGACCACACTCGCCGGTATGCGTGCTGCGGAGAGCGAGGGGCAGCTCCTTGCTATTATCGAACCTCGCTCCAATACGATGCGCATGGGCCAGCATCGGGAGCAATTGGCACCCGCTGCGCGGGTGGCTGATCAAGTGCTCTGGTACCAACCCGAGGGATTAGACTGGGACTTGTCAGGCGCAATCGAGGGATACGCCGGGCAACGCGTTTGTTCCAGTGTGGCGCAAATTATCGAGACAGTGGTGCAGTTGGTTGCCCCAGGAGATCGGGTTGTGGTGATGAGTAATGGTGGATTTGAGGGTTTGCACGGCCAACTTGTCGCGACGCTGGAAGCGGAGTTACGTCATTGAATAAGGTTGATGCGTTTTACCGGCACCTGCTCCGAAGGCCCTGGCATGTCGTGGGTGCTGCAAGTTGCTTCCTGCTGTTGTCTCTCTGGCAAATGCCTAACCTGAGACTGGATGCCTCTTCTGATTCACTCTTACTGCAGGGCGACCCCGACTTGGCTTACTTCCGGGAATCGTCTTCAAAATATGCGGGAAACGAATTTCTGGTGCTCACGTGGGAGCCAGATGCGCCGCTACTGTCTCCCGACTCTCTTGAGCCGCTTGCGGCTATGGTTGTTGAGCTCGAGCGTATCGCAGGGGTTGCCGAGGTGACCACACTGCTCGACGTGCCGTTGCTGGAGAGCCCACCCCTGACACTGACTGATCTTTCTCGCGCCGACAGTATGCCCACGCTGCGAGACGCACAGGTGGATCGGGCCCTGGCACTTAAAGAGCTAACAACCAGCCCTATTTATCGCAACTTATTGGTCAGCGAGGAGGGCGACTTGACTGCGGTACAAGTCGTCATAGAGGCGAACCCCGAAGCGGAGGCGCTGCTGGAAGCGCGAGAGTCGCTGCGGGCTGCGGCGGTGCGGGGAGACATCACGGCTGCTGAGCGGATTAATCTCGCGGAGATAGAGTCCGCCTACGACGAAACCCTCGTGCAACTGGCCAGCAAGCGGGATCAGATGGTGATGTCAGTGCGAGCGGTTGCCGAGCGATTTAGGCCCTATGCAAATATTTTTGTAGGTGGAGTTCCCATGATCGCCGCCGATATGATGGCGTTTGTTCGTTCCGACTTGGTGACATTCGGTACCGCAATTTTATCCGTTATGGCGCTGGTTCTGGCGCTGATTTTCCGCCACCTCAAGTGGGTGGTCATCCCGCTGGTCACATGTACCGCTACGGCAAGTTTTTTGCTGGGAGTGTTGGCTGCTACTGACTGGCGTATGACCGTTATTTCTTCCAATTCTGTGGCGGTCTTGTTGATCGTGACGCTTTCTCTGTCTATTCATCTGGTGGTTCGCTATCGGGAACTGCATCGTCTACAACCTGACGCCACCCGCGTCGCGCTCGCTGTTGATGCGGCCCGATTAATGCTGGTGCCCTGCCTTTACACCGCGATGACGACTATCGTTGCGTTTGCCTCTTTGGTAGTGGCAGGTCTGCAACCGGTCATCGATTTTGGCTGGATGATGACCACGGGCATCGTCTTGGGATTTTGCACGGCGTTTACCTTAGTCCCGGCACTCATGGTCCTGATTCCCGATAAAACCGTAGCCGCTACGTCCTCGTCTGACGGGTCTCTGACGCTGCGATTCGCAGATGTGGTTAAGGGTCATGGGGCTGTTGTTACAGCGGTGACGCTACTGCTGACGATAATTTCTCTGTTCGGTATTCGCTCACTTGAAGTCGAAAACAGGTTTATTGACTACTTCAAGGAGCACACCGAGATATACCAAGGCATGCAGTTACTCGATGCCCGACTCGGCGGCACCATCCCGCTCGATGTGATTTTAATGGCGCCGCCGGAGACTGAGTCAGCAGCAGTCGTTGCTGAAGAACCCCCGATTGAGGGCGGCTGGGATGGCGACGATGAATTCATGGACGACGGTTTCGGCATCGATTTCAGTTTTGACAGTGAGGACACTGCCACTGCTGGGTATTGGTTTACGCTACCCGGACGCCAGCTGATTGACGAGGTTCACGGAATTATCGCGGCCAGAGAGGAGTCCGGTAAGGTGCTGTCCTTGTCCACCGCGTTTGAGGTAATGGACGGCCTCTACGGCGGACAGCTGGGGGGCGTTGAGCTGGCGCTGATCGAGAACAGCTTGCCCGACGACGTCAATCGCTCGCTGATTAACCCTTTCTACTCACCCGAGCATGGCGAGGTGCGAATTAGCGTTAGGGTCATGGAGACAAGCGAATCCTTACGGCGCGATGCCTATCTGCGCGAGTTGCGCGAGCAGATTCTCGCCGAGACGGGGATTGAGGCCAGCCGGCTTCGCTTCACCTCGCTACTCGTTCTTTATAACAACGTGCTGCAAAGCCTTTTCCAATCTCAGATTATGACGCTGGGGGCCGTATTTGTGGCGATCGGGTTAATGTTCTGGATGCTTTTTCGCTCCTTGTCGATCGCGTTGTTGGCATTGGCGCCGAATATCCTTGCGGCCGCGTTGGTGCTTGGGCTAATGGGGTTGGCGGGGATTCCCCTGGATATTATGACCATCACTATCGCGGCAATCGTGGTTGGCATCGGGGTAGACGACTGTATTCACTACTTGCATCGATTTAGAGATGAGGTGGCGATCGATCAGGATTATCAGGCGGCGATGTTCCGCAGCCATGGCAGTATTGGACGTGCAATGTATTACACGACATTGACCGTTGTTGTGGGATTCGCCATGTTGACCTTGTCGAACTTCACGCCCAGCTTGTACTTTGGTGTTCTGACGGTGGTCGCGATGATTGCTGCCGTCGCCGGCGCTCTGTTATTGCTGCCACAGTTGATTCTCATTTTTCGGCCTTTTGGACCCGGGCGTTAGGGATGCGGTGTCGAGAGCGCTGCGGGGCGTGTTGCGTAGCGCCCTCCATTTCACAGCCCTTTTGGGGCATGCCACAGGGCAAGGCTGCAGGCGTGGTCTGTGTGCATCTCACCGCTGAAGCGGCGTGCGCGCTGTTCAATGACCCCCGTCGGCCCGCCGTTTGCGCTAATTTTCAGCCCGATGTGATGGTTTGCGGCGAGACCCGAGAGGAGGCGTTTTATTTACTACAAGCGCTTGAGTTGAGGACCACCCCCACGTGCTAACTGAGATCGCATTATTCCCATTGTCATCGGTACAGATGCCTCGACCGAGAAAACCCCAGCAAATTTTTGAGCAGCGCTATCTCGATCTGGTGGCTCGGTGTATGCGCGAGAACGCCGGTTTTGGTGTGGTTTGGCTCAAGCAGGGTTCAGAGGTTTCCGGTGGATCTCTGGACGTGCCGAATATCAGTGACGTGGGAACCTATGCCCCGATCGTCGACTGGGACCAGCTGCCTAATGGCTTGTTGGGAATCACGATAGAGGGTCGACAGCGATTCGCTGTCGAGTCGGCGTGGAGAGAAGCCGATGGCCTCATCAAGGCTGAGGTATCACTGGAGGCTCCACCGGAGACGGCACCCTTGCCCGATCATTACAGCGGTCTCGCCGAGGTGCTGGAGAGTCTGTTGCGACACCCGCAGGTCAAGCGTTTGGGCCTGCCGGTAGATCTCGAGGATGCGTGGACGGTAGCTTATCAGCTGGGTCAATTGCTGCCCCTCGAAGAATCGATCAAACATGGACTGCTCAATTTGGATTCGCTTGAGCAACTGCTTGAGGAACTCGATACACTGCTGAGGGAATTGAGCGGTGAGGCACCCGCGTAGAGCGCTATTTGTATGAGTGGCGCCGGGCGCGAGGGAGGAGAGAGTGACGCATGGTTTATGACCTGAAAATTTCTGGCGGGTTTGTGGTTGATGGCACCGGGGCGCCGGGCAGGCGCGCGGATATCGGCATTGTCGGTGACCGAATCGTGGCCGTGGGAGCGCTGGCGGAAGCGGCGCTTGAAGAGATCGATGCTACTGACCGCGTGGTCATTCCTGGGTTCGTGGATATCCATACCCATTATGACGGGCAGGCCACCTGGGATCCTGAAATGGCCCCTTCTTCCTGGCACGGGGTTACGACGGTTGTGATGGGGAATTGCGGCGTCGGTTTTGCACCCGCAGCACCTGAGCGGCGCGAGTGGTTGGTCGGTTTGATGGAGGGGGTTGAGGATATTCCAGGCAGCGCGCTGACGGAGGGAATGACCTGGGACTGGGAGTCTTTCCCAGAGTATCTGGATGCACTGGAAAAATTGGATCGCACGATCGACGTCGCCACTCAGGTACCCCACGGCGCAGTTCGCGCCTACGTGATGGGAGAGCGCGGTGCTGCAAACGAGACGCCCACTGACACCGAGATCGCTCGCATGTCAGCGATTGTTGAGGAGGGCCTTAACGCCGGCGCGCTGGGTTTTTCGACCTCCCGCACCGTTCTGCATAAGTCGGTCGATGGCGAATTGGTGCCGGGAACGACCGCGAGCAAGGAAGAACTGCTTGGCATCGGGCGGGCGCTAAAGCGCGCGGGCCATGGGGTATTCGAAATGGCCAGTGACCTGCTTCCTGAGTGGCATGAATTTGAATGGATGGGTGACCTGAGTCGAGAAACCGGCGCGCCGGTCACGTTCACCGCCTTGGAGTCACCTATCAAGGGTGTGCCATTTGCCGAGCAGCTGCGTCAGATGCGCGAGCAGAATGCCCAGGGTGCGCAGCTTGTGGCACAGATCTCCATGCGCGGGACCGGCCTGATTCTTGGCTGGCAAGCCACCTTCCATCCTTTTTCACAGCGTGCAAGTTGGAAGGCGATCGCTGATAAGCCTTGGAATGAGCAGTGGCAGCACCTGTCTGATCCCGCATTTCGGGCGCAGCTACTGAGCGAGCGCGGAGAGCCTACCGGGAGTGACCTCCAATTGATCGCCGACCTGATGGAGAGCGCGTTCTCGATGCAATACGAAATGCGCCCGGGCTTTGACTATGAACCGACCGCGGAACAGTCAATCGAGCGATGCGCGGGTGACGCCGGCGTCAGCGCGGAGGAGTACGCATACGACTTCATGATGCGCGACGGTGGGGCCGGGATGATTTATTTTCCCCTGCTCAATTATGCCAACGGCAACCTCGATTTTCTCGAGTCGGCGCTCAATTCTGATGACTGCGTGAATTCACTATCCGATGGAGGCGCCCATTGCGGAACAATTTGCGATGCTGCTGCTACCACTTTCATGCTGCAGCACTGGGTGCGTGACCGCAGCCATGGCCGTTTACCGCTCGAGTACGCAATCAAAAGACAGTGCCGCGATACGGCAAGACTCTACGGGCTCATGGATCGGGGGGTGCTGGATGCGGGGTATCTGGCCGATCTGAATATTATCGATCTGGACGCCATGGCTCTGAATCTGCCGACCGTTGCTTTCGACCTGCCCGCAGGAGGCAGACGCTTGTTGCAGACAGCAAAGGGGTATGAGTGCACCATCAAATCCGGCAAGGTGACTTTTCGCAACAGCACTGCCACGGGGTGTTTTCCCGGGAGCGTTATTCGCGGTCCTCAGCCGGCACCACTTGCGGCCAACCACCCAGAGTCTGCCATCGGTTAACGATTAAGCAGAACAGCTCAGCGGTCTTGATGGCGTCGTAGCGCGCCGAGTGGGCTTCATTGTTGTCAAAAGGGATGCCCGCCAGAGAGCAAGCTCTCGCCAATACGGTATGACCGAAGGCGAGGCCAGCTAGCGTTGCCGTATCGAAGTAGGAAAAAGGATGGAAGGGATTCCTCTTCAGGCCTGCTCGTTCAGTGGCGACATTGAGAAAGCCGGCATCGAAGTGGGCGTTGTGCCCAACCAGCACGGCTCGGTTGCACTGATTGGCTTTCACCGCGAGCCTGACGATACCGAAAAGCTCCCCAAGGGCGATAGCCTCTGGTAGGGCGCCGCGCAAAGGACTTTCTGGATCGATTCCGGTGAACTCCAGTGCCGCGGGATCCAGATTTGCCCCCTCGAAGGGTTCAATGTTGCGGCTGTGAGTGGCCTCGATAATGAGCTCTCCCTCTTCATTCATGGCCAGCTCGGTGATTGCCATCTCCAAAATAGCATCGGTTTGGCAGTTGAAACCCCCGGTTTCTATGTCGACCACCACGGGGAGGAAACCGCGGAACCGATCTCTCATGAGTGAGGTGTCGTTATCGGGCATCGGTTTGGCGCGTGACTGTCCAGTTTACCGTCTCGCCCGCACGGATTGGCACCAAACGATCGTCTCCCAGAGCGATGTCCGAAGGCACGGACTGCGGCGTCTTGACGAGCGTCACGGCGCCCGAATTGCGCGGGAGTCGGTAAAAATCGGGGCCGTTGAAGCTACAGAATGCCTCGAGGTGCGCCAGCGCCCCTTCTTCTTCGAAGACTTCAGCATACAGTGGCAACGCGGCGTGCGCTGTATAACAACCGGCGCAGCCGCAACTGGATTCCTTAACGGTTTTTGCGTGGGGAGCCGAGTCTGTACCCAGAAAAAAACGGGGGTGCCCCGAGGCGACAATGGTGCGCAATGCCAGCTGATGGCGATTTCTCTTGAGCACTGGCAGACAAAAAAAGTGTGGCTTGATCCCTCCCACCAGCAGGTGATTACGGTTGTACATCAAGTGATGCGCAGTAATTGTCGCTGCCGTGCGCTCCCCTGCATCAGACACAAATTGGACCGCGTCCTCGGTAGTGATGTGTTCAAACACGATACGCAGTTCGGGGAACTCTTGTCTGATCGGTATCAAGGAAGTGTCGATGAAGGCTTTTTCGCGATCAAAAATATCGCAAGCAGGGTCGGTGACTTCGCCATGCACGAGGAGAGGCACGTCGTGGCGCTCCATTTCACCCAATATGGGATAGAGCGGATCGAGTGCAGTGACGCCGGCGGCGGAGTTGGTGGTCGCCCCGGCGGGGTAAAGTTTTACGCCATGGACATGAGGGCAGTCAGCGGCCGCGACAATTGTCTCTCGGTCAGTTTTGTCCGTGAGGTAGAGCGTCATGAGAGGCTCGAACGGCGTGTCTGCTGGCACGTGCGCGAGAATCCGCTCGCGGTAGGTGAGCGCGTCCTTCACGGATATCACGGGAGGCGTCAGGTTTGGCATCACGATCGCTCGTCCGGCCCACCTGGCAACGTCAGGCACGGTAGTCGACAGCGCCGGACCATCCCGCAGGTGTATGTGCCAGTCGTCTGGTAGTGTCAAAGTGAGCGCGGTCATGGGGATACAGGCCTCTCGTCAGGCGGCAGTGTAGCAGAGGTGGCAGATTGCAAGCCTGTTCTCTGGTGTGTGGCCAGCTGCAGTCGTAAACTACGCCCCCTTTTTTATCAGGTGAGATTATGTCGGCCATCAAAAAAGTCGTACTGGCGTATTCGGGCGGTCTCGATACCTCTGTGATCGTGAGGTGGTTGCAGGACACCCACCAATGCGAGGTGGTGACGTTTACTGCCGACATAGGGCAGGGCGAAGAGGTCGAGCCCGCGCGCGCCAAAGCAGAGGCGTTAGGGGTCAAGGAAATTTATATCGAAGATCTCCGTGAATCCTTCGTCAAAAACTTTGTCTTTCCCATGTTTCGCGCCAACACGGTATACGAGGGGGAGTATCTTTTAGGCACCTCGATTGCGCGCCCTCTGATTGCCCAGCGACTCGTCGAGATTGCCAACGAAACGGGTGCCGATGCGATCGCCCACGGTGCCACCGGTAAAGGTAATGATCAGGTGCGCTTTGAGCTCGGAGCCTATGCCCTAAAACCCGGTATTCAGGTCATAGCACCGTGGCGAGAGTGGGATCTCAACTCCCGCGAGGCACTGATGGCGTATTGCCGCGAGCGGGATATTCCGGTTGATTTTGCCAAAGCGCAAAAGAAGTCGCCTTATTCGATGGACGCGAACTTACTCCACATATCCTATGAGGGAGATGTGCTCGAGGATCCGTGGTTGCCACCAGAGGAGGATATGTGGCGCTGGACCGTGAGTCCCGAGGCGGCACCAGATCGAGCAGAAGAGCTCACGCTGACGTTTGAGCATGGCGACGCGGTAGCGATCGATGGCCAGGCGATGACCCCCGCAGAGGTGTTGGCCGCGCTGAATGAAAGAGGTGGCGCTAACGGGGTTGGGCGCGCTGATATTGTCGAAAATCGCTACGTGGGTATGAAGTCACGAGGATGCTACGAAACCCCGGGGGGCAGTATTTTGCTGCGCGCTCACAGAGCCATGGAGTCCATTACGCTTGACCGCGAGGTGGCACATTTGAAAGACGACCTGATGCCACGATACGCCAAGCTGATTTATAACGGCTACTGGTGGTCTCCGGAGCGTCATGCGTTACAGGCGGCGATCGATCAGACGCAGTCGGTCGTGAATGGTGAGGTCAGATTATCCTTGTACAAGGGCAATGTGACTGTGGTGGGGCGCCGATCCAGTGACTCACTGTTTGACGCCAGGATTGCCACTTTTGAATCTGACGGCGGTGCCTACAACCAGAAAGACGCCGAGGGCTTTATTAAACTGAATGCGCTGCGTCTCCGCTTGGCCGCGCAAAAAGGTAGGCAGCACCAGTAGAAGTGGTTTCGGGGGCTATGCGGCGGTCGTTTGCGAAAAGGGGTAGAGTGACGGAAATCACTACTGCGATAACCATGGCCACGACCTTCATAACAATGCCGTCGGGCCGAAGCGCTGAAATGGGCGTTGGGGAGTGTCATGAACTCAGAAGTTAAAATCACGGAATCGACGACCGCTGATGCCGAATGCTTTGACGTGATCGTTATCGGTGCCGGCCTGTCGGGTATTGGCACGGCGGTGAGATTACAGCGAGATTGCCCTGATCGAAATTATGTCCTGTTGGAAAGGCGTGAAGCCATTGGTGGCACCTGGGACCTTTTCCGTTACCCGGGCATACGATCAGACAGCGACATGCATACCTTGGGCTATGACTTTAAGCCTTGGGAGGCCGAGAAGAGCATTGCAGACGGGCCGTCCATTCTGAGCTATGTCAACGAAACCGCGGATGAATATCGCATTCGCGACCATATTCGTTTTAGTCAAAAGCTGGTGTCGGCTGACTGGTGCAGTCAGCGCTCCCAGTGGCAACTGACGGTGGAAACCCTGGAGGGCATCAGGCGCTACCGGTGCGGATTTCTGATGATGTGCGCCGGCTATTACAGCTACGAGCAAGGCTACGAACCCGAATTTGAGGGCAAGTCGGATTTTCGCGGCGATTGGATACATCCCCAGTTCTGGCCAGACTCCCTGACTTACGAAGACAAGAAGGTCGTGGTGATTGGGTCAGGTGCAACGGCGATGACGTTGGTCCCCAATATGTCTCGTAAGGCCTCGCACGTGACGATGTTGCAACGGTCGCCCACTTACGTGATCTCGCGCCCTTCAGTAGATGGTCTCGCCAACTGGCTGAGGCGCTATCTGCCACCCAAGCTTGCCTATGACATTGTGCGTTGGCGCAACACAGTGTGGCAGCAATGGATGTATCAGTTGACCCGCGTAGCGCCTGGGATGGTGAAACGATCATTGCTCAAGAAGGTGCGGGAAGAAATTGGAGATCTGGTTGATATCGAGAAGCATTTTACGCCCCGCTACAACCCATGGGACCAGCGGCTGTGTCTGGTCCCCGATGATGATTTGTTCCGCGCCATCCAATCGGGGAAAGCGTCGGTGGTAACAGACCATATTCAGAAAATTACTGATAGAGGTGTCGAGTTGGTATCGGGAGAGCACCTGGATGCCGATATCATTGTGTGCGCGACGGGGCTCGAGCTGGTCATCCTCGGCGGCGCCGAGTTCACGCTGGACGGTGAAGCCATCGATCTTGCAAACGAGTGGACTTACAAGGGCATGATGTGCTCCAACATCCCGAACATGGTCCACACGTTCGGCTATATCAACGCTTCATGGACACTGCGGGCGGATCTGATCGCGACCTGGCTGTGCCGGTTACTCAATCATATGCGTGCCGAGGGCATGAAGACGGCGACCCCGCGTATTTCAGAGGAACTGGCTGCTACCATGCGTCGGCGATTTTGGATTGATGATTTCTCGGCTGGTTACATGCAGCGGGTCATGCATCGATTCCCCAAGCAAGGGGATTGTATGCCCTGGGTGAATCCACAGAACTACCGCAAGGACCGCAAGATGTTTCGCGACGATCCCATCGTTGATGAGGTGCTGGTATTTGAGACCGCAGCGGCGCCAGTTCCCGAACCTGCGCTGGAGGAAGTAGGTTAATCCGGTATGACCGCGCATGGCTTGCAGGAGAGCAGCGTGTACTGCCCCTACTGTGGCGAAGCCATCGAGGTCTTGTTGAACCCGGAGGATGTGGGCGGCGAGTACATAGAGGATTGCCAGGTGTGTTGTCGCCCTATTGAGTTCAGATTAAGGGAGTCAGCGGGAGGCTGGTTGGAGGCTGAGGTACGCTCCGACAGTGATTAGTCCTTTGCTAGTGAAAATCTCTGGATTGAACCGTCAGTGCAGTCAGGCTGTCTCCATGATCTTCAAGGGCGCTGGCGATGACATGTACGACCCCTTCGCGAGACTCAACCGTACCTTTTACCAGTAAGAGTTGTGCTGTCATTAAGGCCTGGCGGTAGCGTTCCTGTACGGCAGGCCAGACAATGACGTTGATATTTCCTGTTTCATCTTCCAAGGTTAAAAATACGACCCCTGACGCCGTGCCCGGACGCTGGCGGCAGGTCACCAGGCCGGCTACTCGAACAAATCGGTGATTGTTGAGGTGCTCGAGGTTTTTCTGTTGTTGGCACTGGCTGAAAGGCTTTTGTTTACGCAGCAGTGCCAGAGGGTGTGCGCGCAGCGTAACGCCGGTACTTCGATAATCCGCAATCACCTCCTCAATCAAGCTCGGTGTAGTGAGTGCCGCATCATTAGCATGATGTGTGAGAGGCGGATTGTCGGCTAGCAGTGGGCGGTAGTCTTCGAGCGCCATTGTCTGCCAGTGAGACTGGTAGCGGTGCCCGCTGATACTGGAAAGCGCATCGGCCGCGGCCAAAGACTCCATGCTGCCGCGATCCAAAGATGCCCGTTGGCGCAAATCGGCCACACTACTGAAGTTTTGGGTTAGACGCGCTGCGTCGATTCGTTTAGCGGCCGCTTCGCTGAGCCCTTTGACTAACCTCAGCCCCAGTCTGATCGGAGGCTGACGACGATCTGTAGTGGACAGCAGCTGGTGATCCCATGAGCTGTGATTGACATCAATGGGTAAAACCAGAATGTCATGTCTGCGCGCGTCCTGTATCAGTTGTGAAGGAGAGTAAAAGCCCATGGGTTGGCTATTGAGCAAGCCAACATAGAAGGCGGCGGGGTGGTGGCATTTAAGCCAAGCCGAAATATAGGCCAGTAACGCAAAGCTTGCCGAGTGTGATTCGGGGAATCCATACCCGCCAAAGCCCTTGATCTGATTAAACAAACGGTCTGCAAATTCGGGGGTGTACCCTTTGTTTGTCATACCCACTTTGAGTTTTTGTTCAAAAGAGAGCAGCTTGCTGTTTTTTCCCCAGTTACTGATAGCACGTCGTAAGGCATCCGCCTCACCTCCGGTGAAGCCAGCGGCCACCATGGCCAATCGGATGACCTGCTCCTGAAAAATAGGCACTCCCAGCGTGCGTGACAGTACCGACTCGATTTCTTTGTTGGGGTAGCTGATTGATTCCAGGCCGGCTTTACGTCGCAGGTAGGGATGAACCATATCGCCTTGAATCGGACCTGGTCGGACAATGGCAATCTCGATAACCAGGTCATAAAAACAGCTGGGCTTGAGCCGCGGCAGCATCGACATTTGTGCCCGGGATTCGATTTGAAATACGCCGAGGGTGTCGGCTTTTTGTAGCATGCGATAGGTTGCGGCATCTTCTCGGGGAATATCCTGCATACACTGGATATCAGCATGATCCCGGTTGATCATCTCCAGCGTTTTACGAATAGCGGAGAGCATGCCCAGGGCAAGAATATCGACCTTGAGCAGCCCCAGCGCTTCGATGTCTTCCTTGTCCCATTGGATAACAGTGCGATCCGGCATACTGGCGTTCTCTACGGGAACCAGGTTGGAAATGGGCCCGCGGCTGATAACAAACCCGCCGACATGCTGAGAGAGATGTCGCGGGAAGCCGAGAATCTCCTGAACTCTGGCCAGAAAGTGAGTTGCCAATTCTCCTGATCGAGGCACGCCCTGCTGCTCGAAGCGACCCGCCAGCTCTCGCTCGCGATTCCACCAGGCCAGAGAGCTGGCTAATTCCTCGATAAAAACCGAGTCAAGCCCCATCGCCTTACCGACATCCCGTACGGCACTGCGAGAACGGTAGGTGATAACCGTTGCCGCCAGTGCGGCACGCCGACGGCTATATTTTTTATAGATATATTGAATGACCTCTTCTCGACTCTCGTGCTCAAAATACACATCAATGTCAGGAGGTTCATCCCGTTCTCGTGAGATGAAGCGCTCGAAAAGCAATGAGACCTGATCAGGGGAAACTTCTGTAATGTACAGGCAGTAACAGACAACCGAATTGGCAGCGGAACCTCTTCCCTGACACAGGATGCCTCGGGATCGAGCAAACTGAACGATGTCATACACCGTCAGAAAGTAATACTCATAGGACAGCTCGGTAATCAGGTCGAGTTCGTGATGAATACGTTGCTTAATGTGGTCAGGCACGCCATCTGGCCACCGGCGTTTTGCACCTGAAGCGACTTCTTGCCGGAGATAACTATTGGCGGTGTGGTTTGTGGGGACGACTTCCTCTGGGTATTCATAGCGCAACTCTTCAAGGCTGAAATTACACTGCGCGGCGATTCGACAGGTTTCCTGCATCAGAGTTTCCGGATACAGGGCAGTGAGTGTGTCCAGGGTGCGGAGATGTTGCTGGCTATTAATTAGCCTTCTGGGCCCCAATCGTTGAATGGGAGTTTGAATACGGATAGCTGTGAGCACGTCGTGTAGTGCTTTTCGTTTTGCGCTGTGCATCTGCACTTCACCACAGGCCACCATTGGGACCTGCAGGGTTTGGGCTATGTGATAGCGATGTTTAAAGCGTCGCCACTCATCATTACCGAGTAGGCGACTGATACCAATCCATACGCGACCTTTGCAGAGTCTTGCCAGTTGCTGCAAATGGACCTGTTGCTTGTCTGTGTCATCAGGTAACAGAATTAGCAGACAGCGTTTGAGGTGAAAAATGATGTCGCGCAAGTGGACGGCGTACTCTCCCTTACCACTGCGTCTTCTGGCGCGGCTAATCAGACCTGATAACTCTCCATAAGCTGCTCGACTCGGGGCCAGGGCAACCAGTCGAATCCCTTCGGTCAACGTAAATTCGCTGCCGACAATTAACTGTATACCGTGCTCCTTCGCCGCTACATGCGCTTTGACAATGCCGGCCAGAGAGCACTCGTCGGTGATCGCCAGTGCACTGTATCCGCAGTGGGCAGCGCGTTTCACCAGTTCATCCGGCGCAGAGGCGCCACGCAGGAAGCTGTAGTGGCTGAGGCAGTGTAATTCGGCGTACATTCAAATACTGTATAAATAAACAGTATTTTATCGGGGTATTGCTGCCGCTGAAAAGAGGGTTGTAGAAATGGCGTAGACTGTTTTTCTGGTGTCTGGTGTCTGGTGTCTGGTGTCTGGTGTCTGGTGTCTGGTGTCTGGTGTGAAGCGCCAGCTGCATTAAACCTGAGCGGCAGGTTTTAAGGAGAACAATGGTGAGCAAAATGCGACGAATAGGTTATGGGCTAGTTGCCACCCTCTGTTTGGTATTACAGGGGTGTACCGGTGTCCCAGAGGGTATTGATCCGGTCACGGATTTTGACCAGGGACGCTATCTGGGCACCTGGTATGAAATAGCCAGGCTTGACCATAGTTTTGAACGAGGCTTAAGCGAGGTCACGGCTACCTACAGCATGAATCCCGATGGCAGCATCGCTGTCTTGAACCGGGGCTTTGATCAAGAACAGGCGCGTTGGCGTGAAGCCGAAGGTGTAGCGCGCTTTGTTGGCTCTCCGACTGTCGCTCACTTGAAGGTGTCTTTTTTTGGTCCATTTTATGGCAGCTATATCGTGTTTGGGCTCGGGGAGCGTTATGAGTACGCTTTTGTCTCGGGGTTTAATCGCGATTATTTATGGTTGCTGTCACGATCACCGGAAATCAGTGACACGTTGCGCAACGAGTTTCTCGAGACCATCACGGAGTTGGGTTTTACGCCCGACGATTTGGTGTGGCTGTAGTTTTAGGCGGCAAAACGTTGATCCTTGAAATAATGGGGGAATGTGACTGGCCGGTCAGGCTCCCAGTTTGACAGCGTCAATAGGGTGGCGGCATTAACCATCTCCACGGTGATCCCAGCCGCGGTTTCGAAAGCGAGAATCGTACGCTGTAGCGGCTGATGACGGATCGCCAGTTCGCCTTCAAGCAAAAAGCCCGTGTAAGTACCAGCGTCGGTTATGCCTGTCCTGATAGATCCATACAGGTTGTTTTTGTGGGGTACAGGCGATGTAGTAGTCACGACTGACAGGGGCGCTCCACCAGTGGTCTTCAATGCGCTCCGGGCCGTGTAGTAGCTCTAATACGCCATTCCAATACAGTTGTTGCGCTGTCTGATGGATGGGGTGGGGTTCGGGGAATAGCCAAAATGGGCGTTGTCCAAGAGCGGCAATATCTTTATCGCGCGGTGCTGTTAGCGAATGCGTTTTCACCACAGCCTCTTCAGGTAAGTGCTCTTCACGGTAGTCGATATAACCAACGGCCTTGAGTCCAAGTCGGCTACGTAGGCGATCGGCCAGTTCATGCCGTGAAGTGCGACTGACGTCCGCATGAAACAAGTCGGTTGCTGGCGGGGTATTTTCATGCAGGCTGTCGACAATGAGAGACAATCCTTCAATGTCTTTTGGCAGGGTTTGTTTGTCCAATTGCAGACACGAAAGCTCAAACCAGCGTTGAGCGTGTTGTTGGGCCGCTTCTGAAAACACTTTGAGCGAATCACCGCCGCCTTGTCGTTGCAAATACTGCCACTCAATCATGCCGCAAGAGAGCTGGGTGTTTTTCAGGAATGTACAGAAGTGAGCGAGCAGGCGCTCCATGGCGGGATGCAGTTCCTGGCGATTGTGAATGTCAAATCCAAACCAGAGTGTGTCTTTAAAGTATCGGGGCGGCTGATACACGATGGCGGGTTCCTGCTGGCGTCCTAAAAGACGATCTAGCCAATCGATAAGCGGCGCGCCACATCGTTTGCCCAACTCGGGAAGAGAAATACGAAGCAAATGCCCAAATTCGGTGATGCCGGCTTTTTCAAGTCGCGTCACAACCTGCGGAAACGCTGTGGTTAGTAAGTTTAGAGGTAGTGATGCGAGGCGCTCTTCGAGAGGAGACTCAGCCTCACAGCTTAGGTGCGGGTCAGCATGACTCAACAACCATGCCGCGGTACGGGTTTCTGCTACCCCTTTCGCCATAGTGAGTCCACGCAGACTTATTTCGGTATCAATGCGCTTCAGCAGTGTATCCAGACCATGATGAAGACGAAGGCAGCTGCCCACTTCAATCATCAAGGCATTGTCCTGCCACTGTTGTAGATGCGGTGAAACCCCGTAAGCCCAGTTCAGCAATTGTTGCAGTAGGGTATTTTCGGCTTCGAGGGAACGCTCCCAGAAACGGCTGTTTTGATGTGCGAGCAATGTTTGTGCTGTGCTGACGCTTTGCCCGGGCATCACTCCTGCCAGCTGGGCGAATTCATTGCCAATCAGAACCCGTCGTTGATGGACCACCACCAGGGCCATATCGCTATCCAAGCTCTGCGGTGTCAACAGGGCTTCCAGAGGGAGTGCATCGAAACGGAGACAGAGCCAGAGTGCCATCTCACCATAATACTGTATTTTTATACAGTATTATGGTTTTTGAGGTTGATTATTATGAATGCCCCTGATCCACGTGGAGAAACTTCTGCGAAAATCGGGTCACTCTGCCCTTCAATGCGCCACGTTCTTGAGGATATACCCGATGCATGTCTTCGTTTTTTCACGCTTCCAGCGGAATTTTTTGAGGCAGCTTTTGAGATCATTATTTGTTCGCGTAGCCACGGGCCTGGCCTGTTTGCTCGCGTTGACATCCTGCGACAGTCAGATTGAGCAAGCTGTGCCGAAATCGGAGCCGCACGCTCCGGTATCCGCCGAGCAGCAACGTCTTGAGGACTTTTTTGCAGCGACATGGCAAGAGGACCTAACGCGCGCTCCTGCCAGCGCGAGCTATCTTGGCGTGAGGGATTATCAGGATCAATGGAATAACGTGTCGGAGGCGTTTCAACTCGAATCACTCGAGATTGCTAAGGCGCGTCTCGCGTTTCTCGAGACCGTTGACACGACTCAATTATCCCCGGAGCGGTTGCTTTCCTATCGGCTTTATCGGCGCGATGTGGAGCGTGAGCTTGCCGGTGCGCCTTATCGACACCATCGCTACATTATTCATCAGCACCGCGGGCCTCATACCAGCGTCGTGAGCCTGCTCATCAATGTCCACACTATCGCCTCAGAAAAGGATGCACTGGCCTATGTGGCGAGATTGAACAATTTGCCCGGTTACTTCGAGGGCGTGATTGAGCAGCTGCAGCTCCGCGCTGAAAAGGGCCTGTTTTTGGTCGATTGGATGATTCCAAAAATCATCGAGGCCGCAGGTAACGTCATCGTCGGAGCGCCCTTTGATGACAGTGAAGACCCCTCGGTTATCTGGCGCGATTTTAACGCCAAGCTCGATCAATTGCCGCTGGCCTCCGATGTATCAACGGAGCTCAGGCAGAGTGCCCGAGAGGCCTTGCTGAATGCGGTTGCCCCGGCTTATCGCGACCTGATCTCAGCGATTCGGGCACAAGAGGAACTGGCACCGTCGGCCGACGGCGTGTGGCGCTTTCCCGAGGGGGAGGCCTTTTATCGAAACCGGCTCGGTGTTTTTACGACCACAGACCTGACAGCGGAAGAAATTCATCAGACCGGTCTGGCTAACGTGGAGCGCCTTCACAATGAGATGCGGGCTGTCATGGCTGAGCTGGGTGAGACCGGTGATCTGGCGGACTTTCTCGATCGCGTTCGTCGTGACACCACTTTGCGCTACGAGAACAATGATGCGGGGAGAGAGGCGTATTTGCTGGCGGCGAGACAAGCCATTGACGCGATGTCAGCGCGTTTGCCCGACTATTTTGGTGTCCTGCCAAAGTCGGATCTGGTGGTAAAGCGGGTTGAACCCTACCGCGAGCGCTCTGCTGGCAAGGCCTTTTATCAGAGCCCCCCGCCAGACGGATCTCGCCCGGGTATTTATTACGCCAATCTCTACGACATGAACTCCATGCCGCTAACCGATCTTGAGGCGTTGGCGTTTCACGAGGGTCTGCCCGGTCATCATCTGCAGCGTGCGATCTCGGCGGAGCTCGGTGATGTGCCTGATTTTCAGCGACATACGCGCTTTACCGCCTATACCGAGGGATGGGGCCTGTATTCTGAGTACTTGGCGCGGGAGATGGGTTTTTACCAGTCGCCTTGGTCCAATTTTGGGCGGTTGGCGATGGAATTGTGGCGCGCTGCGCGCCTCGTCGTCGATACGGGTTTGCACCATAAGCAGTGGACCCGCGAGCAAGCAGTGGCGTATCTCGTGGCCAATACACCTAACGCGGAATACGACTGTATGCGCGCTATTGAGCGTTACATCGCCATGCCGGGCCAGGCTACCGCCTATATGATCGGTAAGCTACGCATCATGGAATTGCGCGCGTTGGCTCAGGAGATGCTGGGCGAAGGTTTCGACCTGCGTCAATTCCACGACGTGGTTCTGGGTTCCGGTGCGGTGCCGCTGGACCAGCTCGAGGCCAACGTGCAGGGATACATACAGGAGAGTCTGGCCAGTCGCTAGTCGCGCGCCCTAGGGGCTTCTATCCATTTTTCCCGATGCCGCTTACTGCTGCGGCGGTGTCGGGGGATTCCTCATCCAGTGGATCCTGCATACATTCGACAACCAGAGGGTTGTAGCCAACGGATAGCAATCGAAAAACTCGATCGTTATTTGTTAAACAATCAGATTGTCAGAATGAGGTGAAAGTTACTACAGTGGGATGGTGAGACAAAACTCGCCAATGAGGACAACAAAATGAAAGCACACTTTATGAAGACAGCGATCGCCCACTCGGTGGTGGCTGCAGCACTGATCGCCTTGCCCGTTGTGGATTCGATGGCGAGAAGTACACCGAAGAGCACGCAAGCCTGGTGGCCTGCCAGCCTAGATCTGACACCCTTGCGTCAAAACGAGCGCAGCGCGAATCCGCTGGGAGCCGATTTTGATTACGCGGCTGAGTTCGCCAAGCTCGATCTCGAGGCACTGAAAGCAGATATCAACACGACGCTCACGACGTCTCAGCCATGGTGGCCGGCTGATTACGGTAACTACGGGCCCTTTTTCGTGCGTATGGCCTGGCACAGCGCAGGCACTTACCGGACCGCCGACGGGCGTGGTGGTGCAGATGGTGGTCAGCAGCGGTTCGAGCCTCTGAACAGTTGGCCCGATAACGGCAATCTCGACAAGGCGCGTCGTCTTTTGTGGCCGATCAAGCAACAGTATGGCAATCAGATTTCCTGGGCAGACCTGATGGTGCTGGCGGGTAACGTGGCAATGGAGAACATGGGTTTTAAGACCTTTGGCTTCGCCGGGGGTCGTACTGATGACTGGGAGCCTGAATGGGTTTACTGGGGCCCCGAAGCCAAGATGTTGGCGGATGAGCGATACGCTGAGGGTCGTCAGTTGCGAAAAGGACTCGCAGCCGTGCAGATGGGGCTCATTTACGTGAATCCGGAGGGTCCAAATGGCAACCCCGACCCGGTATTGGCTGCGCACGATATTCGCGAAACCTTCGGCCGCATGGCCATGAACGACGAAGAGACGGTGGCCTTGATTGCTGGTGGTCACTCTTTTGGTAAAGCTCATGGTGCGCACAAGCCGGCAGACTGCGTCGGTCCTGAGCCCACGGGAGAGGCGATTGTCGAGCAAGGCTTTGGTTGGAAGAACACCTGCGGCAAGGGAAATGCAGAAGACACCGTGACTTCTGGGCTCGAGGGCGCTTGGACGGCCACGCCGACCCAGTGGTCGATGATGTATCTGGCTAATCTCTTCGCCTATGAGTGGGAACAGACCCGCAGCCCGGCAGGGGCACTGCAGTGGCAGCCCAAAGATGGTGCGGCGGCCGGTACCGTGCCGGACGCGCATGTTGCTGGGGTCAGCCACGCACCCGTGATGTTTACTACGGATTTGTCCCTGAAGTTTGATCCCAGCTACAGGGAGATCTCGGAGCGCTTTCTGGCAAATCCTGCCGAGTTCGAACTCGCTTTTGCCAAGGCCTGGTTCAAGCTGACGCACCGCGACATGGGACCGAGAGATCGCTATCTGGGTGATGATGTGCCCGCCGAGGTTCTCGCTTGGCAGGATCCGTTGCCCGCGCGGGACTTCGAGGTCATCAATGATGCCGATATCAGCGCGTTGAAGGATGCGATTTCGTCTGCCGGCCTGAGCAACACTCAGCTGGTCAGTACCGCCTGGGCTTCTGCCTCAACGTTCCGCGGCAGTGATATGCGCGGTGGCGCCAATGGTGCGCGCATTCGTCTGGCCCCCCAGAATCAGTGGGCCATCAACGATCCCGATGCGACTGCTGAGGTCCTTGCCGTGTTGGAAGAGGTTCAGAGCGACTTCAACAGCCAGCTCTCTGGCGGCAAGCAAGTGTCTCTGGCAGATGTAATCGTGCTGGCGGGTAACGTGGGCGTGGAGCGCGCCGCTGCCGAATTCGGTGTAACGGTCTCGGTCCCCTTTACTCCCGGACGCGTTGACGCAACGGAGGGGATGGGAGATTCGGCCTCTATGGCGGTGCTGGAGCCTCGCCACGATGGTTTCCGCAATTACATGGCCGACCTCGGTTTCATGACCCCAGCCCAGGCGCTTATCGACAAGGCGGATCTACTCAACCTAAGCGTGTCAGAGATGACGGCGCTGCTAGGCGGTATGCGGGCGATGAATGCTAATGCGGCCGGGAGTGATCACGGCGTGCTCACGGATCGACCGGGCGTATTGAGCAATGACTTTTTTATCAACCTGCTTGATATGAATACCGCATGGGCGCCGACTGATCAGGCCTATATATTCGAAGGGCGAGATCGCCAGAGTGGCGAGCTGAAGTGGACCGCTACTGAGTTCGATCTGGTATTTGGCTCTAATTCCGAGCTGCGCGCGGTGGTGGAATTCTATGCCTTTGACGAGAGTCGTCAGCGCTTCGTCAAGGACTTTGCCAGTGCCTGGACCAAAGTGATGGATGCAGATCGGTTTGATGTCGATGGATCTGGCGCGGTTGTGGTGAGTCTATCTCAGTAAGCGCCTATGTAATGAAAAAAGCCCCGCAATAGCGGGGCTTTTTTTTGGAGCAACATAGATCGTACCGACAGACCTTCGTGATGAGCTGTCCGCACCCGGCGCAATGTTTATTGGCGCGTGATCTCGGTGGTGAGGTGGACGGCCGCGGTCAGCGAATTGGTGATGAGGCAACTGTCCTCGGCCTTCTTGAGCACCCTCAGCACCTTTTCTTCTTCCATGTCATCGGGAACGCTGATACGCACGGTGAGATGAATTTCGGTAAATTGGGGGGTGCGGTCCACGCGCTCCAGTTTCCCTGTAGCGTCGCAATCCAGTGCATGCCACACCACCCTTGACGGTGCAGCGATGGCCCGAAAGGTCAGCACAAAACAGTCCGCTACGGCGGCGACAAGCAGTGCCTCCGGAGACCATTGATCGCCCGGCCCACCAAATTCTTTGGGTACATCCGTGGTGAGATCCGCTAACCCTTGGCTGGCGACGCGAACCTGTGACTGGTCAGCATTGGCAGTTGCAACACAGCGGTAGTGATGGGGGAAGTCTTGCATAAGCAGCTCGGTGTTATCGAAAGCGGGCGCAAGGATAGCGGCTCTTTTCTGCAGATGCCACAGTGATTCGCCTCGGGGGGCCGTTGCGATACGGATCAGCACGTGATCAGGCAGATGGGCGCAGTTCAGGCCTTGATCGAAGCGCTGCTGACGGGTCAGCCAGTGACCAAGCTGGTGAATTCAGGTGCAATGTGTCATCAAAGGGGAGTGGAATAGAGCCACTCTGGCATCCACCTCGTTGCTTGATGATCTTGAGCTGTCGATAGCCTTCCATTTGCACTCTCAGGCTCGCCGGAGAGGGTTGTGATAACGCTTCCGTAGAGCGGAAGAGCACCGCCAGCGTGCCATGACTGGCGGCTGCCAGCTGAATTTTTCGCAGTTCTGCATAGCGATAGTCCGTGGCGCCAAGCCAAACAAAGACCACGCCGCAGGTCTTACTGCGCAGCGCCTGTTCTGTCGACCAGAGCAGCTCTTCGCGGTCCCGTGGATGTACCAACATGATTTCCTGCAGATCGATTCCTTCTCCCGCCAAGAGTGGCGCATAGGGCGTATAGGGAGGGTCAATAAATACCTGCCAGCGCCCCAGACCCGATTGTTTTTTCATGATGGGCATAAAAATACCCATGGCATCCAATCCACACTGCTCACTGATGACTTCAATACTCCCACCCAGTGGCCAGCCTCTGTTGTACAGTTGAGCGTCAAGCGTCGCGAATCCGGTTTCAATACCCTCTAGGGCGTGTGTTTCGTTGTTTGCCGATAGCGCGTTGGCACTCAGAAAAGCAGTATGACTTTGACCCATACCGCGCCAGGTGTCGGTTCGACGGAAAATATCTTCGAGTAGATAGTTCATGATGTATTCCTGTTTCACGCTGTTGCCAATAGCGCCTGTCGCTGAAGCAAATGAGGCGGGCGCTGATATAAAAGCAAATTTACTGTATAAATAAACAGTATTTAAGCATGATGAAAAAAGCAAGAGGAGATTTTTCTAACCGTCGCAAAAAGCGACAGGTGCATCGTTCTGCCCTTGCGGATCAACGTTTTCGGCGCTACTACCCGGCCAGCTGGTTTTCCAGCTTGGGTGCCTGGTTACTGCGGTTTCTCCTCGGTTGGAGTGCGTGGGAGCTGACCGAGTCGGCAACCTGGGTTGGGATTGTTGGCGCGCTGATGTTGGCACCAGCGTTACTGCTCTCACCCTGGTTCGGCATATTTTCAGACCGTATAAATCCCTTACGGGGTTTACAGTTATCGATGATGCTCCACGGCACAATTGCGCTGTTGGGTGCGCTGACGACCTACTGGGGTCTTTACGATCGCGCCGCACTGGCGCTCTTGGCCGCAACCCTGGGTGTTGCCACTTCACTGCATTCACCCATGCGACTGGCGCTGGTGCCACTGTTGGTTGTTCGAGAAGCCTTGCCCAGCGCCGTCGGTTATTCGGCGATGTCATTCAATATTGCTCGCATGGTCGGCCCTGCCGTGGGTGCCGCGCTGGTTGCACAGGTGAATACGGTAGCCGCTTGGCTGACGGCAATGATTTTATTCTCGGGGTCCTTTTGGCGGTTGTCGCGGCTCACGGTCGAACCGGACCGCCCGGTGACGGCGCCCGGCTCTGTCAAAAGCCAATTTATCGAAGCAGCTCAGCATCTGATTCAGCGGGCAGACCTCAGATTACTGCTGGCGTTGACAGCGTTGAACGGTTTGCTCGGGCGCACCCTCATCGAATTGTTACCGGCGCTGTCGGGCCAAATTCTCAGAGGCGGATCTTCTGAATTGGCAATATTGGTCGCCATGGCG
Organism: Halieaceae bacterium; assembly: GCA_038135595.1. Classification (GTDB taxonomy): domain Bacteria; phylum Pseudomonadota; class Gammaproteobacteria; order Pseudomonadales; family Halieaceae; genus Luminiphilus. The sequence continues at coordinate 36,623 of JAYPXQ010000004.1, forward strand.
GGGTTGGGCTCGGTATTGGGTGGGCTACTGGTCAGTCGGCAGACGGCGGATCTCGGGCGCTTGTTACGGTTGGTATGTCTGGCCATTGCGCTGTCGAGTGTGACGCTCATGACCCTGCGCACGTTATCCGGTGTGTTGGCCCTGAGTCTTTGGGTATCCAGCTTGAGTGTGGTCACAACGGTGGCGGGCACGGGCTGTCAGACGTTGATACAGCTCAATACGTTGCCCCATTTTCGGGGGCGGGTAATGAGTGTTTGGACCATGCTCGCTATGGGGGCTCCGGCGCTGGGCGCGGCGGTTGTCGGGGTGGGCGTGGACGGGTTTGGATTTGACTGGGTGTCCACTGTCGCCGGGATATTGGGTTTATTTCTGATAGGGAGTTTTTACGCCCGTCGCGCCGTCGTATTGGCGACCGATACCCCCTGAGCCATGATCACCACCAGCCTCTCCAGCGTGTCCCAGGCGATACCGGGCAGGAATCCTTTGCTCGCGCCGTCGGTCTGAAAACTGAGCGCTTGCAGTTGTGCAAGGTCGCGCCCGGTCAGTCGATTGAGCGCTTTCTGTACCAGAGGCTGACGATTGCGCCACACACCCCGCTGGTTCAGCGCACTCATGGCAGAAGCGCCAGCGGTAATATCCCGCTTGAGATCGGCCAATAGGCGCACTTCTCTGGCCAGAGCCCAGAGCAAAACCGGAGGCTGCACCGCTTCTGCTCTCAGGCCCCTGAGGGTTCTAACAGCGCCACGGGCGTCGCCTGACAGCGCCACATCCACCAGCCGAAAGGCATCGTAACGCGCGTTGTCGGAGACGGTATCCGTGATCATTGCTGCCGTGATTGGGGTGTCTCCATGGAGCAGTTTTAGCTTTTCCACTTCTTGCGCGGCTGCCAGTAGATTCCCCTCCAGCCTCTCAGCAAGCACCGCTATTGCTTCTTTATCAATCTGCACGCCCGCGCGGCTCATGCGTTCGTGAAGCCACGCTGGAAGTTCAGCTGCCGTTACGGGCCAAGCCGTTATGATCGCACCGGTACGATCCAATGCCGTGTACCACTTACTGTTTTGGGAGGCTTTATCAATTCGGCCGCTCACAATCAGCAGGATATCGTCAGAGTCGGCCTCAAGATATTCCAGCAGGGCTTTGCTGCCTTCTGTTCCCGGCTTGCCTGAGGGAAGCTGAATTTCTATGAGTTTCCGCTCGGCGAACAGTGACAGCGAGCCCGCCGCGTGGCCCAATTCCATCCAATCATCTTTTTGTGCGATAGCAATACATTGCCGCTCGGTACAGCCTGCTTCTCTGGCGGCATGACGAATCGCATCGGCGCACTCCTGCACAATCAACGGCTCGTCACCCGCTATCAAGTAACTCGAGGCAAGGGACTGGGTTAGGTGCTGTGCGAGTTGAGCGGGTTTGAGTTGCATTAGCGGGTGAGGCCGCGACTCACACGTCGGACGATCTGGGCTGCGAGGTCCCGTCGCATTTCCTCCCGCAATAACCGCATTTCCTCGGTCTTTCCCACCACATTGCGGGGATCGTTCAGCATTTGTTGACTCACACTCGCAGTGCTCTCTAGTGGCAGCATCTCTTCTTGCTGCAGCACATAATCGACGGAGAGCGTCAGCTCCATTTCGGCAGCCCGCGCCTGCGCAGTGAGAGAGACGTTGCGCTGTGTGAATTGCTCTTCACGCAACGTGAGTCGCGTGGGTGTTTCGAGGTCTTCAGTCAGCGTGATCTTCATACTGGAGAGCTCGCGCGCGACCTCGCGCGTCAACTCACCGCGCGGATCTGTGCTGATCAAGCGTAGCGACAAACCCTCCCATTCCGAATTGCCCGCTTGAGCGCTGCCCTTGAGTTGGAAACCGCAACCACTCAGGGCGATCAGCGCCATCAGCAGGGCCACTAATGTCGTAAGTTGAATCGGGTGATATGTGGGAGTCGACGTCATTGGGCAACAATATTGACCAGTTTCTGCGGAATCACAATGACCTTTTTGATGGTCGTGTCTTGAAGGAAGCGTTGCACATTGGCGTTCGCTTTTGCCAAGGCTTCAATCTCAGCATTGTCGGCGGCAGCCGGCACCTCAATTTTCCCTCGCACCTTACCGTTCACCTGAACCACCATTTCAAATGCTTCGCGACTCAGCGCGGTTTCGTCGACTGACGGCCACGCGCTCTCCGCAAAGTCATCGCCGGTGAAGGTGCGCCAAAGGTATTCACTCAGATGGGGTGTAATTGGCCACAGCATTCTCAGTACCGCGTGCAAGCCCTCGCTCACCGCGGCGCGATCCAGCAATTCCTGAGAGGGATGCCGAGATAACTCGTTGCAGAGTTCCATAATTGCGGCAACGGCGGTATTAAACGTCTGTCTGCGACCATAGTCGTCGGTGACTTTGCTGATGGTTTCATGGGTTTTTCGCCGCAGCAGCTTTTGCGCATCACTCCACTGGGACGCAGGTGGGATCTCTGCAGCGCCCTCAAATTCATGAATCAGACGCCAAAGTCTTTTGATGAATCGATGTGCGCCTTCCACTCCCGAATCTGACCATTCAAGGGATTGTTCGGGCGGTGCGGCAAACATACTGAACAGTCTTACCGTGTCAGCGCCGTAGCGATCGATCAGCGCTTGGGGATCCACGGTGTTTCCCCGCGATTTTGACATTTTGGCGCCATCTTTCAGCACCATGCCTTGAGTCAGCAGTCGTTTGAAAGGCTCATCACTGGAGACCAGACCAGCATCGCGCATTAACTTGTGAAAAAAGCGCGCGTACAGGAGATGCAATATAGCGTGCTCGATTCCACCGACGTATTGGTCTACCTCGAGCCAATGGTTCGCCTCCTGATCCAGCATGACCTCGCCGTTGTTAGCGCTGGCGTATCGGGCGTAGTACCAGGAGGATTCCATGAAGGTATCGAACGTATCTGTTTCCCGGGTTGCCGGAGCATTGCAGCTTGGGCACGTGGTTTCATAAAAGGTGGGCATGTCTTTGATGGGTGAGCCGACACCCTGAAATGCGACGTCGGTCGGCAAGATCACAGGCAGCTGTTCGTCAGGGACGGGTACCGCGCCACAGGAGGCACAGTTGATGACCGGGATAGGAGCGCCCCAATAGCGTTGGCGAGACACGCCCCAATCTCGCAGCCTAAAATTGACGGAACGGCAGCCGAGACCCTTTGACTCGAGCTCATCCACAATGGCGTCAAAGGCGGCGTCAAAATCCAGACCATCGAAGTGCGCGGACTGCATGAGTGGGCCGCGCTGCAGGTAGGCACCGGTCGAGAGATCTGCTGGGGTCTCGGGCGTATCGGATACCACCTGCACGATCGGTAGCGCATATTTGCTGGCGAATTCCCAATCTCGTTGATCGTGGGCGGGAACCGACATGACCGCGCCGGAGCCGTAGCCCATCAGGACAAAGTTGGCGACCCAGATGGGCAAAGGTTCATCCGTGAGAGGATGTCGCGCCCGCAGGCCAGTATCCATCCCCAGTTTTTCCATCGTCGCCATATCGGCTTCAGCTACGGTGCTGGCGCTGATCTTCTGGCAGAAGGCGTCGAGTTCAGGATTCTCTGCCGCCGCCGACGCGACAAGAGGGTGCTGTGGTGCCAAGGCGAGGTAGGTAGCGCCCATCAAAGTGTCGGGACGGGTGGTATAGACCTCGATGGGAGTATCGCCAAAGGGAAATCGAACCGTAGCGCCCTCTGATCGCCCGATCCAGTTGCGCTGCATGGTGCGCACCTGTTCTGGCCAGTCGGTCAGCGTGTCGAGATCGTCAAGTAACTCCTGTGCATAATCCGTGATCTTGATGAACCATTGGTTGATCGCTTTTCGTTCCACTGGGTTGTCACAGCGCCAGCACTTACCGTCAACCACCTGCTCGTTAGCCAGCACGGTTTGATCTGTCTCACACCAATTAACGTCCGCCTCTTTTTTGTAGGCCAAACCTTTTTTCATCAGGCGGGTAAAGAACCATTGCTCCCAGCGATAGTACTCGGGCGTGCAGGTTGCCAGCTCACGATTCCAGTCGTAAGCAAATCCGAGCCGCGCCAACTGTTGGCGCATGTCGGCGATATTGTTGAGGGTCCACTCAGCAGGTGGCACCCGATTCTGGATCGCCGCATTCTCGGCCGGCAATCCAAAAGCGTCCCAGCCCATCGGTTGCAGCACATTTTTTCCGAGCATTCTCTGGTAACGCGCAATAACATCGGCAATGGTGTAGTTGCGAACGTGCCCCATGTGCAGCTTGCCGCTGGGGTAGGGGAACATAGCGAGACAGTAGAATTTCTCGCGAGTATCGTCTGGGTAAACAGCGAATCGATCGCTCTCCGCCCACTCGGTCTGAAGTGTCTGCTCAAGCGCCTGCGGTTGGTATTCCTGACTCATTTAACTGTGGATCCTTCGGTACGTTACAGCCCGAGCGGGCCGGATCTTTCCATTGTTACGACCCGTTCCCGACCGGTGGCGGCGGCCGACGGGAGTGTAGCAGTATTAGGGCCTGTCCCGGCCCAACACGAGACCGATCAAAGCGAATACCCACACCGGCAGACTGCCGGTAACGGCGAAGGGCGTCTCACCCGTTCTGGGTTGGACATTGCCTGAGACCACGGCCTGAGTGAATTGAGGTGTCGATACGATGACCTTGCCGTGCCAATCAATAATCGCCGAAACGCCATCATTGGTGCTGCGGATCAGGTCCTTACCCAACTCGGCCGCCCGGAAGCGAGCCATTTGAAAGTGCTGCCAGGGCCCAGCACTGTCGCCGAACCAGGTGTCATTGCTAATGGTAATCAGCAGATCAGCCGCACGACTTTGCTGACGCACGAAGTCCGGATAGACCACCTCGTAACAGATGAAGGGCGCGACTGGGGTAGCGTCGACCCGCAGCGTGCCCTGATCCTCAGGCCCGGCAGTGAACTGCGACATGGGCAAGTCGAAAAAGGCGATGGCCCCTCTCAGCAAGCGCTCCATGGGCACATATTCGCCAAAGGGCACCAGTTTTTGCTTGTGGTAAGTGCCTCGGCCTAGGCCCAGCGCGGTAATGCTGTTGTAACGTCCCGTCGCGTCGCGTGTCGGAATGCCCGTAATCACCGTTCTACCGGCGGTTTTGGCTGAGGCGTGGACTCGCTGCAGCATGGGCTCTAGTTGGTCGCGGTAGCCCGGTAGAGCAGACTCGGGCCACAGGATGAGGTCATTTTCGCCATAAAGTTGCGCTGAGAGTGTGCTGAACTGCTCAAGAATTTGCGGTCGCTGGCGAGGATCCCATTTCTCCATGAGGGGGATGTTGGGCTGTACTGCAGCGACGCGGATCGGTTCCCCCGACGGCTGAGTCCAAGCGGTCTGCTGCCCGAAAATACCGATGGCGAAGATCGCTGCGGTGCCCGCACCTCCCGCGAGCCAAATCCGCACATTGCGCGGGCCGCACAGCGCCTCAGCGCCCAGACAACCAAGCCCTACCATCAACCACGAGCAGCCATAAACGCCTAATAGCGGTATCCAACCGGCGAGGGGCGAGTCCAACGCCCCGTATCCGGCGAAAGCCCAGGGAAAGCCGGTGAGTAAAAAGGTTCGCAGTACTTCGAATAGCACCCACAGCGAGGCAAACTGAACGACCTTCCAACCGGGCTGAGTACCCGAAAGCCTGACGTAGAGGTGCGCTTGCAGAGAAAATAGCAATGCCAGACCGCCACAAAACAGGACCGTCAGCACGACTGCCAGCCATACCGGCGTTGGGCCATACACGTGAATGCTGACATAGATCCACGACACCCCGGCGCCAAAAAATCCGATCCCGTAGGCGAATCCAGCGCGCCATGGTGCGAGTAGGTCGGTGCGATTTAAGACAGCGTAGAGAATGCCTGCGCTGAGGGGGATGGCGGGCCAAAAATCAAACGGAGACAACCCCAGAGCAAAAATTAGCCCAGCCAACACAGCCAGACCGGTTGTCCTTGCTCCGGCGTGCATTACTCCGCCGGATTAGCGTCGGGCAAAGGTCTGACGGCGAGGCTATTCAGGCGACGTTCGTCAGCATCAATCACGGTGAATTCAAAGCGGTCTAATTTAATTGACTGATTTGCGCTGGGGAGTTGACCAAAAGCGTTGATCACGAGGCCGCCAATCGTATCGAATTCCTCGTCGCTAAACAGCGTGTCGAAGTACTCGTTAAAGTCCTCAATCGGGGTGAGCGCTTCTACAAGGTACTCGTCGTGATCACCTTTTCTGATGTGCTGTTCTTCCTCAATATCGGTTTCGTCTTCAATCTCACCGACAATTTCCTCCAGCACATCCTCAATGGTGATGAGTCCTGCAATGCCGCCATACTCGTCGATGACGATTGCCATGTGGTTGCGGTTTTGACGAAACTCTCGCAACAGCACGTTTAGCCGCTTGCTCTCGGGTACAGCGATGAACGGCCGCATCAGTTCGCGAATGGGCGGAGCCTCTCCCTCGTGCTGGATCAGCGGTAACAAATCCTTGGCGAGCAGTATCCCGATGACGTCGTCAATGCCATCGCCTATGACTGGATAACGCGAGTGGCCAGCCGTGACGATTTGGGCCAATACCTCAGACAAACCCTTGTCGGAATCAATCACGACCATCTGTGCGCGGGGGATCATGATGTCTCTGACTTGCATGTCGCTAACCATCAGCGCGCCTTCCATGATCTTTCTGGCATCCTCGTCGATAATCTCGTGCTCTTCAGCAAGAGAAAGCACACCCGTGAGGTCAGATTTGGTCTGGGGTTCACCACTGATAAAGTGAGTGAGTCGATCGATCCAGGATCGTTCTTCTCCCTCGGATTTTCGTTCGTCGTTCACGGTTGGGCCCCCTCCAAGGGCTCGGTTAACTCATAGGGATTGGGAAAGCAGAATCGCTCAAGAAGTTGAACCTCCAGAGCTTCCATAATCTCGGCGTCTGCGGGTATCTGGTGATCGTGACCCAACAGGTGCAACACACCGTGGATGATCATATGGGCCCAGTGGGCCTCTTCGCGTTTGTGTTGCTGTTTTGCTTCGCTTCGTACCACTGGCGCGCAGATGACGAGATCACCCAGCAACCCTGACGGAGTCCCCGGGGGCAGCTCGGCGGGGAAGGACAGGACATTGGTTGCCTGAGGTTTTGATCGATACGTCTCGTTAAAGCGTGTTGCTTCGTCTATGTCGGTGATCCGGATGCAGACTTCAGGGGGCTCATTTCCGGTCGCACCTGCGGTTGCCAAGGCTGCCATTATCCAAGCCTGAATAGTTTCATCAGCGGGCGTTGGCGCATCTGTGGAGCGCTCTACCGTTACCAACACGGTCACGTCGGACCCTCACTCGAACCACTTTGATTCGCTTTTTCATGGGCTTCGTAGGCGCTGACCACTCTTTGCACCACGGGGTGGCGCACAACATCCTTGTTGCCAAACTCGGTAAATGTAATTCCCGCGACGTCGTCAAGGACTTCCTTGGCATGGGTCAATCCGCTTTGCGTTCCTTTCGGCAGGTCAATCTGGCTGGTATCACCGGTAATGACCGCGGTCGATCCAAAGCCAATTCTCGTCAAGAACATTTTCATTTGTTCCCGCGTCGTATTCTGCGCTTCATCGAGAATAACAAAGGCGTGGTTGAGTGTTCTGCCTCGCATAAATGCTAGCGGTGCCACTTCAATAACGTGCCGCTCTATGTAACGGTTGACGGTCTCAAAGCCCAACATTTCGTAAAGCGCGTCGTACAAAGGGCGCAGATAAGGATCGACCTTTTGTGAGAGATCGCCTGGCAGGAAACCCAACCGCTCGCCTGCCTCGACCGCCGGGCGCACCAGCAGAATACGTTTGACTTGCTCTTCAAGCAGCGCTCGGACGGCGCAGGCGACCGCCAAATAAGTCTTTCCGGTCCCCGCTGGACCAATGCCGAAGTTAATGTCATGGCCAGCGATAGCACGGACGTAGTCCTTTTGGTTGCCGCCACGGGGCGTTACCGAGAGTCGCTTGGTGCGAATCACGCCGGCGCCATCATGCTGGCTCTGGTCGTCGCGGGTTTTCACCAGATACTCGAGGTCAGATTCTTGTAAGCGGAGATGAATGGTTTCGGGGCTGAGCTGCATGCCGTTGTCGACTTCAGCGTAGAGTGCGCGTAGCAGTGATGCCGCCATCTCGCATCTCAGTGGCGTACCGGAGAGTTCGAAAACGTTGCTTCGGTTTCGTATGGTAACGTCGAGGCGCTTCTCGATCTGCCGCAAATGCCCGTCCAGCTGTCCGCAAAGGACCGCCAGATTTCTTGCGTCATTGGGTTCAAGGGAGAGAATAAGTTGCGAGGCTACTCCCGATGGAGTGACCTCGGGCGCCGATTGGTCTGTGTTCAACGGTTTTCACGCCGCCTCTTTCACACTGGGCTAGAAACGATACTCGCCTCACGGGCGGAGTCAACCATTGTCGGTGTTATTTGCGCTTATTCTGGGAGGCGGCCCAACAGAGAGTTGCTGTAGGCGGCAGTGATATCTACGTCCACAAAATCGCCGATGAGGTCGGTTTGGGTACACGCGAAATTGACCACCCGATTATTCTCGGTGCGGCCAGAGAGTTGTCCGGGGTCTTTTTTCGCATAGCCGGTGACCAAAATGCGCTGACGGGTGCCCACCATGCGCGCCGAGATTTGCTGGGCTTGCTGGGCAATGCGGCCCTGCAAAATGTGTAAGCGCTCTTTTTTGACTGATTCGGGTGTGTCGTCTACTAGATCGGCGGCAGGCGTGCCCGGGCGCGCGCTATAGATAAAGCTAAAAGAGGTATCGAAACCAATTTCCTCGATTAACTTCATCGTGGCGGCAAAATCTTCTTCTGTCTCACCGGGGAAGCCAACGATAAAGTCCGACGACAGCGAGATATTCGGCCTGAGCCTGCGCAGGGCGCGAATCGTCGCCTTGTACTCCAGCGTGGTATGACCGCGCTTCATCGCCATCAAAATACGATCAGAGCCACTCTGAACCGGCAGATGCAGGTGATCGACCAGCGCGGGAATTTCCCCATAGCAGGCGACGATGGCTTCAGAGAACTCAACCGGGTGCGAGGTGGTGTATCGGATTCGCTCAATGCCGGGAACCAGATTCACCAGATGAAGCAACTCGGCAAAGTCTACGATCTCGCTCAGGTGGTTTCGCCCCCGGTAGGCATTTACATTTTGCCCGAGCAAATTCACTTCCTTGACGCCCCGGTCTGCAAGCCCCGCTATTTCCGCGATAACGTCATCGACCGGGCGCGATACTTCCTCGCCCCGCGTGTAGGGCACAACGCAGAAAGTACAGTACTTGCTGCAGCCCTCCATGATCGAGACAAATGCAGAAGGACCATCCACGCTGGGTTCTGGCAGTCGATCGAATTTTTCAATTTCTGGGAAGCTGACGTCGACGACTACGGGCTCACCCTGTCGGCGATGTTCGATCATTTCGGGCAACCGATGCAGTGTCTGCGGGCCAAAAATGAGATCCACAAACGGTGCGCGCTTTCCGATTTCGGCGCCTTCCTGACTGGCGACGCAACCCCCGACGCCGATGATGACATCAGGATTCTTTTGCTTGAGTCGCTTCCAGCGTCCCAGCTGGTGGAATACCTTTTCTTGGGCTTTCTCTCGAATCGAGCAGGTATTGAGCAGCAGCACATCTGCATCCTCCGGCGAGGCCGTCATCACCAGTCCATGGCTTTCGCCCAGCAGATCCGCCATGCGCGCAGAGTCATACTCGTTCATCTGGCATCCATGGGTTTCTACAAACAGTTTTTTACTGTTGGGGTCGGTCACGCGTTGCTGTCCGCATAGGCTTGGTCACTGTGGCCGCGGAGTATAGCGCCTCGGCTCCAAAAATCCCGTGTTGTGCTGGAGCTTTAGCAGGAAAGTGTTACCATTCCGCCCCTTTTTGCAGCGCCACCTCGGTTTGCCGGGAGCCAACATGCCTTCTCAGCCCATTTACAAAGTGATCTTTCACAATGGAGGTCAGGTTTACGAGGTCTTTGCCAGACAAATCTACCAAAGCGATATGTGGGGTTTTGTTGAGGTAGAGGAACTGGTCTTTGGCGAGCGCTCGCAGATAGTTGTCGACCCCGGTGAGGAAAAGCTGAAAAATGAGTTTGCAGGGGTTAAACGGAGCTACATCCCCTTACAGGCCATCATCCGGATTGACGAGGTTGAAAAAGAGGGAGCTGCGCGCATCTCAGATGCCAGCAGCGCCAAAATCGCCCCTTTTCCGGTGTCGCCCCAGCCGATCATGCCCTCAACGGGAGACGAGTAAGGCTTCGCTTTTCGCGAGTAGACGGCACCCTGGCGGTGCCGACTTGACCCCACACCCATAATCCCGCCTCGACCTCGTGAGCTTTCGCGAGGGATCATGGTGTCGGTCCAGACAGGGGTTCTGGCACCTTGAAAAACCACCCGTGCCCCCCCAGATATTCAGTACTGGATGAATCAGCGACAGGTCGCGCGGAGAGGGCGAGTGGATCAAGAAGAGCAAAATCAACGAGATGGCGACGTGTTACCCGCAGAAACGGCGGAACAGGGCGACTACGGCGTCTCAGCGCCCGCGCTGGCGGACGATGTTCTGCCTGACACGCTGGTGCTGTTGCCATTGCCCGGCCGCCCTTTCTTTCCCGGCCAGGTGCAACCGGTGTCATTCAACCCCGACAACTGGCAAGCAACCCTCGATGCCATAGCGCAGCAGGGTTCCAGGCTTTTGGGTCTCGCTTTTGTCGACAAGCCTGATCCCGGATCAGTCCGGCCCGATGAATTCCCTGAAACAGGGTGTGTGGTCAGATTACATCGACCGCCGGGTATGTCTGACCACGCCGGACATTTCCTGGCTCAGGGACTGCGCCGATTTCGGATAGTCAGATGGCTGAGCGAGACTAGCCCGCTCATCGCTCAAGTGGAGTACCCACGTTCTCAGGGTGATCGTGACAGCGATGAGATAAAGGCCTACGCCATGGCCGTTATTGCTGCGATCAAAGAGCTTTTGCCGTTGAATCCGCTCTACAGCGAAGAACTGAAACAGCATATTGGGCAATTCAATCCAAACCAGCCGGGGTTGCTCGCCGACTTTGCCGCAGCCTTGACGACTGCCAGTGGTGACCGTTTGCAAGAGGTTCTTGAGACGCTCCCTCTGACGCGTCGTATGAATATCGTTCTGGAGCTTTTGAAGCGAGAGCGGGAGGTGGCAGAGCTTCAGGGCCAGATCACCACGCAAGTTAACGAGAAGGTTTCGGCAAATCAGAGAGAATTTTTTCTGCGCGAGCAGATGAAGGTGATCGAGAAGGAGTTGGGTCTCTCGAAAGACGACAACACTTCTGATCTTGAGCGGTTCAGGCAGCGCCTAGAAAAGCTGGATCCGCCGCAAAAAGTAGTGGATAGGCTTGAGGAGGAGTTCAGTAAGCTCCAGGTACTGGAGTCAGGTTCACCCGAGTATGGGGTAACGCGCAATTATCTGGATTGGGCGACATCGGTGCCTTGGGGCATCCAGTCGCAGGATAATCTTGACCTAGGTCATGCGCGAACCCAACTCGACGCCCACCACGATGGTCTGGATGACGTGAAGTCGCGGATCATTGAATTTCTCGCCGTCGGCGCTTTCAAGGGCAGCATTGACGGCTCGATTCTGCTCCTCGTGGGTCCGCCGGGAGTTGGCAAAACCAGTATCGGCAAATCCATTGCGGCGGCGTTGGATCGACAGTTTTTCCGATTCAGTCTGGGCGGCATGCGCGACGAGGCGGAGATCAAGGGCCACCGACGTACTTATATCGGCGCTATGCCGGGCAAACTCGTGCAGGCATTAAAAGAGGTCGAAGTTACAAATCCGGTCATCATGCTCGATGAGATCGACAAAATCGGTAGCTCCTTTCAAGGCGACCCTGCATCAGCCTTGTTGGAGGTGCTGGATCCCGAGCAAAACGGTGAGTTTCTCGATCATTATTTGGACTTGCGGATCGATTTGTCCAAGGTCTTGTTCATTTGCACCGCTAATCAACTCGACACGATACCTGCCCCGCTCCTCGATCGCATGGAGGAGATCCGCTTGTCGGGCTACATCGCAGAGGAAAAGCTTGCGATCGCCAAAAACCACTTGTGGCCGAAATTACTTGAGCGCCACGGTGCGCAACCCAAGCAAATTCGTATCAATGACGCAGCATTGCGCCTTGTGATTGACTCATACAGTCGTGAGGCGGGCGTGCGCGGTTTAGAAAAGAAGTTGAGCGCGCTGGTGCGAGCATCGATTCTTGAGATGGTCGAGCACGGCACCCAGCGCACCCGTATTGGCAAGCGCGAAGTCGAGGGCGTCCTCGGTCGACCGAGGTTCAAAGCTGAGCGCGCATTGCGTGGTAAGGGGGTTGTTACGGGGCTGGCATGGACCGCCATGGGGGGCGCAACCCTCAGTATCGAATCTTCGAAAATCCATACCTTGAATCGCGGATTCAAGCTGACGGGACAGCTGGGCGACGTGATGAAGGAGAGCGCCGAGATCGCCTACAGCTACGTGGTGGCGCATTTGCGTGAATTCGGCTGCGAACCCGATTTTTTTGATATGTCGATGGTGCATCTCCACGTGCCGGAGGGCGCCACACCCAAAGACGGCCCCAGCGCTGGCGTCACCATGGCAACCGCTTTGCTGTCTTTGGCGCGAGGTGATCGGCTGCGTCGTCCATTGGCTATGACGGGCGAACTCACCCTCACGGGTCAGGTACTTCCGGTTGGAGGTATTCGCGAAAAGGTTATTGCTGCCCGTCGGGCCAAAATTGACGAGGTCATTCTGCCCTTTGCCAATCGTGGCGATTACGAAGCGTTGCCTGAGTACCTAAAGGCGGGTCTCGAAGCGCATTTCGTGCGGACTTATCGGGAGGTTTTCGATGTGGTTTTCGATACCTCCCAAGAGCGGCGCCAACTGCACTAGCCGCTGCGCTTCAAACAGGATTTTGAGCAGTCAGGATTGCTCGTCGAGGCGCGGGGAAGCCCTCTATGGTGAGCGATGCATCCTTCGGGTCGAGGAAGTCTGCGAGGGACTGGAATGTCATCCAAGACGTACTCCGCTGCTCCTCAGGGGTTGTAGTGGTGACATCCACAATGTCGGCGTATTGGAATCCCGCGTTGACCAGCCACTGTTGCGCCAGACCGGGGCTGGGGAGTTGCCAAACATTGCCCATGCGCGCGTAGCGACCCTTGGGTTCGAGAAGCGCGTGGCTGTCGCCGTCGATGACCAGCGTTTCCAGCACCAATTGGCCCCCGGGCCGCAATTTATTTTTCAGGCTACGCAAATGGGCCATTGGATCTCGTCGGTGATACAACACACCCATAGAAAAAACCGTGTCAAATATCGGTAAGTCCTCAGGCATTGCCTCAAGGGTCATGGGCAGAACATGAATACCCGGCAGGGGAAGATAATGATGGATGGCTTTGAACTGGAGTATAAAAAGCGGTGTGGGATCGATGCCGATGACTTCAGACGCACCCGCCCCAAGCATCCGCCAACAGTGATAACCATTGCCACATCCGACATCCAGCACGCGTCGCCCCTGCAAGGGTTCAACGGCTTGCTGTAGGCGATCCCACTTCCAGTCGGACCGCCACTCGGTATCAATATGCAAGCCGAAAAGCGCAAACGGACCTTTGCGCCAGGGATGCAGGCCCCTTAGCGCACTCTCGAGTAACCTGAGCTCTGCATCGCTGGCGTGACCGGCTACTCCGACCCTCGGGGCGTTGAGAATATGCTTTTCTCCTATGACTTCGGGCAACTGAGACAGCGCCTTGCGCCAACGAGGGATATCGCCATACCGTTCGACTGAGAGTCCTTCAGAGAGAAGCGCGGGTAATGTCTCGATCCACCGCGCCAAAGGTCCGACTGTCCACCGTTCTTTTAGTGCCCTCCAGTCACTCTGCAACTCGGGAGGGAGGATCATGCGATGGCGATGAAAGAGGCGAAGTTAAGGCATTGAAACCAGACATCGCATTGGCTGAAGCCGGCACGCTTAAGCCGGTCGAAATGCGCCTCTCGGGTCTCGGGTAACAGCACATTCTCCAGGGCATCACGTTTTTGGGCGATTTCGAGGTCGCTGTACCCCTGTTGTCGCTTGAAGTCGTGGTGCAGATCTATTAGGCGTCGGTTCAGTTCATTATCTTTAAGCGTTATTTTTTCCGAGAGAATTAAGAGATCTCCCGGCATCAACGCCTGCCTGATACGCTTCAACACGGCCTCGCGTTGAGCGATGGGCACGAACTGCAGCGTGTAATTCATAATGACCACGCTGGCGTCATCCAGCGCTACGTCCGCAATATCGCCAACCTCGAGCGTTATCAATTTCCCCTCTGGAAATTGGGCAAGGTGACTGCGGGCTGCGGAGAGCATGGCCTCGGAATTGTCGATCCCGATCAGCTTACAGTGTTGGCAGGCAGGCTCCTTTGCAACCGAGAGCAGTGAGGCTCCCAAGGAACACCCGAGATCGTAAATGGTGGTGTTTGCGCGGGCATGTCGTGCGGCCATGACACCTGTCATCGCTATCACCGTGGTATAGCCGGGCACTGAGCGACTGATCATGTCGGGGAAGACCGACGCGACCGCCTCGTTGAACCTGAAAAGGCCGCCCTCGGGCAGTGGCTCTGCATACAATTGGTCGCGTAACGGCGTGGGGGAGGGTCGAGCCACGCCGGCGCCATCCCCCGGTGCGAGTATTTCCGGGGGTAGTACCTGCTTGGGTGGATCCTGCTGATTCATGGTGAGCATTGTGTTGTTGATGGGGACCGAGAGCATAACAGGGCTTGTTGCGCGCCCTGACACTTCCGCATACTCTCGCGCTCTTGACGCGTCTAGTTTGCCAGAGATTCACATGTTCGATTCCTTACCGGTGCTTCCACCTGACTCTATTCTTGGTTTGGCTGCCGCCTGTCGCGCAGACCAAAATCCAGACAAAGTTGACCTTACCCTCGGCGTTTACATGGACGAGACCGGTCTCTGTCCGGTTTTTGAGTCGGTGCAAAAGGCGCAGCATGAGCTGGTGAGCGATGAACTGACCAAGGTCTATATGCCTCCCGTTGGCGATGCGGCATACCTGTCAGGAATTCGCTCGCTGGTGCTGGGTCCTGCACTGGAAGATCGGTTGGGCAACCGGGTCACGGCTGTGCAAACCCCGGGGGGTTGCGGTGCAGTGCGATTGGGTGCCGAGGTCTTGCATGCGGCAGCACCGGATACGACTGTTTGGGTCAGCGATCCCACTTGGCCGGTACATATTCCTTTGATGGGATCCGTTGGCCTTAAGCTCAAGACCTACCGGTATTACTCCCCTCAGCTCAAGGGGCTCGATTTTGATGCCATGCTGGCAGATCTCGAACAGGCTTCCCCGGGAGACGTGGTTTTACTGCATGGCTGCTGTCATAACCCCAGCGGCGCCGATCCCTCCGCAGAGCAGTGGCAGCAATTGGCGTCACTGCTGGCCGATAGGCAGCTGTTACCCATGATTGATTTTGCTTATCAAGGCATGGGCGCTGGCCTCGATGAGGATGCACAGGGATTGCGCAGCGTTTTGGCCTCTGTCCCTGAAATGATTGTTGCCGTTTCCTCCTCAAAGAATATTGGTTTGTATCGTGAGCGTGCCGGCGCGGTTATTTTTATTGGCGGAGATGATCGCGCGGCGGAGGCCATGGCGAGTCAGGCCATCGCCGCGGCGCGCCGGGTTTATTCTATGCCGCCTGCCCATGGCGCGCTGTTGGCGGGGCGCGTGTTGTCCAACCCAGCGCTACGGCGGGCCTGGGTGCAAGAGCTTGAGCAAATTTGTGGCAGGATCAATGGTCTGCGCGCGAGCTTTCGCGACGCTTTGGTGGCGGCGACAGGGAGAGATTTTGACTTCATTGGTCGCGAGAACGGAATGTTCTCTTTTCTGGGGTTATCAGTCGAGCAGGCCCAGCGGCTGAGAACCGAAAAATCGGTCTACATGCTGGATTCATCACGTATCAATATCGCCGGCCTGAACGCCGCGAATTTGTCCCGTGTTGTGGACGCGGTCGTTTCCGTACTGTAGCGCCCGGGGTTCATCCTTCCAGCGCTACGAGCCGCTCGAGTGCTTCATCCAGTGCGTTTTCAGCGGCACTGATAGCCGTCATGACTTGTGCAACGGTATCAGGAGCTTGATCGTAAAATCCCGGCTCAGAAATTAACGCCAGTAGCGCCGCGTGCTCGCTTTCGAGCCGTTCGATCCTGTCGGGTAGCGCGTCGAGCTCTTTTTGCTCCTTGTAGCTGAGTTTGGCTTTTTTGAGGGGGCTTGGAGTAACGCTCGAATTCTTAGCTGCCTGACCTTGCTCCGATTCGCTTGGCGCTGTGGCCTGGTTCTCCTGTGGCGCTATGGTTGCGCTAAGCGGTGTCAGTTGCCCACCGCGCGCCTCCCAATCACTGTAACCGCCCGCCTGTTCTTCGACGACGCCGTTCTCCTGCATCACCAGCAGGCTCGTGACTACCTTGTCTAAAAAATGCCGGTCATGACTGACCACAATTACGGTTCCCTTGAACTCGAGCAGTATCTCCTCGAGCAGTTCCAAGGTTTCTATGTCTAAATCATTGGTCGGCTCGTCCAGCACCAGAAGATTCGCTGGTCGAGTGAAGAGTCGAGCGAGGATGGCGCGGTTGATTTCTCCGCCGGAGAGCGCTTTCACTGGCGTGCGCACCCGGTCCGGAGAGAATAAAAAATCGCCAAGATAACTGATGGCGTGTCGTCGTTGCCCATTAATCTCGATGAACTCCTGACCGCCACAGACGTTGTCAATCAGATCTCGCTCCGGTTGAAAGGTATCCCGGAGCTGGTCGGAGTAGGCAATCTGAAGTTGGGTTCCGCGTAAGACCTCGCCCTTGCTGGGGGCAAGCTCCCCGAGTAGAAGTTTGATAACGGTGCTTTTGCCCACTCCATTTCTGCCGACAATCCCGATGCGATCTCCCCGCTGAATAATGGTGGAGAAATCTTTGATCAGATCCTGATTCTCGTACCCGAAGCTGACTTCCCTAGCTTCCGCCACACGCCGCCCGGAGCGTGCAGCATCCTCCAGGGTCATCCGTGCCCGGCCAACTGCCGCTCGGCGCTGTGCACGTTCCTCGCGCATGGCTTTGAGCGCCGTCACCCGGCCCTCATTTCGGGTCCGGCGAGCTTTTATACCCTGTCTAATCCACACTTCTTCCTGCGCGAGCTTCTTGTCAAATAGTGCCTCGGCTCTGGCTTCCGCGGCAGCCTGCTGTTCTCTTTGAATCAGAAACTGTCGGTAGTCCGATTGCCACAGGGCGAGATGCCCCCGGTCAAGCTCGCCGATTCGATTGCACACTCTCTGCAAAAAACGACGGTCGTGGGTGATGAGCACAACCGCGCCAGCAAACTGCATGACCTCCTGTTCAAGCCAGTCAATAGCAGGGATATCGAGGTGGTTGGTTGGCTCGTCAAGTAGCAAGAGGTCGGGATCGGTTACCAGCGCTCGAGCCAGCGCCGCTCGCCTGCGCCACCCGCCGGACAGCGCTTTCAGCGGGGTGTCGCCCGCAAGCTTCATTTGATCCAGCACTTTTTCAATGCGTTGGCCCATGGTCCATCCGTTGCGGTGCTCTAGCTCGGCATGGATAGCATTGAGTTCTTGCAAGGTGCTCTCAGCATTGCTCTGAATCAGTAAGTGGTATCGGGATAACAATTCCCCGATCTCAGCGAGACCCGTAGCGACATAGTCAAAAACTGTTAAGTCACCATCCTCGGGGAGTGACTGCTCGAGAAAAGCGATTCTGGCGTCGGGCTGCTGCCATCGTTCCCCGGACTCAGGCGCCAACTCCCCAGAAAGGATACGAAGCAACGTCGACTTGCCCGCGCCATTTCTGCCCAACAATCCCAGCCGTTCTCCTTTGCCCAGTGTCAGACTGACTTTATCGAATAATATCCGGGGGCCGATGCTGTAATCGATTTGATCGAGACGGACATAAGACATGAGGGGGCTCCTGAGTGCGCTCAGTGTAGGGCAGAACGGATCCTTTGCGCGCTTTTCGGTAGAATAGGGGGCCTCGGGGGGGCAACATCATGACGACACTGACGATGGAAGCGCAGCAAAATGCGCGTTGGATAGCGGGCTGGCTCGGCGTGTGCGCCGTGACGATTTTGGGCATGATTTTACTGGGAGGGGTGACCCGGCTGACCGAATCGGGTTTATCCATGGTGGATTGGCGCCCCATCATGGGAATTATCCCGCCGCTGACCGAGACCCAGTGGCTCGACACCTTTGCCGCTTATCAACAGTACCCGGAGTATCAAAAGATCAACCAGGGCATGGATCTGGCGGGCTTTAAACAGATTTTCTGGTTCGAATACCTCCATCGTGTGCTCGGCCGATTGATTGGGCTGATGTACTTCATCCCCTTGGTCATTTTCGCCCTGCGGCGAATGATTGCTCCTCAGCTATTGCCAGCGCTGGTTCTGCTCCTGTTTTTGGGTGCTGCACAGGGCCTGTTGGGTTGGTACATGGTCAAGAGTGGTCTAGTGGATCGACCTTCAGTTTCCCAATACCGGCTGACCGCTCACCTCGGAGTTGCCGTGGCAATTTATGCGCTAATGATGTGGCTTTTGTTCAGAGTCACTGCAGGCCTTTCTCCATCACTCAAGCACATTGGCCCCATGGGCGGTGTGCTGATTGCAGGCGTCTATCTGTTGATTCTTTCTGGCGGATTCATGGCTGGCACTGATGCGGGATTTGCGTATCCAACCTGGCCGCTTATGGGAGAGACTTTTGTTCCCATGGGTTATTACGCGGAGGGGTGGTTAGCCACTTTTGAGGGCGTCGCAACCATTCACTTCAACCATCGGATGCTCGCCTACGCCATAGCCGCGCTGGTGCTGTTCGTTAGTGTCCGCAGTCTGCGCCAGAGTGCCGAGCCGAGGGTGCGCCGAGGCGCGATGTTGATGCTGCTGGCGTTAACCTTTCAGATCATGCTGGGCATTGGCACGGTACTGAGTCAGGTGGCGATACCCATGGCCGCAACACATCAGGTGGGCGCGGTCTTACTGTTGACGACCGTGCTGTTCTGGAGTCACGCCCATACAGATCAAAAACTGGTAATGTCTGCATGAGGTAAGGCGCGGGTCAGAAGCGGAGAGTTGCTCCGTAGACCGGCAGGCAGGAGAAAAAACCGCCGTGAAAACCCTCATAGTAGAGGACAGCTCAACACTATGCGCGATTTACTCACAGTATCTCGATGGCAGTGGCTTGGAGATTACAGCGGTAGAAACGCTTGCCGCTGCGCGGGCCGCTCTCCTCGACTGGCAACCCCATCTCGTGCTGCTCGATATCGAATTGCCCGATGGCAACGGGCTGGATTTGCTTGCCGAGACCGAACAGCTGACTCCGCAACCTGCTGTGGTGGTGATGACGGGGCACGGGGCAGAACATGGCGAGCAGGCAATCCAGCGAGGTGCAGCCGACTTCCTGACGAAACCATTTGATGCTTCCCGCCTGCGGGTCACACTGCTCAAC
Organism: Halieaceae bacterium; assembly: GCA_038135595.1. Lineage (GTDB taxonomy): Bacteria > Pseudomonadota > Gammaproteobacteria > Pseudomonadales > Halieaceae > Luminiphilus. Next base: position 56,095 of record JAYPXQ010000004.1, read on the forward strand.
GCGGCTGAAAAGCTCAAACTCAGCCAGCAAGTGGCGCAGTTGGCGGTCAAGAGAGCGCATTTGGGGCCGCTCAAGGGTAGCTCATCCGCCATGCAGAGCGTCTATGAAACCGTCGAATCTCTGGCGGGTACGCTCGCGACCGCTTTTATTATGGGAGAGAGTGGCACGGGCAAGGAGCTCGCCGCGAGAGCAATCCATCAACTCTCCGCCAGAGCGCCGGGTCCTTTTGTCATTGTCGATTGTGCTGCTCTTGCGGTTGATCAACTGGAGCGGGCGTTATTTGGTATCGAGGGCGATGATGCGCAGGGCCTGGTGGCGCAAGCTGCCGATGGCACGCTTTTCCTAGATGAAGTTTGCAGCCTGGGTTTTGCGTCCCAGTCGACATTGCTCAGATTAATTCAGCACGGTACGTATCGACCTGTGGGATCTTCAGCCGAAGTGGCGGCGGACGTTCGTATTATTGCCTCTACCAATCGTGACCCATTGCTTGAGATGAGAGAAGGTCGATTGCGCGAGGATCTCTATTACCGGCTGCATGTCGTTCCGTTAAGGATGCCGTCGATGCGCGAGAGATCCGAAGACGTGCTGATGTTAGCAACGTCCTTTTTGGATCGGTTTGCTCAGGAGGAAGGTAAAGAACCTCGTCAACTGAGTGACGGTGCGGCACAGGCGATGAAAGGTTATTCCTGGCCGGGTAATGTCCGGCAGCTCGAAAATACGATGCGGCAGCTGTTGCTGACGACCGCCGCGACTGAAATCGATGCGTCCGCAATTCATCAGGTGATTTCAGTGACTGAAATCTCAGCGGGTGATTCCAGAGCTAAGGGGCTATCGGGGCTGGCGCAGGATGGCCCGGGTTTGTTGGGTATCCAGCCCTTGTGGATGACGGAAAAGACAGCCATTGAGGAAGCGATAGCCGCTTGTGACGGCAATATCAATCGTGCTGCGCAACAACTGGAGGTTGCGCCGTCTACGATTTATCGAAAGTTGCAGGCTTGGAAAGCGCAGAACTTGAACACGTAATCCGGTTCTCACCTAGGGCGTCGATACACCCGCACGCTCTCGACAAGCATCCGTTGGGGGAATTCATGTGCCGCAATAGGGCCTCCGGCTCGACCCCAGTTTCCTCCGACGGCCAAATTAAGAATGAGATGAAACGGTTGATCGAAGGGCCATCTGTGCCATGAATCTTTTTCGCCCCTCAGGTAACTGAAATAGCGGATATCGTTTACGAAAAGATCAATCCGGTCGGGGGTCCACTCCATCGCGTACACGTGAAAATCCTTAGTCGCGCTGGGTTCGACAAGCCGACCTTTGCGCTGCTGCCCATTGACCCAGTAATTGGCGCGGGTATGAACGGTGCCGTGTATGTGGCCGGACTCAAATCCGACGTGTTCCATAAGGTCAATTTCGCCTGAATTGGGCCATGCATCGCAGTTGCCATTGCCCTGCCAGTCGACTCCCGCTTCACAGTTGGTTGCATAGAAAAAAGGATCAGAGGGCAGGAGCCAGATAGCGGGCCACGTTCCTTGGGCGTCGGGGAGTTGGGCAGTCACCTCTACCCGTCCATAGAGAAAGTCGTGTTTACCGCGGGTGTGGATTCGGGCGGAGGTGAAGGCAGGTACCTGCCCCGGGTGATGGTGAGCCTCCAGCACAAGGGCACCATTCTCTACGCGCAAATTTTGACTTGAGTCTGTATAGGCCTGATCTTCATCGTTGACCTTGCCGGGAGGCCATATGTCCATGCTCCAGTGGTCGGGATTGAGGCCTGATTCGTCAAAGAGGTCTTGCCAGACAAGTATCCACTGATCTCTTGGGGTTGCTCGGCCCGCCTTGGTTTCGAGTAACACCCCACTCAAAATCGGTTGTCCGATGACCGGTTTCAACATGAGATGCAATAGCCCATCCCTGACAGTTTGATTCGGAATCGTTACCGTGAGCGCGGAGTGGATTTGTCCGTCTCGGTACTTGAGTACATCGATATCCTTGAGTACGCGCTCTCCTTGAATATGAACATCAAATACGCGCTCTCCAATGCGATGGAAGCGGGGCTCCGCAAAAAAGAGAGTGACGTCATAGTTACCGTTGGGTACTGACTGCGTGAGGGAGACAGCCCCTTCACTGTAGGTTTGGAAAATATCAGGGTGGTCGGAGCCGTATACGGCGTTTAATGCATGACATTGAGTTAGCTTCGGGCATCCTATGCCTTTGAAGGTGTGGTTTTGCCAGCCAGTCGATTTGTCAGACCCCAGATTAAGCGCAAATTCGGTCTCGCCTAAGCACGACATGCTGATGCAAGTACCCATGAGCAGTCGTAATAAAGAACGGTGGAGTGCCATAGTGCGCGGGTCGGGGAACGATTGAAGGAATATTACAGGTCGACCCCCTGGGTAACAGGATCAATACGACAAAGTGACACTATGCCCCGATAAAACGGGAGACGTCATGCTCTGTGCAAGGGGCTGGTGGCTTACCATGGGGGGATTGCCAGGTTGAGAAAGCCGCGGCAAAGGTCTGAAGACGAGTAGACGTGGTAAGGCTCGAAAATAATGACTAAGAAAACAATATGGCTGGGAGAACAGCCCCTGCTTCAACCCTCGGGATCTCCCGCCGGAGAATACCTCTTCCTCGAGGGAGAGCCGTTTTATCGTATTAGGCACTTCGACCGGATACCCTATTTCTTCATCAGCCTCGTGAGTCACGCTAATCACTGGCTATTTATTTCGACCTCCGGCGCGCTAACCGCTGGGCGAACCAACTCCGGTAGCGCGCTGTTTCCCTACTACACTGAAGACAAGATTGCCGAGAGTGCTCACGGCACAGGGCATTGTGCGGTGTTTTTGGTAAGTCGCTTGGGAAAGACGTTTTATTGGGAGCCCTTTGCCCGTCAGCTTGATGGCGTGTATCGGATAGAACGTAATCTCTATAAAAACACGCTGGGCAATACCCTCATCTTTGAGGAGGTAAACCACGACCTCGAGCTGACTTATCGCTATTCCTGGCAGATGTCTCACCGGTTTGGCTTTGTCAAAAAATCCGCGCTGAGTAATCAGGGCGATCGTGCTGACAACATTCGCTTTTTGGATGGGCTTCAGAATCTGATGCCCTATGGGGTGACTCCTGGCATTCAAAATGAGCTGAGTTGCCTGGTCGATGCTTATAAAAAGAGCGAGTTACATAGCGACTCGGGTGTGGGGATGTTCACCATGAGTTCCTTGCTGACTGATCGAGCTGAACCCAGCGAGTGCCTCTCTGCCACAACCGTCTGGTCCTACGGTTTATCTCAGCCGCAGTATTTGCTCTCCTCGGTGCAGCTTGATCGATTTCGTCAAGGACTCGACATAGAGCAAGAACTCGATGTTCACGGCCGACGGGGCGCTTACTTTGTCGCAGACGAGATTGCCTTACGTCTCGATGAAGAGCGCCAGTGGGGAATTGTCGCGGACGTTAATCAGGGCCCGGACGCAGTCGCCAACTTGATTAATGCAAGGGTAAGCGGCGAACCGTTATCTGAAGAGGTCACTCATGATCTGCGCGCTGGACATTCCCAGTTGAGAAAGATCATCGGTGTGGCTGATGGCTTCCAGATGACCTCGCAGCCATTGGACGCTGCGCATCACACTGCAAATGTCTTGTTTAATGTGATGCGGGGCGGCTACTTCGACAATAATTACTGGTTGTCGAAGCGCGATTTTCAGACGTTCTGTGAGCAGTGGAATTGCAAGGCTGGGCCCGCGCTGGAGTTACTTACCACCGACTTGCCTGAGAGCGTCGCATATGCCGACCTGCGTGAACGGATAGAGCGTGCCGACAAGCCGCTGCTGATGCGCCTGTTTTTGGAGTACATGCCGCTCACCTTTAGCCGTCGTCATGGCGATCCGTCGCGTCCATGGAATCAGTTTTCTATAGACGTGCTGACGGAATCAAATGAAAAGCGATTGGCCTTTGCTGGCAACTGGCGAGATATTTTTCAAAATTGGGAGGCGTTGTCGGTATCGGTGCCCGGTTATATCGACAACATGATCTGCAAGTTTGTGAGCGCGACGACAGCAGACGGTTATAACCCTTACCGTATCACCCGTGAAGGCATCGACTGGGAAAAACCCGAGCCCGATAACCCTTGGGCCAACATTGGCTATTGGGGGGATCATCAGGTCATTTACTTGTCGAAGTTGATTGAACTGGCGCAAAGTCACTTCCCCAAAGGCCTTGAGGCACTGTTGGCGCGAGACGTTTTCGCCTACGCCAACGTCCCTTACCGCATAAAGGGTTTCGATGACCTGCTTGCTGATCCATACGACACCATTATTTTTGATGCGGCGCTAGATAGCGAAATCGCCGGACGTGTCAGTGAGGTCGGCGCCGACGGGCGCTTGTTATGGGTCAATGATCAAATTTATCAGGTGAATTTACTGGAGAAGCTTCTGGCGATGACGCTCTCCAAGCTGACCAATTTTGTCCCGGGTGGTGGGATTTGGATGAATACCCAGCGCCCCGAATGGAACGATGCCAATAACGCCTTGGTGGGCACCGGTATTTCCGTAGTAACGCTGTGTTATCTGCACCGCTTTCTGACAGTGTTCGACAAGCTGATGGCGGAGTCTGATCTCGCCAGCGCGCCCGTGTCAGATGAATTGCTTTCACTCTTTGACAGCGTGGCCGCCGTCTTCCGCGATCACGGTGAGGTTTTGAGTACTGAGTCAGTCAATGAAGCGCTGCGTTACACCGTGTTGGAGCAGTTGGGTAGGGCGGGGGAGGCGTATCGCGCGACAATCTATCGGACCGGCTTTTCCGGACACCGAAGTGATTTGGAAATCGCGAGGGTGAGATCCTTCATTGGTGCTTGTCTCCCGGTGCTGGCTAGAAGCATTCGAGATAATCGCCGCGAGGACGGTTTGTTCCATGCGTACAATAGGCTGCGCACACAAGGAGCGTCTGTCTCAATAGTGCGACTCGACGAGATGCTCGAGGGTCAGGTGGCAGTGCTGAGTGCAAAATTATTGTCTGCCGAGGAAGCGTTAGCGGTATTGCGCGCTTTGCGCCAGTCAGCGCTCTTCACGCAACGCCAGCACTCTTATTTATTGTATCCCCACAAAGTGTTGCCCCGTTTTCCAGACAAAAACCGTATCACCGAGGCCTCCTTGGCAGAAATCCCCTGTTTGGGCCGGCTGATGGCCAGTGGCACTACCGCGTTGGTTACAAAGGACGATATGGGAGAGATTCATTTCAACGGACGTTTGACCAAGGTCGAGGATGTCGACACCGTGCTTGACGAACTTAGCGTTGCCGGACACGCGCTCACTGATGTCGAGCGCAGAGCGATCAAGCGATTGTTTGTTGAAACCTTCCAACATGATTTGTTTACCGGACGCTCGGGCGGCATGTATGCCTACGAGGGCATAGGGTCCATTTATTGGCATATGGTGTCGAAGCTGTTGCTTGCTGCGAGCGAGAACGTCATCGCGGCAAAAGAAGCCGGCGCCGAATCAGATCTTCTCCGCGGGCTATTGTCTGCCTACGAGGATATTCGCTCGGGTCTTGGTTCTAACAAGTCCCCCGAAGTTTACGGTGCTTTCCCAACCGACCCCTACTCCCACACGCCGGGATTCGGCGGCGCGCGGCAGCCAGGGATGACGGGGCAGGTAAAAGAGGAGCTGCTGACCAGGATTGCTGAAATGGGGGTGATTGTGCGCGGTGGTTGCATTGCTTTTGATCCGGTATTGCTCCGGACCCAAGAGTTTCTCTCGGAGCCCGCAGATCTGCACTATGTGGATGTGGAGGGCGAGGAGAGATCGGTACCGATTGCAGCGGGTCAGCTGGGTTTTACGCTTTGCCAAGTGCCCGTTGCGATACAAGTGGGTGCTGAGACGTCGATCACCGTTACTCTTAAAAACGGCTCCGACTCTGTTCTGCTGTCAGATCGTCTGCCGGAAGAAATCTCCAACGCTATTTTTATGAAGCGAGGCGAGGTCGTGGGCTTGACGGTGACGGTGGTGGACGTCCTTCACTAGCGCGTTAATTTACCGCGACCTGCCAATGGCTCATCTCAGGCCGGAGCCAACGGGGCTTCTGCCGTCGTCTGTCCGTTACGGCGTGCGGTCAGAGCGACCTTGACCTCTTCAACTGCCTGTTCGTCGAGTTCATACCCCCGCATGGCCCAGAGTGCAATTAAGGTGCCGCTGACCGGAACACCTATAAACGCCATGCGCAGTTGGGCCAGCGTATCCTCCGATTGGATGGCAACGTTTTGGTCAAAGCCAATGGAAGCCAGAATGAATCCGCTCAAGAGACCCGCAAAGGCAAGACCAAACTTGACCATCCACCAATAGATTGCTCCGAACAGTCCTTCGCGGCGCGCACCCGTTTGCAATTCATCTAGATCACAGATATCGGCAGTCATTGACATCATGATGGTAAATAAACCACCGATGCCGAAGGCGAAAATTGGAATGGGAAGGAACATCAGGTAGGGATTATTGGGGTTAAAGCTCCACCAAAACATCAGATACCCGAGAATGGAGACAGATTGCGTGATCATGAAGGTCATGCGCTTTCCGTAACGTTGCGCCATCCAATTAATGGTCGGTATCACCAAAAAGCAGGTGCAGAGTGCAGATACGCTGCCGAACAAAGTAGGCCAGACCCCCGCAAGCGCGGGATCACCTTGATTCATGTAATAGACGATAATGAACCAGGCGAAACCGGCGACGGTGTTGTAAGCGTTGAATATAAAAAAGGTGGCGATACAGATTTGTTGAAAGGGCTTGCACTTCAGGGTGATCACGATGCCGTGTAAAAGCTCTCGGACGACAGCGCCAAGGCTCTGGTTGCGATGCGGGCTATCAGTGTCAGACGAGCTGCTGTCACTTCGGCAGAAAATGGCTGGCACCATCGCTAGCAACATACAGGCCATGCCGACCCAGACTGATAAGGTTCGCGCCCCCTCGGTTGCGCTCTCGAACCAGTCCGGGTCGTAGAGCACGATCCAGAACCAGGGAGCGATAACCCAGGCCCACTGCCCAATCCACTGTGCAACTGCCATTAGCCGAGTGCGCTCATGATAATCGTCACTCATCTCGTAACCCATCGCCACGTAAGGCACGCTAAAGATGGTCAGGCCGATGAAGAAAACGCAGGACCAGCACAGGAAATAAACAAAATTGTAGAGCTCGCTGTTGTCGGCTGAAAGCTGCCACATGGCGATGTAGGACAGCCCAGAGAGAATCGCGCCAACGAAAATGTAGGGGCGTCTCTTGCCCCAGCGTGACACAGTACGATCAGAAATAAAGCCCATAACGGGGTCGGTGATACAGTCCACCAGTTTAGGGAGGAAGAAAATCAGGCCCCACAGCAAGGGGCTCATACCGAGGCTCTGCACCAGTATCACCATGAAGATGCCCAAGGCGGCGGGAAACATTTGGTTTGCCAGCATGCCAATGCCGAAGGCTATCTTTTGTCCCAGAGGGATCCGGTTGGTGTGCATGAGATATTTCTCCGCTTATTTCCTTATTCTTAGTGCGGAGATAGTAGCAACGCCCGTGCTCGGCACCGGGCTAAAGCCGGTCAAAGGGGATTTTTATGCGATTAGCGGGTGGGCAAATGCGATCCGTATCATCGCAAGCACCTCAGCGGCGAGGCGCAATTGCCGATGCTTACCGGCTTACACCCTTACTTGTTTTCATCAGTGAAATAGGCGGTTGCTATCCCATCTTCTCTGTAAACGGGTTCTTTGCGGTCCACCCGAAATTTGTGAGTCTCTGCGCTCACGATATTGAATTGGGCAAGGTGCCCAAACATGTTTCTGTACCACTCGCCCTTGAGATGCGCCTCGAGATCATCTGCGGACTCCCACTCCTCATAAACGACGACTCGTCCCGGATGATTCAGATCGGCGGTCCAAAGATAGTGGATGCAGCCTTTTTCGGTGTAGGCCCCTTCTATGAGTTCCTTGCCTTTGATCAAGGCTTCGTCCCGCACCTCGGGGGGGAATTCGATGATTCCAGCAACAACAATACGTGACATAGGACGCGACTCCACTTAAGGTCCCCTAGTGTATTACGTTTTTCACGAAGCATTTCAGCGTCATCCGCGTTCCCGATAGGATTCTTAGCTTAAGACCCTTACCGCCATGTCATTATTGAGAAAAACGATATACAGCTTTATCGCCGTCGTGGCTATACCAGCGTTATTTTTTGCGACGGTGGAGCTGGT
>JAYPXQ010000005.1:0-25517 GCA_038135595.1 Halieaceae bacterium
CGATCTCGATAGCTGTGCCCTCGAGTATCATTTGCGTTACCTCTTCCTTGAATTCTGGCGTCCACAATCTGGGATTTTCGAGCTTGATCTGGTTAATCACATCGATGCCAAAATTCAGATGCATGGACTCATCGCGCAAGATGTACTGGAACTGTTCGGCAACCCCGGTCATTTTGTTGCGTCGACCCATCGATAGAATCTGGGTAAATCCGCAGTAGAAGAAAATACCCTCGGTCACGGCGTAGAACCCGATCAGGTTGCGCAGTAACTGCTGGTCCGCTTCCAGCGTGCCGGTATTGAAGTTCGGATCCGAAAGAATATGCGTATGGCTGATAGACCATGCCGCTTTCTTGGCGACCGAGGGAACCTCGCGATACATATTGAACACTTCGCCTTCATCCATCCCCAGTGACTCGATGCAGTACTGGTAGGCGTGCGTGTGAATGGCCTCTTCGAAGGCTTGACGCAGCAAATACTGGCGACATTCGGGATTAGTCACAAGTCGATAGATTCCCAGCACCAAATTGTTGGCAACCAGCGAGTCAGCGGTAGAAAAGTAGCCCAGCGAACGCATGACGATACGACGCTCGTCCTCACTCAAGCCCTCTTTACTCCTCCAAGTCGCGACGTCCGCCGTCATATTGATTTCTTGAGGCATCCAGTGGTTGGCGCAGCCGTCAAGGTACTTCTGCCACGCCCAGTCGTACTTGAACGGCACCAGCTGATTGAGATCAGCGCGACAGTTAATCATTGCCTTTTCATCCACCGACACGCGCGACGCGCCCATCTCCAACTCTTCAACCCCCGCTGAGGTGTCCATGTTGGCGATAGCGGCTTCTGCTGCTTGCATGGCTTCTGGTGTGGGCTCCGCTGAGTGCGTTTCCTCCGCAGGCTCCGCCACTTCATCCATAACGCTTTGCGCTGCTGCAGCGGCGGCTACGACCGCCGGTTCAGGCGCCAATGCCGTCGTTTCGTCCTGGTTGTAATCTTCCCAAGTCAGCATGTGTTTTGTCTCCTATTACAGCTCGCCCTTATTGACAGGCTTCACAATCTGGATCATCCAGCGAACAGGCTTTTGGCACAGGCGCAGGCTGTGGTGCTTCTGTCGCATTGGATACGGCGTTGAGGTTCCCGGTACTCACGGTGGACTTCTCGGTGCCCGTTGCAGCGAGTGACCGCAGGTAGTAAGTCGTTTTCAAACCGCTGTACCAGGCCATACGGTAGGTCACGTCGAGTTTTTTACCGCTAGCGTTGTTGATATAGAGGTTAAGTGACTGGGCTTGATCGATCCACTTTTGTCGGCGGCTGGCGCTATCGACAAGCCACCGTGGTTCTACTTCAAATGCAGTTGCATATTTGGCTTTGAGGTCCGCGGGGATACGATCAATTTTTTGCACGCTCCCGTCAAAGTACTTCAGGTCATTGACCATCACTTTGTCCCACAGGTCACGGCTTTTGAGGTCACTGACCAGATAGGGGTTCACAACTGTGAACTCACCAGAAAGATTCGATTTCACGTACAGATTTTGATACGTGGGCTCGATGGACTGCGATACGCCGGTGATATTGGCAATGGTCGCGGTGGGCGCAATCGCCATTACGTTTGAGTTGCGCATACCGGCCGCAGCAACCTTTGCCTTGAGGGTATCCCAGTCGAGGGTCTTGTCCCGATTGACATCGATGTACTTCTCGCCGCGTTGCTCGATCAGGATGTCGAGCGAATCCAGCGGGAAAATGCCTCTGCTCCAGAGGGAGCCGTCGTAGGACGAATAAGTGCCACGCTCACTCGCCAGCTCACTCGAGGCCTCAATGGCATAGTAGCTGATGGCTTCCATGGATCTGTCGGCAAAAGTGACTGCCTCATCAGATCCGTAGGGCGCATCAATGCGGTAGAGCGCGTCCTGGAAGCCCATCAGGCCTAACCCGATCGGGCGATGACGGAAATTGGAGGTTTCCGCTTGCGGCACGGAGTAGTAGTTGATGTCGATGACGTTGTCCAACATGCGGATCGCGGTGCGCACTGTGCTACGCAGTTTGTCCAGATCAAGCTCGCCGTTCTCGATGTGTTGCGGCAGGTTGACCGAGCCCAGGTTACAGACGGCGATTTCCTCTGAGTTGGTATTGAGAGTGATTTCGGTACACAGGTTAGACGAGTGCACCACGCCGCAATGCTGCTGAGGAGAGCGTAGGTTGCACGGGTCTTTGAAGGTCATCCAGGGGTGGCCCGTCTCAAAGATCATCCCCAGCATCTTTCGCCACAGGTTTTGTGCTTTCAGGGTTTTGTGCAGTTTGAGTTCGCCATTACGGGCCATTTGCTCGTAGTGCTCGTAGCGTTCTTCAAATGCAGTGCCATATAAGTCGTGCAAATCGGGGACGTCATTGGGAGAAAACAGCGTCCATTCGCCATCCTCGAACACGCGCTTCATGAACAGGTCTGGAATCCAGTTTGCGGTATTCATGTCGTGGGTGCGGCGACGGTCATCACCGGTGTTCTTGCGCAGATCGAGGAATTCCTCGATGTCCATGTGCCAAGTCTCCAAGTAGGCGCACACAGCCCCCTTGCGCTTGCCTCCCTGATTGACGGCGACCGCCGTGTCGTTCACGACCTTCAAAAAGGGAACAATGCCCTGACTCTTGCCATTGGTGCCTTTGATGTAAGCGCCCAAGGCTCTGACCGGGGTCCAGTCATTCCCCAGGCCGCCAGCAAATTTGGACAGCATGGCGTTGTCCTGAATGGCGCCGTAAATGCCAAACAGGTCATCCGGCACGGTGGTCAAGTAGCAGGAACTGAGCTGCGGCCGTAACGTGCCTGAATTGAACAGCGTCGGTGTAGAGCTCATGTAATCAAAGGACGAAAGGAGCCGGTAGAACTCGATAGCGCGAGCGTTGCGGTCGTCTTCGCGAGTGGCCAATCCCATGGCTACCCGCATGAAGAAAATCTGGGGTAGCTCAAACCTAACCTCGTCGCTGTGGATAAAGTATCGATCGTAGAGTGTTTGCAGACCCAGATAGGTAAACTTGAGGTCGCGCTCTGCCTGCAACGCTTCTCCGAGTAAATCGAGATCAAACTCCGCCAAATTCGGTGCCAGTAACTCGAGTTCGATACCGCGCGCAATAAACGCTTTGAGCGCTTGCGGGTAGTAGGCTTCCATCTCTGCCTGCGTGGCACTCTCTGCCACGCCGAGGAAGGTCAAACCCTCTGCGCGCAGGTCATCGAGCAGCAACCGCGCTGCGGCGTAACTATAGTTGGGTTCCTGCTCGATCATTGTGCGCGCGGTGATCACCAGCGAGGTACTGCACTCTCTCGCCGACACGCCGTCATAGAGGTTGCGTAAAGCCTCGTCGATAATGGCCGACTCACTGACGTCCTGCAGGCCAGCACAGGCCTCGGCCACGATGGTGCCGATGCGTTCAATATCCAGCGGCTGCCGGCTGCCATCAGGCTGGACGATATTGATACCCTTGGCTGCCGCCTGAGATTCCGGGGACAGCGCCACGCGGGCATCGCGCTCTTGACGTCTTGCTTCGCGATAGATGACGTAGTCCCGAGCGATCTTGTGCTCCCCGCCGCGCATTAGCTCCAGCTCAACCTGATCCTGAATATCCTCGATGTGCAGCGTGCCGCCCGACGGCATGCGCCGCTTGAAGGTGGCGACGACCTGAGCGGTCAGGTTGGCAACGGTTTGATGGATGCGGCTGCTCGCCGCGGCAGTGCCGCCTTCCACCGCCAAAAATGCTTTGGTGATGGCGACCGTGATTTTGCTGTCTTCAAACGGGACTACTGTGCCGTTGCGCTTGATGACACGGAGTTGTCCGGGTGCTGTCGCGGTCAGGCGGGTAGGGTTAGGATTTTCTCTGGTCGCTGCCGGCGTGGCTGCAACGCTTTGTTGTTCTACTGATTCACTGCCTGTTTGCATAAGTCGGGCCGCCTCTGAAACGCCTTCGTGTCGGGTAATATCGCGCTGTTTCCCGGGCAATACCTGTCAGTTGAGCTTTTCGGGTTTTTTTGGCTCAACACCTATATATAGGGGTTCTTGCTCGCGGAAACCCCAAGATAGGCGGGTATGGGCCATAATGCAAGCAGAGCATGCTGGGTTTTTTTTGTGGGTAATCTGTGAGTAAGTGAATCCGCGCTTTAGCGCTCTAACCCTAACTTGTTGAGTTAGCGGATAAAAACGGATGTATGCCTGTGAACCATCGAAGCCATAACCAATATGGCATTCGGCAATCGATTAACTGAAAAATTTACAGGTTGCGGGCTTGGACGGGGGTCTCCCCTCGCTCGGCTAGGCTGCAGGGTTGATCAGAAACTCGAGCAGCGCCTTTTGCGCGTGGAGTCGGTTCTCCGCTTCCTGCCAAATCACATGATCCGGCGCGTCCATCAGGTCTGCGGTGATCTCCTCATCCCGATGAGCAGGCAAACAGTGCATGTACAGCGCGCCGCTTGCCGCTTTTTCGAGTAGCTGCCGATTCAGTTGGTAGGGGGCGAGTAATTCGGCGCGCGCTTGTTGCTCCGCTTCTTGTCCCATGGATGCCCACACGTCAGTCACGAGCAGGTCAGCCCCCTGCACAGCGTTGTCTGGCGCTCTTTCGATCCTGACGAATCGCTCACAGGCCTTGAGTAGTTTGGGATCCGGCTCGTAGCCTTCGGGGCAGGAAACCACCAACTCGAAATCCAGCAATCGCGCCGCATTCATCCAGGAATGGCACACATTGTTACCGTCTCCCAACCAGCAAACCTTGCGCCCGGTTATGTCGCCGCGGTGCTCAACAAACGTTTGCAAATCGGCAAGGATTTGACACGGATGAAATTCGTCGGTGAGGCCATTGATGACGGGCACCCGCGAGTGCGCTGCAAACCGCTCAACGTCACTGTGGGCATAGGTTCGAATCATAACCGCGTCTACCATGGACGAGATGACGCGGGCGGTATCTTCAATGGGTTCTCCCCGTCCCAACTGGGTGTCCTGTCCTGACAGAAACAATGCAGAGCCGCCCAACTGGGCCATGCCCGCCTCAAACGAGACCCGTGTTCGCGTCGATGCTTTGGTAAAAATCATTGCCAGCGACTTTCCGCTGAGGCTCAAGGGTTCGGTACCGGCTTGTCGCAGTGCTTTGAGCTCAATTGCTCGCTGAATCAGGCGCCGAATTTCGTCGGGGGTGAGGTCCATCAGCGTGAGGAAGTGTCGGGTTGGTGCCATTACAGTGCTTCCTGTTCGGCGATTTCATTGAGGACGTCGGCGATGCCAACGCCCAGCTCTCCGGCCTGCTCGTGGCTCATTACCAGCGGCGGCAGCACCCTGATGGTATCCCCGCCGGCGATATTGAGGAGCAGGCCTCGGTCCAGACCGCGTTTTACAATAGTGTCGGTGGGTGTCGTCGGCTGAATACCAATCATCAGTCCGCGTCCGCGGATATCGGCGATCAGGGCGGGATCGGCAATTCGCTGCTCAAGGCCGGCTAACAGGTGATGTCGCAACACCTCCGCCTCCGGCAATAACGTGTCCTCCTTTAGGGTGGTGAGTACCGCTCGCGCAGCAGCGCAACACAGTGGATTGCCGCCATACGTCGAACCGTGATCACCCGGGCCCAGTTGTCGCGCTGCCTCGCCTCTGGCCATGCACACGCCGATGGGGAGCCCGTTTCCCAGGCCCTTCGCTGTCAGTAGAACGTCCGGTTCGACCCCCAGTTGTTCAAACAAATAGATGCTGCCGCAGCGACCGTTGCCCGTTTGCACCTCGTCAAAGATCAGAAGCCAATCATGAGTGGAGCACAGGGTGCGGAGTCCTGCGAGATAATCGGGCGCCAGTGGCCTGATCCCACCTTCCCCCTGAATGGGCTCAACCATCACCGCTACCACGTCTGCCAGCGCCGGGCCGAGATGCTCTATCGCGGCAAGATCGTTGGCGGGCACCCGGAGGAAGCCGTCGAGTAGCGGGCCAAAACCCTGGCGGATTTTGGCGTTGCCGGTAGCCGATAATGCGCCGATGGTTCTGCCGTGGAACGCACCTTCAAGCACGATAATCTGTGGCGTAGCGATCCCTTTTCGATCGCCATATCGCCTTGCCAGTTTGATCGCCGCCTCGTTGGCTTCTGCGCCAGAATTGCAGAAGAACATATTCTCCATGCCGGTTGCGTCGCTGAGCATCTCGGCCACCTGCTCTTGCAGGCGGATGTGAAAAAGGTTCGATGTGTGTACCAGGCGCGAGACCTGTTCGGCAACGGCGGCCGTCACCCCCGGGTGGTTGTGTCCCAGGTTAGTGACCGCGATGCCAGAAACGCCGTCCAGATAAGCCCGCCCTTCGGTGTCGTAGAGCAGAGCGCCTTCTCCATGCGAGAAGGTCACGGGCAATCGACCGTAGGTCGGCATAATGGCGTTGTTGGGTTGAGGCATCGAAACGAGTGATCTATCGGTGTGACGGGTGCCAAGAGTAGCGGAGCGCTGTCACGAGTCAAATGTGTTTAATAAAGGCTCTCCGCCTGATCCTCTCGTCGTATTACAATGTCGCCAGCCCCAAGTCACCCAAGACAGCTAAACGCACCCACTTTACGGAGCACGCTATGGATATCATGGACACGATTCGCGATCAGATTGAAGGCAATCGCATCATCCTTTACATGAAGGGTTCACCCAATCAGCCGCAGTGCGGGTTTTCCGCTCGGACTGTGCAGGCACTGATGGCCTGTGGCGAGCGTTTCGCCTATGTGGATGTATTGAGCAACCCCGAGATACGCGCCAACCTTCCCGCCTATGCCAACTGGCCCACGTTTCCCCAGCTGTGGGTGGAAGGTGAGTTGATCGGTGGCTGTGACATCGTTTGCGATATGGAAGCCTCGGGCGAGTTAAAGGCGCTGGTCAGCGGCGATGCGGAAGACGCCGGCGCTTGAGGCAGCGGACTTGATTCCGGAGACGGCATCCATGCAGGTCACTGAACTCATCACCGACATGGCCCGTGCTGCCCAAGAGGCGTCGCGCAGTGTCGCGAGTGCACCCGTAGCGCAGCGCAATGATGCTCTGCTGGCCATTAGACAGGAGATCATAAACAGTCGCGCCACTCTGTTGGCGGCCAATGAAGCGGATCTGTCGGCGGCGCGGCATCTTCAGTTGGACGACGCGCTGATTGATCGTTTGGCGCTGAATCCCTCGCGTCTCGATGCTCTAGAAGAGGGATTGCAACAGGTGGCATCACTGCCCGATCTCATCGGCGCCATCGAGGATCTTCGCAAAATGCCGTCGGGAATCGAAGTGGGCACGATGCGCGTGCCATTGGGTGTTATTGCGATCATTTTCGAGTCGCGGCCGAATGTGACTGTTGAGGCCGCCGCCTTGTGCCTGAAAGCGGGTAACGCGGTACTGCTACGGGGTGGTTCTGAAGCGATTCACTCCAACACGCAGCTCGGGGAGTTGATTGGCCGTGGCCTCGCCAAGGCAGGATTGCCTGCCGCCGCGGCGCAGGTGGTCCCTGTTGTTGATCGGGAAGCGGTGGGTGCGTTGCTGGCCCTGCCTCAATACGTCGATCTGGTCGTGCCACGCGGCGGTAAGGGTTTGATAGCGCGGGTGTCAGCAGAAAGCCGTGTCCCGGTGCTCAAGCACCTCGACGGTATTTGCCATGTGTTCATTGATCGCGACGCTGACCCCGACAAAGCCATGGCGATTGCGATTAACGCTAAAACCCAACGCTACGGTACCTGCAACACGATGGAGACATTGCTGGTAGCCCGCGAGCAGGCGTCGCTTCTGCCTCGTCTAGTAACGGCCCTGCAGGAGCGTGGCGTAGAGGTGAGAGGATGTCCGGCATCCCGCAGCGCGGCGCCTGATATCGTTATCAGCGCTGAAGAGGCCGACTGGGGCACGGAGTACCTGGCGCCGATTTTATCTGTGCGTGTGGTCGACAGTGTGGATGAGGCGATGGCACATATTGCGCGCTACGGCTCAGATCATACCGAGAGTATCGTCACTGAAAATAGTGAGACCGCCGCGAGATTTTTACGCGAAGTGGATTCCAGCTCTGTTATGCACAACGCATCGACTCGGTTTGCGGATGGGTTTGAGTATGGGCTGGGTGCAGAGATAGGCATCTCTACCGACAAGCTACACGCCCGGGGGCCGGTTGGCCTCGAAGGCCTTACCTCACGAAAATATATCGTCAAGGGTGACGGTCATATTCGGCAATGAGGCGTCGGGGTGACTGACCGTCAGCGCGCGCGAGGCTTATTGGGAGGCGCTTTTGATCCTGTTCATATCGGGCATCTGCGCGGCGCATTATCGGTGCGCGACGCGCTGGGATTGGAGCGCGTCGATTTTATACCAGCGGCACAGTCCCCCCTGAAGGATCAGAGCACAGTCAGCGCGACCCATCGGCTCGAGATGTTACGTTTGGCAATTAGGGATGTGCCCGGACTCGGCATCGACGACCGCGAGCTCAATCGATCAGGCCCCTCGTTCTCTGTTGATACGCTAATGGCTGTGAGGCAAGAAGCCGGTGTGGATTGCCCGCTGCTATGGATTATGGGCACCGACATACTACCCAGCTTGCCGCAGTGGTCCCGGTGGGATCAGCTGCTTGATCTGGCACATATCGTGGTGTTGGAACGGCCGGGCGCTATGGCCCCACCTGAGATGGTGACTGAGTGGATGGCGCAGCACCTTGTGGCGCCCGACTGGGCACTCAGTCATCCGGCCGGGGGTATTGTGAAATTGAGTCAGCCCCTGTTGGATATTTCCTCCTCTCAGATTCGCCGTTTGTTTGCGGCGGGTCGAGACCCTCGTTTTCTGATCCCTTCCGCCGTAATGGAGTATATTGCCACTCATGATTTGTTTGCCCCCGCTCTATGACTACTGAAACAGATGCCGAGGTTGCGGTTAACCGTTTACTGGACACGACGCGCGATGCACTGGACGATTTAAAAGCACTGGAACCGGTCGTGCTCGATGTCAGGGCGCTGAGTTCTGTTATGGACTGGATGGTGGTGGCCAGCGGAACCTCGAGTCGTCATGTGAAATCCCTGGCCGATAACGTACTGATGAAAGCCAAGGAGCAAGGCATTCGACCGTTGGGCGTGGAGGGAGAGCGCGTCGGCGAATGGGTGCTCGTTGATTTTGGTGATGTGGTGGTGCATGTCATGCAGCCCGCCATCAGGAGCTTTTACGACTTGGAGCGCCTGTGGTCAGTGCAGGCGCCTCAACCGCAGGAAATCTAATGCGACTCCGCGTGCTGGCGGTGGGCAATAAAATGCCGGCATGGGTGGAGCAGGGTGTGACTGAGTACGCCCGGCGCATGCCAAGAGAGGTCAGCGTGGAGTGGCTGGAAGTGCCACTGGCGAAGCGTGGCAATGGATCGGCCGACAGCTATCGGCGACAGGAAGCCGAGTTCATTCAGTCTAAATTGAACGAGGGTGAAGACCTGATCGCGCTGGATGTGCAGGGTGTTGCCGTTAGCACCGAGCAGATTGCGGATCGATTTGCTGACTGGCAAATGCAGGGGCGTCGGATTTGCCTCGTGATTGGTGGGCCTGACGGTCTGCACCAGAGTCTGCTCAAGCTTGCACGTGAGCTTTGGTCTTTTGGGCGCATTACCCTACCGCACCCGCTGGTGCGCATTATTTTGGCCGAACAACTCTATCGGGCGTGGTCGCTCCAAAGTGGCCATCCCTATCACCGGGCTAACTGATGGCGGGACCCTTGGACGCCATGCGCGACACGCGCCGAGAGTGGTCGATCAACCGCGCCCGATTGATTGCCTCCCTCGTCGGCATCTTTTTGCTGATGGCGGTATTGGTTTACCGATACTACTCCCTGCAAATTGTTCAGCATGACGCCTTTCTAACCCAGTCAGACCGGAATCGAATTCGCGTCGAGGTCATTCCACCCACCCGAGGTCAAATTGTTGATCGCAAAGGTCGATTGTTGGCAACCAACCAGCCGACTTATGTGGTCGGCGTGATTGCCGAGCGCGCCGCCGACTTATCCGCGCTTACCGAGGAGCTGCAAGACCGATTGACGCTGACCGAAGACGAGCTTGAGGCCTTCAGAGAGCGGCTCGCGCAGCGAAGGCCTTTTGAGACGGTGCCAATCAAAGTCGGTCTGGATGACAGTGCATTGGCAAGAGTAGCCGTTGATTTACATCAACTGCCCGGCGTTGTTGTTGAGGCGCAGCTAACCCGTCACTATCCCTTCGCCAATCTGTTGAGCCACGTACTTGGGTATGTCGGCAGGATTAGCCCGGATGATCTCGAAGCCTTGGATGGCGACCGTTATCGGGGAACCCTTCACACGGGAAAAGTGGGGCTGGAAAAACGCTACGAACCCTTGCTGCATGGGCAACCCGGTTTTCAGCATGTAGAGACTAACGCCCACGGGCGACTGCTCCGGGTGCTGGAAAAGCAGCCGCCTCAGTCAGGGCAGGATTTGCGCCTGTATCTCGATCTTGATTTACAGCGCGTCGCGGCCGAGGCCCTTGGCGAGCAACGCGGAGCGGTGGTAGCCCTTGATCCCCTCAATGGCGGGGTTCTGGCAATGGTGTCTAATCCCAGTTATGACGCAAATTTATTTGTTGAGGGTATCAGCTATGGCGCTTACGCCGTGCTCAGAAATTCTGTAGATACGCCGTTATTGAACCGTGCCGTGCAGGGACAGTACCCCCCGGGGTCCACGGTCAAACCGCTATTGGCACTGGGCGGGTTGTCGCAGGGCTTCATCACCCCTGCGACCACAGTGAGGGACCCGGGTTGGTATCGGATTCCGGGGGATGATCGTCGCTATCGTGACT
This sequence comes from Halieaceae bacterium, assembly GCA_038135595.1. GTDB lineage: Bacteria > Pseudomonadota > Gammaproteobacteria > Pseudomonadales > Halieaceae > Luminiphilus. The sequence goes on from JAYPXQ010000005.1 coordinate 10,770, forward strand.
GGACGTTGCGGGTCAGAGGTGGAGGGCACGCGGAACAGGTCGATATGAGAATGGCCATCGCCGAGTCCTGCGACACTTACTATTACGATCTGGCTTTCCGCATGGGCATCGATACCATGGCCGCTGTCCTCGAGCCCTATGGTTTGGGCCGAGCCACCGGTGTCGACACCACCGGTGAACAGAGTGGAATCCTGCCGAGCACCCGATGGAAGCGAGAGGCCATGGGAGAAGCCTGGTTTCCTGGAGAGACGCTGAGCGCGGGCATTGGGCAGGGCTATATGTTAGCGACTCCGTTACAGCTCGCGCAGGCAACAATGGTGTTGGCCAATCGGGGGACCAGCTTCGTGCCCGCGCTTGTGCACCGGGTGGGAGAGTTGACGGTGGGTGGGGTGCCAAGGGAACCGCTTAAATTGGATCAAGAGGACTGGCAGGCGGTGATCGCGGGCATGGTCGATGTGGTGCACTCCCAGCGGGGCACGGCGGCCAGCATTTCTCGGGGGATGAGTTACAAAATGGCATCCAAGACCGGAACATCCCAGGTGATCGGCATAGCGCAAGATGCCATCTATGAAGAGGACAAAGTGAGCGAGCGCAACCGTAATCACGGTCTCTTCATCGCCTTTGCGCCGGCAGAAAACCCTCGCATTGTGGTCGCGGTGATTGCTGAGAACGGGGGTGGCAGCAGCGCTGCGACGCCGATTGCTCGCCAAGTCATCGACACCTGGTTAAATGAGCTCAGCGATGTCTGAGTACGCACGCTACCTTGATGATTCCCAGCAGTCTTTCGCACGACCGAGAACGGTGGCGCAGTGGCTGCATCTCGATCTGATGTTGTTACTGCCGCTATGTCTGATCATGGGTCTCGGGCTGCTGGTGCTATATAGCGCCTCGGACGGCGATTGGGATACGGTGAGTCGGCAACTCCGCAACTTGATTGTGGGTTGGGGCGCGCTACTGGTCGTCGCACAGATACGGATTGATACGATTCAGCGTTGGAGCCCCGTGTTGTATCTGTTTGCTGTGGGGTTGTTGTTGATGGTGCTCGGATTCGGGGTGGGCGCCAAAGGTGCTCAGCGTTGGCTGAGTCTGGGTGTCATCCGGTTTCAGCCCTCGGAGCTCATGAAAATAGCAATGCCGCTGGCGGTAGCGTTCTGGGTGGTGCGCTCTGGGTTGCCACCGCGGTTGAGTGTCACGGTGATAGCACTGCTGATTATCGCAGGGCCGGCAGCAGTGATTGCGCTGCAGCCCGATCTCGGCACGGCACTGTTGGTGGCGGCCAGCGGCGCATTCGTCATCTTCATGGCGGGCATCAGCTGGTGGCAAATTGTGGCGGGCATTCTTGCTGCGCTAGCAGCTATTTGGCCGGCCTGGCTTTTCGTTTTGAGGGACTACCAGAAGCAGCGGATCTTGACTCTGTTTGATCCCGAAGCCGACAAGTTGGGTGCCGGGTGGAATATCATTCAGTCGAAGACGGCGATTGGGTCGGGCGGTTGGTCTGGTAAAGGTTGGATGCAGGGTACGCAGTCTCACCTCGATTTTTTACCCGAGAGTCAGACGGATTTTATCATCGCGGTGCTGGCCGAGGAGTGGGGCTTTCGCGGGGTGCTGTGTTTGTTGGTGCTCTATGGCCTTGTTGTCGCCCGCGGCTTTTGGATCAGCCTGACTGCCCAGAGTACTTATGGCCGGCTGTTGGCCAGCGCAATCACCCTGACTTTCTGCGTTTATATCGTCGTTAATATGGGCATGGTAGCTGGGCTACTGCCCGTTGTTGGTGTCCCGTTGCCATTTGTCAGCTTTGGCGGCACCGCTATCGTTACACTGATGTTGGGTTTCGGTATCCTCACCGCAATCAGTACGGAAAAAAGGATTATTTCTCAATGACGCCACTGTTAAGCACCCCGCGGGCGCAACGCGGGAAGATCCGCCTTGCGCCCATATTGCTTTGGGTGCTTTCGGTGGGGTTGATCGCGCCTGATGCGGCTGCTGGCTTTTATAGCGACAGACCGGCCGCCATCGAGGTCATTAAGTCTGCCGAGCTTGCAGGCGTCGATGCCGTCTGGGCGGCGGATTTATTGAGTGCCGCGGAGCGCCAGCAGTCGATACTCGATGCCATTGCGCGACCCGCAGAAAAGACCAAGCCGTGGCATCAGTATCGACAGATCTTTCTTACCCAAAGACGGATCGACGAGGGCGTCGCCTTCTGGGACCAGCACGCGACTGTGTTGGACAGCGTGTCGCTTACCACGGGTGTACCACCGGAAGTGATCGTAGCCATTATCGGGGTTGAGACCTTTTACGGCAGGATAACGGGCAGCTATCGGGTTATTGATGCTCTGGCGACCTTGGCATTCGATTATCCCAAGCGATCGACGTTTTTTACCGGCGAACTCGAAGCATTTTTATTGCTGGCTTGGGAGGCGGATAAAGATCCGCTCGCTCTCAAAGGTTCCTATGCCGGCGCTATGGGGTACGGTCAGTTCATGCCCTCGAGTTATCGTGCGTACGCCACGAGCTATGACGGGGAGGGTGCGCCCGATATTTGGGATAACCCCAACGATGCGATCAGCAGCGTCGGCAACTATCTGCGGGCACACGGCTGGCGCTCCGGTGAGAGAGTTGTTGTGCCGGCGACAGTGACTGATCCCTCCCCTCAGCTGTTCGAGGGTGGTTTAAAGCCCAGCCAGAGTGTGGCTCATTGGATCGCCCTCGGAATGCTTCCCTCTGAACCCGTCGATGAGGATGCCATTGCAGCGCCTATCGATTTAGAGGCACAGCAGGGCAGGGCTTATTGGTTGGGGCTACAAAATTTTTATGTCATCACTCGCTATAACCATAGTGCTATGTATGCCATGGCAGTTTGGGACTTGAGTCAGTCAATCGCGGCCGCTCGTCGGGAGACAGCGCTGTGACGCGGGGTTTGCTGACAATGCTTACGGTACTGGCAGCGATGGCTCAGGCCGCACCCATTGAGGAAATGGACTACGCGCCACCTGCGCCGGCCTCAGCCCCCTGGGTTGACGCTGAGCCACGCGCGGAGCCCCTGCTGCGCTTCGGCAATAGGAGTCCCTACGAGGTCAATGGCGCCCGCTACGAAGTCCTGGGTACGAGTGAGGGCTATAGAGAGAGGGGTCTTGCCTCTTGGTACGGCATGAAATTTCAGGGACGTCCGACCTCAAATGGAGAAATCTACGATGTCTTCGGTGCCACTGCCGCCCATCGCTCACTACCCATTCCGAGTTATGTGCGCGTCAAGAACTTGCGGAATGATCGCACCGTCGTGTTGCGGGTCAATGACCGGGGTCCCTTTGCCGGCGATCGCATCATTGATGTTTCGTATCAGGCCGCAGTGGCGCTCGGTTTCTCAGAGCAAGGCACGGTGGAGGTGGAAGTCGAGGCGCTTCCGCAAACAGGGATAGAAGATCGTCGCAACCAGCCGCCCATCGCGCCGCGCTATTTACAGGTCGGCGCTTTTTCCTCGTGGCAATCAGCCCTCGATTTGGCCCGAACTTTACAGCGGCAGTGGGGCCAGAACGGGTACGTGTCACCGGTCGAAGTCGATGGTAAAAGGCTGCATCGCGTGAGGCTGGGGCCTTTTGAAGGGCGGAGCACCTTGGAGTGGGTGCGTGGACAGTTACTGGAGCAGGGCTTCCCTGAACCCATGCGCCTGCCTTGAATCCTGTCGTTCTCCGGAGTCGCCACGCCTTGTTACACTGGCGAGCGACCGCCAAATAAAAGTCGTGAGTGTGAGGGGTTAGTTGTGCAGAAATTGAGAGGTTGGTTATTTGGGGCTACCGCGGTGACCCTGTTACTTGCGACCAACGTAAGTGCCAACGCTGGCTTGGTTCCCGCGCCACCCGCGATCAACGCAGATTCCTATATTTTGGTGGATTTTGATACGGGTGAAGTGCTGGTAGAGCACAATCCCGATCTGACGTTGCCCCCTGCCAGTCTCACCAAACTGATGACCGCCTATATCCTTGCGCAAGAGGTTGAGTTGGGCCGCCTCGGTCTGGATGATGTGGTCCCAGTAAGTAGAAACGCTTGGTCTCAGAATCCGGTTTTTAAGGGTTCTTCACTGATGTGGATTGAACCCGGCAAACCGGTCACGGTGGCGGAACTAGAGCGCGGCATCGTCATCTCCTCGGGTAATGACGCCACGGTGGCTATCGCCGAACACATCGCTGGTAGCGAGCAGGCTTTCGTCGATCTGATGAATCAGTATGCCGCAGAGATGAACCTCACCAGCACGCACTTTGAGAATAGCCATGGGCTACCGCATCCAGATCACTTGTCTACGGCGAGAGATCTCGCGACGCTGGCGATCGCGGCGATTCGCGATCACCCCGACCGCTACGCGGTCTACAAAGAAAGAAGCTACACCTACAACGATATTACGCAGTACAACCGGAACCACCTGTTGCGCGAAGATGAGACTGTAGACGGCCTGAAGACCGGATACACCCGCGAGGCAGGATACGGGCTGGTGGCATCAGCAGAGCGCGAGGGCATGCGATTGGTTTCCGTGGTAATGGGAAGCAGTTCTACGGCGAGTCGCAAAGCCGAAACGCGCAGTCTGTTGAACTATGGTTTCCGCTTTTACGAGACCCTGCGACCGCTCGCTCCGGGTCAAGCGCTCGCTGAGGAGCGCGTTTGGAAGGGTCTGAGTGAGCAAGTCTCACTGGGCGTAAGTGGAGAGCTCGTATTGACCTTGCCACGCGCCAGCGCTGATATCAGTACAGCGATTGAAGTAGAGGCACCCCTCATGGCGCCTTTGGTCAAGGGCGATATTGTCGGCCGAGTCATTCTGAGCCGAGGCGGTGAGCCGGTAGCTGAGGTGCCTCTGGAAGTCCTTGACGCTGTTGAGCCCGCCGGTTTTTTTGCGAGGTTATGGGATAGCCTCGTACTGTGGTTTCAAGGGTTGTTCGGGTAGCGACCTGTGAGCGTCGATCCCCCCAAGATTGTTTTTCCCTGTTCTTATCCGATTAAGGTGCTGGGCAGAGCCGGTGATGCTTTTTGTGCGGCGGTGCTCAGTATTTTTGATCGCCATGCCCCCGGCTTTAGTCGGGATGATGTGGTGATCAAAGACTCAAAGAAAGGCACTTTTCAGTCCATTACCGTCACCATCGAAGCGCAGAGTGAGGCGCAATTGCGTCTGATCCATCAGGATTTGATGGGCACGGGTTTGGTTTCTATGGTGATCTAGCGCCATGCAATTTAGGCGTCTCGGCCTAGTCGATTTTGAACTCACTTTTGAATCGATGAAGGCGTTTACTGCGGCCCGATCTGCAGATACCGAAGATGAAATATGGCTACTGCAACACACGCCCGTGTACACCCAGGGACTGTCAGGAAAGGCTGAGCATGTGCTGGATGCAGGTAAGGTTCCGGTCGTTCACATCGATCGCGGTGGTCAGGTGACCTACCACGGTCCGGGTCAGTGGGTGGCTTACGTTCTCTATGATCTCAGGCGCGCGGGGGTGACGATTCGCGATCTGGTGGAACGCCTTGAGCGGGCAGTGATCAACCTTTTGGCCGATCTTGGCATTACCGCCTGTGGCGATCCGTCTGCCAGAGGGGTCTATGTGGAGGGCCGGAAGATAGCTGCACTCGGTTTGAAGGTGAGTCGAGGCAGGAGTTACCACGGTTTGTCTCTCAATGTTGATATGGATCTGGCCCCATTCCGGGGCATCAATCCTTGCGGCTACGAAGGACTGGAGGTGACATCGGTAGCGCGTGAGCTGGGCGCGGATCAAGCGGTGGACTTTTCGGACCTTGGAGAGCGACTGCTTCATCACCTTGAGCAGGTATTGCATCCAGAGGCCTGACGATCTCTGAATTGGCTGGCATAATCCGGCGTCCTTTTGGGAGCCACCATGTCTGACTTACAGCGCGATATCGATTCACGCCGCACTTTTGCCATCATTTCTCACCCCGACGCGGGCAAGACAACGATGACAGAGAAATTGCTGTTGCTGGGGCAGGCCATCCAGGTAGCCGGGTCGGTCAAAGGCAAAAGGGGGCCGCACGCGACTTCCGATTGGATGTCGCTGGAGCAGGAGCGCGGTATTTCTGTGACCTCATCGGTTATGCAGTTTCCCTACCGTAACCGCTGGGTCAATTTGCTTGATACCCCTGGCCACGAGGACTTTTCCGAGGATACCTATCGCACGCTGACGGCCGTGGATTCTGCGCTGATGGTAATCGATGGTGCCAAAGGCGTTGAGGATCGAACGATCAAACTGATGAACGTATGTCGGTTGCGCGATACGCCTATTCTGACCTTCGTCAATAAGCTGGACCGTGACATTCGTGACCCCGTTGAGTTGGTTGATGAGGTGGAGGAAGTCCTCGGCATAGCGGGCGCTCCCATTAATTGGCCGATAGGGATGGGGCGAGAGTTCAAGGGTGTTTACAACCTTTACACCGATACGTTGCACTGTTTCAGTCCCGGCGAGGGCGCCGTGCTGGCAGATGAAAAATTGATTGACGGGCTGGAGTCAGAACCGGCCCGCGCGCTGCTGGGTGAGGACTACGACGCGTTTGTTGAGGAGATAGAGTTGGTTCGAGGGGCGTCACACGAATTTGATCTGGCCGCCTTCCTGAGTGGACAGCTGACGCCAGTGTTTTTCGGTACCGCATTGGGCAACTTTGGCGTTCGCGAAATGCTGAATGATTTTGTCGAATGGGCACCTGCGCCCCAACCCAGGGCATCGACCGAGCGCGTAGTTGAAGCATCGCAGTCGGACTTCACGGGTTTTGTCTTCAAGATTCAGGCAAATATGGATCCCAAGCACCGAGATCGCATCGCCTTCATGCGCATTTGCTCCGGCCGCTATGAAAAGGGCATGAAGATGCGTCATGTCCGCATTGAAAAAGACGTCCGCATTGCTGATGCCGTGACTTTCCGTGCAGGCGATCGGACCTTGGTAGAGTCTGCAGTCGCCGGGGACATTATTGGTCTTCATAATCACGGCACGATACAGATCGGCGACACCTTCACCACGGGCGAAGCGATCCGCTTTACCGGTATTCCCCATTTCGCGCCCGAGCTGTTTCGTCGCATCAGACTCAAAGACCCAATGAAAGCCAAGGCGCTGCAGAAGGGACTGCAACAATTGTCTGAGGAGGGATCGACCCAGGTATTTTCGCCGCTCAACAGCAGCGACCTGATTGTCGGTGCTGTTGGACAACTCCAGTTTGATGTCGTGGCTTATCGACTGGCCGATGAGTACAAGGTAGAGGCCCTCTACGAGCCCATTAACGTGTACACCGCGAGGTGGGTGGAGGCGGCGGATGCTCGCAAGCTTGAGGAGTTTCGCAAAAAAGCCGCAGAGCACCTGTCCGAAGACGGGGGTGGCTACCTCACTTATCTAGCGCCCACCCGCGTTAATCTCTCTTTAATGGAAGAGCGCTGGCCGGATATTCGCTTTCGCGAAACCCGAGAACACTGAGCGCCGTCAGAGCAAGGCTTCGATGTCCGCAGCAATGGCCTCGGGTTTGGTTGACGGGGCATAGCGCTTGACCACCTCGCCCTGTTGGTTGACCAGAAATTTAGTGAAATTCCACTTGATCCGCTTGCTGCCCAGTACCCCGGGCGCCTGCTCTTTAAGGTGCGTAAACAGAGGGTGACTGGCTGCTCCGTTAACTTCGATTTTGCTGAACAGCGGAAAAGTGGTTTGGTAGTTCATCTCGCAGAACGACTGAATTTCCCTCTCAGTCCCGGGTTCCTGCGCGCCGAACTGATTACATGGGAAGGCAAGGACCGAAAAACCCCGTGTTCCATACTGTTGCTGCAGTGACTCAAGCCCGGTGTACTGCGGGGTGAAACCGCACTTTGAGGCGGTATTGACGATCAACAAAACCTGCCCTCGAAATTGAGTCAGTGAGGTTTCTTCGCCGTTAGCCAGTGTTGCCGAGAAGTCGTGGGCAGTGCTCATGTGTCACTCCGTTACAGGGTGGGGAAGTGGTAATCACTTGTGTCAGCGATTATTACGCAGAGAGGTAGGTCTCTAGTTCAAAATCGGTGACGCGTCGCTCGAATTCCGCAAGCTCCTGTTGCTTCAGCTCGGCGAATGCTTTCTGGAAGGGTGCGCTCAGATAATGCCGCACATCCCGCGACTGAGAGAACCGATGAATTGCGTCCGCCATATGGCTTGGCAGGTAACTGTTATCGACATCGTCTGTCCAGGCATTGCCCGCAATCGGTGGGGGGGCTTTCATGCCCTTTTCCAGCCCCATCAAAATGCCGGCTAACAGAGCCGCAATAGCGAGATAGGGGTTGCTATCGGCCCCAGCCACGCGATGCTCTATCCGCGTTGCAGCACTGGGACTGGCAGGGATTCTGAGCGCCGTTGTTCTGTTGTCATACCCCCAGTTGGGTTGTGTGGGAGCGTGGTTTCCGGGTTGGAAACGGCGGTACGCATTGTAGCTCGGCGCAAAAATTAGCTGCGTATCTGGCATGAGTGCGATGCAGCCGGCGACGGCCTGATGCAGCAATGGCGTGCCTTCTAGCGTACCGCTATCAAAGACATTATTGCCCGATTTATCGAGCAGGCTGCAATGCATGTGCATGCCATTGCCGGCCTGATTTTCCATAGGCTTGGGCATAAAGCTTGCCATCGTTTCGTAGCGGGCGGCTACCGCACTGATGCCACGCTGCATGCGCACGACCTGATCGCAGTATGAGAGCGCGTCGTCAGAGTAGGCTACATTAATTTCATACTGCGCAGGCGCTGCCTCTTTGAGAACGCCCTCGTAAGGTAGGTGTTGAACAGCAAAAGTCTCTCTCAGCACTTCAAGTAATTCGGCATGTTCGTCCAGCGCACCCAGTCCATAGAGATTGCCACCGGTGAGTGACTCCTCCGGCAGCGCCTCCCGCAGTGACTGCCCGTCGGCGGGGCGATTGAAAAGGTTGAACTCCAGTTCGATCGCAACACGCGGATAAAGACCCCGGTCAGCCAGCGCCGCGACGACTTTGGTCAACACCTGACGAGGGTCCCAAAAAGAGGGCGCGCCGTCCTCTCTGAACATGGTGAGGACAACCTGTGCCTGATCGATCCCTCTGGCGCTGAGCGACGGGGCAAGAGAGCCCTCAACCACGCGACACCAGCCGTCGATGTCCCCATTTTCGAGGCAAATGCTGGGCACATCCCGCCCCCACATATCTTGTGCAACGGCTGACTCGGGCAACTTGATGCCCTCAGTGAGTAGTGAAGACAGTTTATCTACTGGCAACCATTTACCCCGAGCGGCGCCATTACAGTCGGTAATCAGCGCCTCTACCATTTCTATGTCGGGATACTCGGCCAGCAGTTTTTTTGCTTCCGGGTGCATGATAATTCTCTTTGAAGAGCTTCCGGATTCTACCCACGTAATGGTGTTCTCACCAGTCGGAGCACACGCGTTACCAGCGGTTTTTACACCATGTGTGGACTTTTCCCAGAGCAGGTTTGCAGCGGACTGATGGGTTGCACGGTTCCGAGCGCACCTGCGTTTTCCCGGTCACGCCACTAGACCATCAGATTGACGTGAGGGGTTACGGAATGCGGCTGGCGAGGCCACGATGCAGCCCTACTTTTGTTTATCGGTCCTGCAAGAATTGTCGGATTTGATCCAAGGCGGCGTCGGGGGCAACCAATTCCGTTTTGCCGTCTGAGCGCCGCGTGATTTCGAGCTGACCCTCGGCCAGAGAGCGCTCGCCAATGGTTGCTCGGACAGGCATTCCCAACAACTCCATTTCTGCGAATTTGACCCCGGGGCGCTCGGGTCGATCATCCAGGAAGACTGACAAGCCAGCGGCGTTACAGGCTGCATAGAGCGCCTCCGTGGCGCTGCGCACCGCCTCTGACTTGTCCATGCCCAAGGGTACGATCGCGAGGTCAAAGGGTGCCATCGCCGCTGGCCAAATAATGCCTTTATCGTCGTGGTTTTGCTCAATAGCGGCGGCGACAATCCGCGTAACGCCAATACCGTAACAGCCCATGACCATGGCCTGCTGACGGCCTTGATCATCCAGCACCGTCGCATTCATTGCCTCAGAGTACTTGGTGCCGAGTTGAAAGATGTGCCCGACTTCGATACCGCGGCGAATTTCCAGCGTGCCGTTGCCACAGGGGCTGGGGTCCCCACTGATAATTTCTCGAATATCTGCCACCTCAAAAGCCGGAACATCACGGTGCCACAGAGCACCTCTCAGATGATGACCGTCCTCGTTGGCGCCGCAGACGAAGTCGGGCATGGCGGCGGCGCTGTGATCTACGATGATGCGCACCGGCATGCCTACCGGGCCAAGCGAACCAAAGCCTGCGCCCAGCCGGGTCTTGACTTCGTCTGCATCGGCCAGTGCCAGTGGAGACGAAAGTCCGGGTAGCTTTGCCGCTTTGATCGCGTTTAATCGGTGATCACCTCGGACGATCAGCGCGATTAGGTCATCTTGCTCACCTTTGGCGAGCAGTGTTTTTACTGAGCGATCAGCTGGCACATCAAAACGTGCTGCGAGATCGTCGATTGTCGTCACACCCGGAGTAGCAAATTTCTCCAGTTCCGGGGCCGGCGCTTCGGTTGATACGACACTTTTGCCAGGCAGTGCAGGTGCCAGTTCAACGTTAGCGGCGTAGTCACTGGCCGTGGAGAAGGCGATGGCGTCCTCGCCCGATTCAGCCAGCACATGGAATTCGTGGGAATGGTTTCCTCCAATCGCGCCGGTGTCAGCCTCTACTGCACGAAAATCCAGTCCCAGTCGCGAGAAGATGGTTGAGTAAGCCTCGTGCATTCGCCAGTAAGTTTCTTCTTGCGAGGCCTGATCGATGTGAAATGAGTAGGCATCCTTCATGATGAACTCACGAGAGCGCATAATGCCGAACCGGGGACGTATTTCGTCACGGAATTTGGTTTGAATCTGAAACAGATTGACGGGGAGTTGCTTATAACTCTTGATTTCAGTTCTGGCAATGTGGGTCACGATCTCCTCGTGAGTGGGTCCCAGGCAAAAAGGCCGTTCGTGGCGGTCGTTCAGGCGACATAGCTCGGGGCCGTAGAGCTCCCATCGACCGGATTCCTCCCACAGCTCGCCCGGTTGAACCACCGGCATCGACACTTCGAGTGCGCCGGCGCGCTCCATTTCCTCGCGAATAATTCGCTCTACCTTGCGCAGGACTCTGAGGCCCAACGGCATCCAGTTATAGATGCCCGCAGCGACACGTCTTATGAGCCCTGCGCGGAGCATGAGTTGATGGCTGATCACCTCGGCGTCGGACGGTGTTTCTTTTAGGGTGGATAGTAAGAACTCGCTGGCGCGCATGGCAGACTCCAATGACAGGACCGACATTCTAATGTTCGAAGGTAGACCAGTACAGACAGCGGCGTTGATCAGTCGATTTCCATGGGTGACGAAAGGCGCTTCATTGTCTTCCCTTAGAAATATCGATAAAAACAGTCCAAAGGAGGGTTGTTTCGGGCGTCGGACTGGTGTTGAATCTCGCCGACTGCGGGCTGCCGTTTGTCTCTCACAAAACCATCCATCGATAGAGGTGTTAACTCAATGGCTAAGAAAGCTACCCCGAAAGCGCCATCAAAAATGAAGGCGGTAAAGGAAAAAATGACCAAGTCGCAAATGATCGCAGCGCTGTCAGATGATAGCGGTCTCTCCAAGAAGGAGGTGTCGTCTGTGCTCGGTTCACTGGAGCGACTCATTGAAGCGAGTATTGGAAAGCGTGGGGCAGGCGAGTTTACTTTGCCCGGACTGATGAAAATCACCACCGTTCGCAAGCCGGCCGTGAAAGCGCGCAAGGGCATCAATCCCTTTACCGGGGAAGAGACGATGTTCAAGGCCAAGCCTGCGAGTACAGCGGTCAAAGTACGCCCCTTGAAGAAGATGAAAGAGTTCGCCAACTAAGCGACCTTTTTCCCGCGGCTCCCGTTCGGGAGCCGCCACCCACCGCGGCGATTGCGATCGAGCCCGCTAAATCCTCACACCCTTTCCATCTTTTACTGCACCAGCGTTTACGGTACGCTCCGCGCCCTTGTAAAACTTTCCGAACGACCTCATGTGAACATCCGAGCCGAGGCGGCTCTATCCATGAGGAGGGCCTGTTATGCCGATATATGAGTATTGTTGTAGAGACTGCGGTCACCGTCTGGAAGCCATTCAGCGGCTCGCGGATGAGCCGCTGACCGACTGTCCCATGTGTGACCAACCGAGTCTAAAAAAGCAAGTCAGCGCGCCATCTTTTCGTCTCTCCGGGGGCGGTTGGTATGAGACCGATTTCAAGACCGGCGATAAAAAGAATCTCGCAGGAGATCGCGGCAGCGCCTCTAGTAGCGACACCTCCAGCAAAGATTCAAGTCAGTCTGGATCTGGCGAAACGTCGAAGAAGCCCGCGGAAAAATCTGCCGCTCCTGCCAAAAGTGAGAGCACCAAGGCGAGTTGAGCGGGAAAACTTAATAACGATGGAGAGACGCATGCGCAGTCATTATTGCGGCCTGGTCGACGAGAAGCTGATAGATGAAACCGTGACATTGTGTGGTTGGGTTGACCGACGCCGAGATCACGGGGGCGTGATATTCCTCGATATGCGCGATCGCGAGGGCGTGGTGCAGGTGGTTTTTGACCCCGACACGGAAGAGCATTTTCAGCGTGCGGATAGTGTCCGCAGTGAATATGTGCTTCGTATCACTGGGCGCGTGCGCGCACGAACCCAAGAGACTATCAACCCCAATATGGCATCAGGCCGCATTGAGGTGCTCGGGAAAACACTGGAAATCCTCAGCGGCGCACAAACACCGCCCTTTCCGCTGGATGCCCACCACGCCGTCGGGGAAGACGTCCGTCTGAAGTACCGCTACATGGATTTGCGGCGTCCCGAGATGCAGAGCAATCTCATCGCGCGCGCCCGCATTACCTCCGCGATCAGGCGTTACCTAGATGAACATGGTTTTCTCGACATCGAGACACCTATCCTCACCCGGGCCACCCCCGAAGGCGCGAGGGATTACCTGGTGCCCAGTCGCACTCAGCCTGGCGCTTTTTTTGCGCTTCCCCAGTCGCCCCAGCTGTTCAAGCAACTACTGATGGTGTCCGGTTTTGATCGCTATTATCAGATCGCCCGTTGTTTCCGAGATGAAGATCTCAGGGCGGATCGACAGCCTGAATTCACGCAAATTGATATCGAGACCTCCTTTCTGGACGCTGAAGGGGTCATGTCCATTACCGAAGGCATGATTCGCCAATTATTCCAGGAGCAGTTGCAAGTGGATCTCGGTGAATTTCCGCGGATGAGTTGGGCAGACGCGATGGAGCGCTACGGCTCTGATAAACCTGATCTCCGCATCGATTGGCAGCTGGTCTCGATTGATGACTTGATGACGGAGGTCGATTTCAAGGTATTCAGCGGTCCGGCGCAGGACCCCGACAGCCGGGTCGCGGCGTTGAGAGTGCCCGGTGGCGCGAGCCTTTCCCGAAAAGAGATTGACGACTACACCCAGTTTGTCGGGGTTTACGGCGCGCGCGGATTGGCGTGGATAAAGGTGAACGACCTCTCCGCTGGAATCGATGGTTTGCAGTCACCCATTATCAAGTTTATGCCCGAAGCAACAGTGACCGCGCTACTGGATCGGCTTGGCGCAGAAGCCGGCGATATTTTGTTTTTTGGGGCGGACAAGCGCTCCGTCGTAAACGAATCTTTGGGGGCGCTCCGCTTGAAGGTGGCGGCGGACCTTGATCGTGTTCAAGACGGGTGGGCGCCCCTGTGGGTTGTGGATTTCCCCATGTTCGAGCGCGACGATCGCGGTGGATTGACGGCTTTGCATCATCCGTTTACCGCACCGTCTTGTTCAGCCGAGGCTCTGAAAGCCGAGCCGGAATCGGCACTCTCCCAAGCCTACGATATGGTGCTTAACGGCAGTGAAATTGGTGGCGGGTCTGTGCGGATTCACGACCAATCCATGCAAAAAGTCGTTTTCGAATTGTTGGGCATTGACGAGGCTGAAGCAGAGGCCAAGTTTGGCTTTCTGTTGGGCGCGTTGCGACATGGTGCGCCCCCCCATGCGGGACTCGCGTTCGGGTTGGACCGACTGGTGATGCTCATGGTGGGTGGGCACTCCATCAGGGACGTCATTGCGTTTCCGAAAACCCAGAGCGCCCAGTGTGTTCTGACAGAAGCGCCGGGTTTGGTGTCTGATCAGCAACTCAAGGAGCTCTCGCTGAGACCGAGGCGGACAGAGCCCCAAGCGGACGCGTGAGAAATTAACGATGGCGGGCCACAGTAAATGGGCAAATATCAAGCACCGCAAAGCGGCGCAGGATGCCAAACGCGGCAAGCTTTTTACCAAGTTGATCCGGGAGCTGGTTGTCGCCGCTAGGGCAGGAGGTCCAATAGTCGAAGACAACCCCCGTTTGCGCGCTGCGGTGGATAAAGCCCTCGGCGCCAACATGAAGCGTGACACCATCGACAACGCGATTGCCCGTGGCGCGGGGACCAACGACGCCGACAACATGGAAGAACTCACCTATGAGGGCTATGCGGTGGGGGGAGTGGCGGTATTGGTTGAGGTGATGACGGACAATCGGAACCGAACCGTTGCAGAAGTGCGTCATGCTTTTACCAAGCGTGGGGGCAATTTGGGGACCGATGGATCGGTCGCCTATTTATTTGCGAGAACCGGACTCATTCAGTTTGCCCCCGGAGCAGATGAAGACGCGATTATGGAGGGTGCGTTGGAATCAGGTGCTGACGACGTAGTTACCGACGC